>NZ_CP066786.1:3740000-4040000 GCF_016598595.1 Martelella lutilitoris
CAAAACCCTGAAGTTCAAACACGTCAATCAGCAAAGCTAATCGGCGGAGGTGAGGGCAACATCGTTGGTCGCGAGAGCGACCGTCGACCCCGTCGGTGATGCGCATATAGGGTGAGCCGACCTTCAAAGTCAACACGCATTTTTCAAAAATCTGAAAAAATCCGACTCTTTTCTCGTTCCAGCACCCGATCGCCCCGGTTTGCTGATATCTGTATGGCGACCAACGGGGAAGCAGACATGCGCAATCTCATTACCGACATCGCCGGCATAAGCGTCGGCAACGCCGAGGACCGCAATCTTGCCTCCGGCGTGACGGCCATCGTTTTTGACCGGCCCGTCACCGCTTCGGGACTGTCCCTCGGCGGCGCTCCGGGCAGCCGCGACCAACTGCTGCTCGAACCTGGCCGGACGGTTGCGGCCGTCGATGCCTTCGTTCTGGCCGGCGGTTCCGCGTTCGGCCTCGACGCCGCCGGCGGCGTTCAGTCCGGCCTCAGGGCAGACGGGCGCGGCCTGCCACTCGGCCCCGCCCGCATTCCGATCGTGCCCGGCGCCATCCTTATGGATCTCCTGAACGGCGGCGACAAGAACTGGGGCCTGCACGCGCCCTACCGCGACCTGGGCTATGAAGCCTATCGGGCGGCGAAGACCGGGCCCTTTGCCCTCGGCACGGTTGGCGCCGGAGCAGGCGCAACGACGGTCAACCTCAAGGGGGGACTCGGATCGACGAGCTCTGAGACCACTTCGGGTTTCAGGGTCGGCGCACTTGTCGCCGTCAATGCCATGGGCAGCGTGACCATCGGCAGCGGCCCGCATTTCTGGGCGGCAGCACTTGAAGACGAAGACGAGTTCGGCGGGCTGGGATTGCCGGTTTCAATACCGGATGATGCCTTGCCGATTGCGATAAAGGGCGGGCCGACCACCGCAACGACTCTTGGCGTGGTTGCAACCGATGCCACGCTGACCAAGCAGCAGGCCTACCGCCTGGCGATCATGGCCCATGACGGTTTTGCCCGCGCAATCCATCCTGCGCACCTGCCCTATGACGGCGACACGGTGTTCGCCGCGGCGACCGGCGAGAAACCGGCACCCGATGATTTCGCCTTTGCCGAGATCTGCCATGAGGCGATGCGGACGATGGCCCGGGCCATAGCCCGAGGGGTCTATGAAGCAGAAACGCTCCCGCAAAGGGGAGCGTTGCCAAGCTGGAGAGACAAATTCGAAGCCGGCTGAAGGGCCGGTCTACTGGGCCGCGTAACCGCCGCCGATCGCAACATTGAGGGCGACGAAGTCACCGGCCTGTTGCGCGATCGCGTCGGCAAGGCTGGCTTCGGCATCGGAGACGGCGCGCTGGGCATCGAGCACGTCGAGCAGCGAGGTCGCGCCGTCGCGGTAGCTCGAGGTCGACAGTTCAAGCGCGTCGCGATAGGAGGCGACGGTTGCCCGCAGGGCAGACACGGTCCGCCCGTCGCGGGTGACGACGGCAAGCGCCGTCTCGACCTCCTGTACGGCATTGAGCACCGTCTGCTTCCAGGCGAGATAGGCTTGCCGGGCCTGGGATTCCGCGCTCGAGACATTCGCGCGCAGGGCGCCGCCGTCAAAGATCGGGAGGCTGAGCGTCGGACCGAAGGACCAGGAGGTCTGGCCGGCATTGCCAAGCGAATTGGCGGAAACGCTGGCCTGCAGCGTGCCGCTCAGCGAGATCATCGGATAGAGCTGGGCCTCGGCCACGCCGATCGAAGCCGTCGCCGCAGCGAGGTTCCGCTCGGCTTCGCGAATATCCGGTCTGTTGCGGATCAGGTCGGCCGGGACGCCGGAGGCAAGCCGCGCATGGGTAACCGGGATCGGCTTGACCTTGTTCATCTGGTCAATCAGGGTCGCGGCCGGCAATCCCATCAGCGTCGACAGCGCGTATACCTGCTGACGATAGGCAGCCTCAAGCTGCGGAATGGTGGAAAGCTGCGCGTTCACCAGACCTTCCGACTGCACAACATCGAGCCTCGAAGCCGCTCCGGCATCGAGCTGGAACTGGGTCAGGCGCAGCGTTTCGCGGCGGCTCTTCAGGTTGGAGCGCGCGATCGACAGGCGCTCCTGGTAAAGCCGGGCGTTGATGTAGCTGTCGATAAGGCTGGAAATCAGTGTCAGCTTGGCGACGTCGGCGCTGGCATAGGCGGCGTCGAGTTGAGCCATCGCCGCTTCGCCGGAACGCTGATAGAGGCCGAAAAGGTCGAGAACCCAGGAAATCGGCACCGAACCGCCGAATGTGTTCGAGGTCTTGCGCGCCTGGGCGGAGGCCCCGTCACCGCCCGCCCCGGCGCCGGTGTCATAGGCCTGAAGATTGACCTGCGGGAAGGCGCCGGCCGTCGAGGTGACGACATTGGCCTCGGCCTGCACGATCGCCTCCAGCGCCTGCAGCACCGACAGGTTCTGCGCCATGCCGGCCTCGACATAGGAATTCAGCAGCGGATCGTTGAAGCTCTTCCACCAGGCGACATCGGTAACGTCGCCGACGCTCTGACTGCTGCCTTCGGAGAACTTGTCCGGCAATGCTGTTGCCGGCGCCACATAGTCCGGACCGACGGCACAGCCGGCCAGAAGCAGCAGCAAAAGCGGAACGGGGGTAACGCGGCTCAACACCATGGTCTCAATCCTGTCATCTCGGCAAGCCCGAACCCGGGCCGCCTACCCTTACTGTTTTAGACGCCGGCGCGAGGCCGGCGCAATATCGTTAATTTTCTTTTAAACGATCTGTTGCTCTTCTGCCGATTTGTCTTCCTTCTTGCCGATGCCCATGACGCGGCAAACGGCGACGAAGAAGGACGGCACGAAGAAGATGCCCAAGGTCGTTGCCGCCAGCATGCCGCCGAAGACGGCGATGCCGATGGCGTTCTGTGCGGCTGAGCCCGCGCCGGTCGCCAGCACCAGCGGCGTGACGCCGAGAATGAAGGCGAGCGAGGTCATGATGATCGGTCGCAGACGCATCCGCGCCGCATGGATGGCCGCATCAAACAGCGAGTCGCCCTTCTCGCTCTGCTCCCGAGCGAACTCCACAATCAGGATCGCATTCTTCGCCGCAAGGCCCATCGTCGTCAGCAGACCGACCTTGAAGTAGATGTCGTTGTCCTGACCGTCGAGGTTGGCCGCCACGACCGCGCCGAGAATGCCGACGGGGACCGCCAGAATGACCGAGAACGGAATGCTCCAGCTCTCGTAGAGTGCGGCAAGGCAAAGGAACACGAAGACGATCGAGACGATATAGAGATACGCCGCCTCATTGCCCGAGATCACCTGCTGCAGCGACATATCCGTCCAGGCGACGGTGAAGCCGCCCGGCGCGGATTCGACCAGTGATACGAGCTGGTTCATCGCCTCGCCCGAACTAAAGCCCGGGTTGGTCGAGCCCTGGATATCGACGGCAGTGTTGCCGTTATAGTGCGACAGCGACGGTGCGCCGGTGGTCCAGTCGATATCGGTAAAGGCCGAGAATGGCACCATCTCGCCGCTCGAATTGCGGGCATACCATTTGTAGATATCCTCCGGCTGCATGCGATAGGGCGCATCGCCCTGCACGTAAACCTTCTTCACCTTGTCGTTCAGTGTGAAGTTGTTGATATTCGTGCCGGCATAGATCGTCGAAAGCATGCCGGTCGCCTCCGCGATGCTGACGCCATAGGCGCCGGCGCGCTGCTCGTCGATATCGATGAGCATCTGCGTCTCGTTCGGCAAGGTATCCGTGCGAACCTGCGCGGCGATGCCGCCGCCATTCATCTGCTGGATGATGCGCTGGGTCGTGGCGAGCGTTGCCGCCTGACCCTGGTTGCCGCTGTCGACCACATAGCCGGTCCAGCCGGTCGACTGGCCGAGACCCGGGATTGCCGGCGGCTGGACGACGTAGACCTGAGCATCGCGGACATGCGTGTAGAAGAAGCCATTTGCGCGCTGGGCCACCGACGCGGCCGTCAGCGTTTCCGTGGTGCGGTCCTCGAAGGGCTTCAGTTCGATGAAGCTCATCGCGTAGTTCTGGCCCTGCCCGGCGAAGGAGAAGCCGAGCACGTTGAAGACGGCCTCGACCGCGTCCTTCTCCTCGTTCCGGAAGTAACTCGCAACCTGGTCGCTGACCGCCTGGGTGCGTTCCGTGGTCGCCCCCGTCGGCAGGTTGATGATCACGAAGAGCGACCCCTGGTCCTCATCCGGCAGGAAGGATTCCGGGAGCTGCATGAAGTAGTGATAGACGCCGAAGAGAAGCACGGCGAAGACCGCGAAGACGATCAACGGGATTTTCAGCAGGAAGCCGACAGCGCGCGTATAGCCGTCGGTGACGCTGTTGAAGCCGCGGTTGAACATGCCGGAAAGACCACGATCCTTTTTGGTCGGGTCGACCGGCTTCAGCATGGTCGCGCAGAGCGCCGGCGTGAAGATCATCGCCACAAGCACGGAGAGGATCATCGCGGCAACAATAGAGATCGAGAACTGGCGATAGATGATGCCGGTGGAGCCGCCGATAAAGGCCATCGGAATGAACACGGCCGTCAGCACCATCACGATGCCGATCAGAGCACCGGAGATCTCGCCCATCGATTTCTGGGTCGCCTCCTTCGGCGGAAGCCCGTCCTCGTGCATGATGCGCTCGACGTTCTCCACCACGACGATGGCGTCATCCACCAGAAGCCCGATCGCCAGCACCATGGCAAACATGGTCAGCGTGTTGATCGAGAAGCCGGCAAAGGCGAGCACGCCGAAGGCGCCGAGAAGCACGACCGGCACGACAAGCGTGGCGATCAGCGTCGCCCTCAGATTCTGCAGGAAAACCAGCAGAACAACGAAGACGAGCACGATAGCCTCGAACAGCGTATGCACCACCTGCTCGATCGACAGCTTGACGAAGGGAGTCGTGTCATAAGGATAGATGATGTCGACGCCTTCCGGCAGGGTCGGTTTGATCGAGTTCATGAAATCGATCACGCGCGCGGACGTCTGGACGGCATTGGCGCCGTTGGCGAGTTCGATGGCAAAACCGGCGGCGGGAAGGCCGTTGTAGAACGTGCTGAACTGATAGTAACGCTGGCCGAGTTCGACCCGCCCGACATCGGAGATCGTCACCGTCGCGCCATTTTCGGTGGTGCGCAGGATGATGTTCTCGAATTCGGTAACGTTTTCGAGCTGGCTCGAGGACACCGCCGTGATGCTGAGCTGCTGTCCCTTGACCACGGGATTGTCACCCACATCGCCGACGGCAACCTGCTGGTTCTGCGCCTGGATGGCGTTTGAAACGTCGGAAACCGTAAGATTGTATTGGTTGAGCTTGTAGGGATCGAGCCAGATGCGCATGGCGTAGGGCGTATAGAAGCCCTGCACGCTGCCCACGCCGTCAAGGCGCGAAATCGGGTCGTTGATCGTGCTGTCGATGATGTTGCCGAGATCGGCGGCGGAGTAGTTGCCGCTTTCATCCGTCAGCGCCACGACCATGAGGAAGCTCGACGAGGAGCGGTTGACCGTGATGCCGAGGCTGCGGACGATGTCCGGCAATTGCGGCTGCACCAGTTGCAGCTTGTTCTGCACCTCCACCTGCGCGATTTCAGGATCGATGCTCGGGCCGAAGATGACCGAAATCTGAGACAGGCCGGGGCTGGAGTTCGACGTCAGGTAGAGCATGTCATCGAAGCCGGAAAGCCCGTCCTCGATGACATTCGTCACCGTCGTCTCGACCGTCCTGGCACTCGCGCCCGGGAAGGATGCCTGAAGGGAAATGGTCGTCGGCGCAATCTGCGGATACTGGGAGATCGGCAGCTGCGAGATACCGAGACCGCCGATCAGCATGATCACGATTGCGATCACCCAGGCGAAAACCGGTCTGTTGATGAAGAAATTAGCCATTCAATATTCCTCGAGCGCTTGGGTTCTAGAGCCTGAACACCTTCACGCTCAGCCGTTTCCGCCTGATGACGATGAGCCCGACGCGCCGCCACCCGAGCCGGAACCGGAAGACGATCCCGAGGACGAACCGGAGTCCGAATTCGCATCGACCACAACGCCGTCCTCGTTGATCTTGACCGGCACAGGCGTGACATCGGTGATGCCGCCCACCAGACGCTGGAAGCCATCGACGATCAGGCGGTCGCCGTCCGACACCTTGTCGGTCACCAGCCAGGAGTCGTTGGATACCCGCACATTCTGGAACACGCGCGTCTCGACCTTGTTGTCGTTCGTGACGAACATCGCCGAGACCTTGCCGCCGGCCTCGATCTGGGCCGCAAGCTGCGGAATGAGGTAGCCTTCTTCCTCGGCCACCGTCAGCGTGGCGCGCACGAACATGCCGGGGAGCAGGACGTTGTCGGGATTGTCGAACACGGCGCGCAGATTGACCGTGCCGGTCGATTCGTTCACCGTCCGCTCGGAGACGTCGAGATGACCGGCGACCGAATAGTCGCTGCCGTCGTCGAGCTTGACGACAACCTTGACGCTCGAAAGGTCCTGCTCGCTCTTGAAGTCCGGATACTTCCCGGAAGCGCTCAGCACCTGGGCGGCCGACTCGTACATGTCGACATAGATCGGATCGAGCTGGTTGAGACTGACGAGCGGCGTGGTTGACGACGGCGAAGCAAGGTTGCCGATCGAGATATTGGAGACGCCCAGCACGCCTTTGAACGGCGCGGTGATGTCGGTGTGGCCGAGATTGATCTCGGCCGTCTTCACAGAAGCCTTGGCTGATTCGACATCGGCCAGCGCCTGCTCGTAGGCGGTCCGCGCGTCGGTCAGCTGGATTTCGGTGGCGCCCTGGTTGACGATGCGTTTGTAGCGCTCGTAATTGGCCTCGAGGCCCGGCACGGTGGCATTCGCCTTGTCGAGCGAGGCCTGCGCCAGGGCCAGATTGGCCTCGTAAGTATCCTGCTCGATCTGGTAGAGAAGGTCTCCCTGCTGGACGAAGGCGCCGTCCTTGAAGGCCTTTTCGGTAATGATGCCACTGACTTGCGGCCGGATTTCGGCAGACCGGTAGGCGACCGCGCGCGCCGGAAGCGTCGTGGTGATCGGCACGGACTGCTTTTCAAGCGTGATCACGCCCACCTGGGGCGGCGGCATCTGCATGCCGCCCTGTTGTTGCTTACCGTCATCACTGCAAGCGCTAAGCGCCATTGCAAGAACACTAAGAGCGGCAATTGGAAGCTTGCGCGACAGCATGGGCACCTATCCAGAATAGAAAATCAATCAATGGCCACTTTCTTAACACAATCCTAACAGCGCAGAAACTCAATATCTCGCGTGTCAGCGATTGCGGCAAAAGTTCGCCACAAGGCACAAAACGAATCTCCTTGGTGACGTATCGTAGATAACGTCACTTTACAACGCGGTTTTTCAATCCGCCGTCGACAAGGGCGACGATCAGCTGCGTTTTGTCAGCCAGTGTTGCGGGATCGGCACATGAAATCATGCGCGGATTGAGGACGCAGCCCAGCATGTCGACGATCGCGGCGGCATCGAGCGCGGGATCGCCCGGACCGTAGATCCCCTCCTCCATGCCTTCGGCGATCAGCGAGCACAGTTTCTCCTCGACGAGCCGGCGATAGATGCGGCCGCCCTTGGCCGGATCTTCCAGCACCAGCGGGATCATCTCGAACAGGTACTGGTTCTCGCGCTTGTCGCGCACATGTTCGCGCGAAAGCCGCGACAGGAAGGTTGTCAGCCGCCGGTCCGGCGGGTCCGAAAGGTCCTCGATCGAGCAGCGTTCGGCAAGGCGGCGGGCATGACGATAGGCAATGGCCCGCCCCAGCGTCAGCTTGCTGCGGAAATGCTTGAAGACGTTGGCCGGCGACATGCCGAGCTCGCCCGCGATATCGGCGATCGAAACCGCACTGTAACCGCGCGCGCGAAACAGGCGTTCGGCCGTTTCGAGGATGGCCTCGCGTGTTTCTTCTGCCGATCGCCGCGGTCTGCGCATCACCCCTCTCCCCAGTCGGCCTCCGGATAATAGGCAGCGAGGTTGGCGCGCACCCGGTCCTTCACGCTTGCGCCGCTCTCATCCGGCACGAACGGCGTTCCCGTGATCATTTCGAAGGCCCGGGCGTAGACGCCGGACGCCGCCTCGATCACATCGCGCGGGATCTCGGGGATCGGGTCCGAATAGGGATCGCAGCGCTCTACCACCCAGGAGCGGATGAAATCCTTGTCGAAGCTTTCCGGCCGTTCGCCGTCAGCAAAGCGCGCCTGATAGCTGTCGGCCATCCAGTAGCGGCTCGAATCGGGCGTATGGATCTCGTCGGCGAGCAGAAGATTGCCCTCGGCATCGATACCAAACTCGTATTTCGTGTCGGCAAGGATCAGACCCTGGCGCGCAGCCATTTCCTGGCCGCGGGCAAAAAGCGCAAGCGCCTTTTCGGAAACTTCCTCCCAGCGCGCCTTGGTCAGGAGGCCGCGTTCGATGATCTCGTCAGCCGTCAGCGGTTCGTCGTGACCGCCGTCGAAGGCCTTGCTTGTCGGCGTGATGATCGGGTCCGGCAGGACCTGATTGTCGCGCATCCCGTCCGGAAAGTCGAAGCCATAGAGCCTGCGCTCGCCGCGCTTGTAGCGGGTCAGCACGGAGGTGTCGGTGGTGCCTGCAAGATAACCGCGCACGATGATCTCGACCGGCAGGATATCAAGCCTCTTGCCGACGACGACGTTCGGGTCCGGATAGGCGACGACATGATTGTCAGCGATATCGGCGGTCGCGTCGAACCAGAAACGCGCGATCTGCGTCAGGATAGCGCCCTTGTGCGGAATGGAGGCCAGGACCCGGTCGAAGGCGCTGATTCGGTCGGTGGTGATGATGATCCGGCGCCCGTCCGGCAGGTCGTAGTTCTCCCTCACCTTGCCGCGGTAATAATTCGGCAGTTCCGGGAAAAAGGCTTCATCGAGAATGCGCAAGAAAATCGTCCTTCAGTCCTGTCGGCGGCCCCTGGGCCTCACTGCGGATTGTTGCCAAACCGCTTCGCTCTCATTACAGATTGTTAACCTTATCGGCAATCATCTTGAACGGTGAACGCGCGGCCGGCGTTCCAGGTTTCGACGGTTTCTCATGGATTTCATACCCTCGCTCCCCGTGCTTCTCGCCTTTTCGGCGGCAACCCTGCTTCTGGCGCTGACCCCCGGCCCCGACATGACGCTATCGATCAACAAGGCGCTGAAGGAGGGTCGGGCCGCGGGTCTTGCCGTGCTGATCGGCACCAATCTCGGCCTTTGCGTCCACACGATGCTGGTCGCCTTCGGCGTTTCCGCCCTGATCGTCGCCTCGCCGACGGCCTTCATGATCCTGAAGACAGGGGGCGCTGCCTATCTGTTCTGGATCGCGGCGATGGCGATCCGCAAGGGCAGCAATTTCGTGCTGGAGGCGGAAGCGAGAACGGAGCGCAGGCGCGGTCGCGTGAGGGCGGCAATCGCAAGCGGATTCTGGGTCAATCTCTTGAACCCGAAAGTCATCATCTTTTTCATGACATTCCTGCCGCAGTTTGTGGAAGCCGGAGATCCGCACGTCACCGGAAAGCTGATCTTCCTCGGCTTCACCTTCATCGCCGTGGCGCTTCTGCCGACGGTCGCCATCGTCGTCGCCGCCGACCGTCTATCCGGCTGGCTGATGGCCCACAAACGCGTGCTGCGCGCCATCGACTACCTGTTCGCCGGCGTGTTTTCGCTGTTTGCGGTGAAAATATTGCTGACGCAGGCGCGGTGAGAGAAGCTCGAAAGCCATGAAGGCACAAGAATTTGGCAGGCGGTTTGAGGCAGGCGAAGACTTGAGCGACGCTATCGACTGGTCGCGGGCTCGTAGGACAAACGCGCGGCCCGATTACGACGGTGCCTCACCGCATAGCCCCCAAAAACTCTCGCCCCGGAGGGGAGAGATGTCGCGAAAGCGACAGTGAGGGGGGAGTCTAACCCCGCAAACGCCGTCACGATTTGAGATGCCGCGCCACCCTCACTGCCCCTGTCGGGGCATCTCTCCCGCCAGCGGGAGAGAGTATTGGGAGCAAGCGGCAATCGCAGCGCCTCTCCTCAATCCCCGTGATTGGCGATCATCATCGCCTCGTAGGCCAGGCGCTCGGTCTTGCGCATGCGTTCCGATTCCGACTTGAGCTGTCCGCAGGCCGCGAGAATGTCGCGGCCGCGCGGGGTGCGGATCGGCGAGGCATAGCCGGCCTGGTTGATGAAATCGGCGAAACGCTCGATCGTCTCCCAATCGGAACACTGGTAGTTCGACCCCGGCCAGGGGTTGAACGGGATCAGATTGATCTTCGCGGGAATGCCCTTCAGGAGCTTCACCAGATCGCGCGCATCCTCCAGACTGTCATTGACGTCCTTCAGCATCACATATTCGAAGGTGATCCGGCGCGCATTGGAAAGGCCGGGATACTCCCGGCAGGCCTTGATCAATTGCTCCAGCGGATACTTTTTGTTGATCGGCACCAGAATGTTGCGCAGGTCATCGCGCACCGCATGCAGCGAGATCGCCAGCATGCAGCCGATCTCATCGCCCGTGCGGTAGATCTCAGGCACCACGCCGGAGGTCGACAGCGTGATCCGGCGCTTCGACAGCGACAGCCCGTCCTCGGCGGAGGCGATCAGCAGCGCCTTCTTCACGGCCTCGAAATTGTAGAGCGGCTCGCCCATGCCCATCATCACGATATTGGTGACCTTGCGGTCGGATTCGGGAATGAAGGCGCCGTTCGGCGCATCGCGGTTCGGGAAATCGCCGAGCGCGTCACGCGCAACGAGAAGCTGCGCGAGAATTTCCTCCGGCCGCAGATTGCGCACCAGACGCTGCGTGCCTGTGTGACAGAAGGAACAGGTGAGCGTGCAGCCGACCTGGCTCGAAATGCACAGCGTGCCGCGATCTTCTTCCGGGATATAGACCGTCTCGATTTCCACCGGGCGTCCGGCGCCGTGGGCGGGAAAGCGCATCAGCCATTTGCGGGTGCCGTCGGTCGATATCTGTTCCGTGACGATCTCCGGCCGTGCGATGTCGAAGGTCTCCGCCAGCTTCGCCCGCAGGTCCTTCGCCATATTGGTCATCTCGGAAAAATCGGAGACGCCGCGCACATAGAGCCAGTTCCAGACCTGGTTGACGCGCATGCGGATCTGCTTGTCCGGCACGCCGATCGAAGACAGCGCTTCGGCCAGTTCCGGCTTGGAAAGACCGATCAGCGTGTTCCCGGCAGCCGATTTCGGCCGCGGTTTGGCGCGCTCGGCTTCGATATCGATGGTTTCGACAGCGGACATTCTCGGGCTCCCGTAAAAACGCCGATCGCGGGTAATCCACGCTTCTGCGCCGGGCTTTCATCCCGACGGTGCGCGACCCGCAAAAGAGTAAAGAAGTTTGCTTTCAGCTCCATCAGGCGCCGCACAACAAAGGCGCGCCTGAGCAATTGCGGCGAGCCTATAGCATGTCTGTTTCCGGCCGTCATCCCCTGTGCCGCATGGCTCACCCGCGCAGACGGCAAGGCCGGGCGCGAAAAACCCGGCCTGGGCCGGGTTTGTTTGGGAAGCGCTGTGTCTATTTGCAGGCGCTGATCTTGTCGAGCGCCGCGGTAATGCCGATCAGCGAATAGGTATGCGTGGTGTTGGTGCCGCGCGCGGAGGTGGCCTTCACCTCCATCGTCCGGCCGGCCTTCATGGCCGCCACCAGCGCCGGCTCCTGCGCCGCGTTCTCCAGCCAGCCGCCCTGGCCCTTGTGGTACATCGGGAAGCTCTTGCCATCGACGATGACGTCGATGGTCGAACCTTCGCGCAGATTGTAGCCCATCATGGCCTGAGGCTCGAGCGTGACGTTCTGACCCGGATATTTGGTAACGACGAAGAAATTGTCGCCGTGGTCGACATTGGCCGGCTCCTTCTTGGCCGGCACCGAAAGGACATAGCAGACCTTGCCGGCATCGGAATTGTAGGAATAGGCGACCCAGGCGTCGAATTTCTGGATCGGTGTCGGCGTCTGCGCGGAAGCGATCGAGGCGCCGGTGAACAGAATGACCAGTACGAGGACGATTCTTTTTGCAAACATATGATCCTGCCGATTTTCTCTGCTGCCGCCGGCCCCTGCCCTGTCAAAAAGCGGCAAGGCCGATACGTTTCGAATTCGTTCAATTCAATACGCATTCGAGGTTACCAAAACCTCAACATGACGTGGATTTTAGCGAAGGCCGGAAGCCTGGATGATGGTGCAAAGACACATGCCGCCAATCAGGGCAAGATTGCGGCATGAACTGAAACTTAGTCGGTATCCAGCGTCGTCAGCGCCCGGTCTGCACGGTCATAATGCTCTATTCTCATATTTCTGCGGATCATCGTCAACGCCGTGGTCAGCACGGCCAGATCGTCGGTAAAGCCGACGAACAGGAAGATGTCCGGAATAAGATCGGCCGGCATGATGAAATAGGCCAGCGCCGAATAGAGCACCACGCGGGCGCCAAGCGGCGTGTCGCGGTCGGTCGCGCAGTAATAGGCAGCCACGGCATCGCGGGCAAAGGGAATATGAGCGGCCGTCCTGCGCAGTTTCGCCCAGAACCCCTCCCGCACCGTCCTTTCGTTTTCGGCCCTGGTCTCCTCGTCGCCGGGTTCGAGGATGTCTCCATACTTGATGTCACTCATGAAAGGCTCCTTCGCACCGGAATATAGGACGGCGCGGCCCCGGTTCAAACGCCGAAACGGCTTGCCGCCCTGTCCATGATGCCGGCCATCTCGATGTCGCGGGCGCTGATGCCGCCGGAGGAATGCGTGGTCAGCGAAACGCCGACGCGGTTATAGACATTGCTCCATTCGGGATGGTGATCAAGGCGCTCTGCGGCGAGCGCGCATTCGCTCATGAAGGCAAAGGCCTCGCGAAAATCGGTAAACTTGAAATCACGGGAGATCGCGGTGTCGTCCTCGCTGATCGCCCAGTTCCCGCACGATTGCATGGCCGTCCGCAGCGCTTCAGGTTCCAGTCGCGCATCATTCATGTCATTGTCTCCCCGATCATCGAAATTCCGATCCTCCAGACAATTGCGTAAACATCATGGCACAACCTGAAAAACGCTCCATTCTCTTCGTTTGCAGCGGCAATATCTGTCGTTCACCGCTCGCCGAGGGCGTGTTCACGCATCTTGCCGCACAGGCCGGACGCAGCGACGAATTCAGCGCCGATTCCGCCGGCATCGGCAACTGGCACGAAGGCGAGCTCCCCGACCCGCGGTCGCGCGCGACGGCCAGGCGCTACGGCTTCGACATCTCCGGCCAGCGCGCGCGGCAGATCAGACCTGTCGACTTCAGCCGGTTCTCGATCATTCTCGGCATGGACAGCGGCAATATGGCCGCGCTGAAACGGCTTGCCGGCACCAGCGCCGCTGCCGAAGTCGCGCTGTTTTCGGAATATACACTCGGCGAGCGCCGGGACGTGCCGGATCCCTATTACGGCGGCGATGACGGGTTTGAGACCGTCTACCACATGCTTTTGGCGGGCTGCCAGTCGCTCATGTCGAAGCTGTAGGCCTCGCTCGGATCATAAAGATCGAAGGCCTCTTCCACCTGGTAGGGTCCGCCGCCGACGGAATCGCGCGACGACATCAGCACAAAGCGCGGCACCGTAAAGGGCAAGGTCTGGAAATTGCCGCGGGCGGAAAGATATTCCACCACGTCCTGCACCTTCGATCCGCGAAGCCGCGCCAGCGTCACGTGCGGCGTGAACTTGCGCGGATCGGCCTTCAGCCCCAACCGCTGACAAATCCGGTCGATCTCGCCCTGCAACGCGAAAAGCTCCGGCGCCGGCGAAACGCCGGCCCAGATCGCGTGCGGCTTCTTGTTGCCGAAGGCACCGGTTCCGGTGAGGCTCAATTGAAAGGAGGGTCGCTCGATCCGGTCGAGCCAATGGACCACCTCGTCGGCGGTGCGAAAATCGACATCGCCGATGAACCGCAGGGTGATGTGGTAATTTTCCACATCGATCCAGCGGGCCCCGGGCAGGCCGCCGCGCAACAGCGAAAGACTTAACGCCTGTTCGCGCGGGATTTCGAGGGCGGTGAAAATTCTCGGCATGGCGAGCTCCCCGAATCTGCTAGTGACCCCTCCAGCGAATCATCTAAGCCATGTTGACGCAAGCGTTAATTTGTTTGTCCCCCGATAGTGTCGATGAAGGCTGTTACGGCGGGAAGCGTGTTTTCGACCATTACCGCGACGCCGTCGGCATTGGGATGCATGCCGTCGGAAAGCTGCAGCGCCGCATTGGCGGCGACGCCATCGAGAAAGAACGGATAGAGCGGAACGCCGTATTGTTCGGCAAGCGCTTCGTAGATCGGATTGAAGGCGTCCGCATAGTCCGCGCCCATATTTGGCGGCGCCATCATCCCCATCAGCATCACAGGAATATCGCGATCCTGGAGGCTCTCGATGATGGCGGCGAGGTTCTCCTTCGCCTTTTGCGGCGCGACGCCGCGCAGCGCGTCATTGGCGCCGAGTTCGAGGATCACCCCGTCCGTGCCGTCGGGCACCGACCAGTTGACCCGCGCCAGGCCGCCGCTCGTCGTATCGCCGGAAACGCCGGCATTGGCGACGGCGACCTGATAGCCGGCCTCGGTCAAGGCCGCTTCAAGCTGTGCCGGATAATCTTCAGCGGGGCCAAGCTCGTAGCCGGCGACCAGGCTATCACCCAACACCACGAGATTGACCGGTTCACGCGCTTTTGATGGCAAGGCAGCCACAAGCGCCGCCAGAAACGCAAAAACAATCGGCACCGTCGCTTTCAATCGCATCATCTCGCTCCTAAATCCTTTTCATACCCGTTTGCCGGTCCATCCGGCGTCAGGGTCCGTATTGTCTATATGTGTTTGACCCGCCCGAAATTTCAAAGCAGGACTGTTCCTTGTCTGAAAATCTGATCACGCTCGACAATGCCCACCTCACCCTCGGCAAGGGTTCGGCCGCCGTCCACGTGCTGAAGGGTATGTCCGTTGACATTGGCCGCGGCGAATCCGTCGGCATTCTCGGTCCGTCGGGTTCGGGCAAATCGACGCTGCTGATGGTGATAGCGGGGCTCGAACGGCTCGACAGCGGCGAGATCACGATAGACGGTACGGCGCTTTCCGCCCTTTCGGAAGATGCGCTGGCAGCCTTTCGCGGCGAAAATATCGGCATCGTCTTCCAGTCCTTCCACCTGATCGCCAACATGACGGCGCTCGAAAACACCGCCATTCCGCTGGAGCTTGCCGGCCGCGCCGATGCCTTTGAGCGCGCCCGCGCGGCACTTGAGAGCGTCGGCCTCGGCCACCGGATGACGCATTATCCGGGCCAGCTTTCCGGCGGCGAACAGCAGCGCGTGGCAATCGCCCGCGCGCTCGCCCCCGAACCATCCGTGCTGATCGCCGACGAGCCGACCGGCAATCTCGACGGCGACACCGGCGCACAGATCGCCGACCTTCTGTTCGACCGCCAGCGCGACAGCGGCACGACGCTGGTGCTCGTCACCCACGACCCCGCACTTGCCGCGCGCTGCGACCGGCAGGTCCAGGTCCGCTCCGGCGAGATCGTCGGCCATGAGCGCGCCGGGGTCGCCGAGTGATGCAGGCAAACCGGATAAACCTTTCGCTCGCCATGAAATTTGCGCTGCGCGAAATGCGCGGCGGGCTTTCCGGCTTCTACATCTTCCTCGCCTGCATCGCACTGGGCGTTGCCGCGATCGCCGCCGTCAATTCGGTCTCCGACGCCGTCAATGCAGGCATTGCCGAACGCGGCCGCGAGATCCTTGCCGCCGATATCCGCTTCGAGCGCGACAACGAGGCTTTGGCGGGCGACGAACTCGCCTATGTCGAAGACCTCGGCACGATGTCGCAGTCGGTGACGATGCGCTCGATGACGCGGCTCCCCGACGGTTCCGACCAGTCTCTGGCGGAAGTGAAGGCCGTCGACGGTCTTTATCCGCTCTATGGCAGCGTGATTTCCGATCCTGCGATGCCGCTTGAAGATGCGCTGTCGGAAAGCGGGGACGGCCGCTTCGGCGTGCTCGTCGCGCCGCTTCTCGCCGACCGGCTCGGCCTTGCCGCCGGCGACACGCTGCTCCTCGGCAATGCCGAGCTCCGGGTCTCCGGCACGCTCGAACAGGAGCCGGATTCGCTTTCGGAAGGCTTTGCCTTCGCGCCGCGCATCCTGATTTCGCGCGACGCGCTCGAAGCCTCCGGCCTCGTCCAGCTTGGCAGCCTTGCCGAATATGCCTACCGCGTCCGCCTGCCGGCCTCCTCACCGGATCCGAACGCGGTCAAGACAGCCGCCGAGGAGGCCCTCCCCGATGCCGGCTGGTCGGTACGCGTCAGCGACCGCGCTGCGCCGTCCTTGAGCGAGAATGTCGATCGCCTCTCGGAATTCCTGACGCTTGTCGGGCTTGCGACGCTGATTACCGGCGGCGTCGGCATCGCCAATGCGGTCAGCGCCTATCTGGAGAGCCGCAGGCGCGCGATTGCCGCCTTCAAATGCCTCGGCGCGCCGGCCAATATGGTGGTCGCGATCTATTTCCTGCAGATCATGCTGGTGGCGATGATCGGCATCGCGGCGGGCCTCGTCTTCGGCACGGTGATCCCGCTGATCGCGCTGCCGCTCCTCTCCTCCCTGCTGGAGATCGCGATTCCCGCAGGCGTGTTCCCGCTGGCGCTCCTTATCGCCGCCCTGTTTGGCCTTCTGACCGCGATCGCCTTCGCCATCCTGCCGCTGGCCGCCGCCCGCAACGTGCCGGCAACCGCGCTTCTGCGCGAACACGGCTTTGACGAGGGCGGACGGCCGGCATGGCCTTTCGTGGCCGCCGCGGCGATAACGCTTGCCGCGCTGGCGGCGCTCGCCATCTTCACGGCGGACGAGCGTTTCGTTGCAAGCGTGTTTCTCGCCTCCGTCGCGGGCGCCTTCCTGGTGCTGCGGCTGGTCGCGATTGCCATCAAATGGCTCGCACGCCGTGCGCCGCATCCGCGCGCGCCTTCGTTGCGCCTTGCCATCGGCAATATCCATCGCCCCGGCGCGCTCACCGGCTCGGTCGTGCTGTCGCTCGGCCTCGGACTGACGCTGCTGGTGGCGCTGGCGCTGATCGACGGCAATCTCAACCGCGAACTCTCCCGCACGCTTCCCGAACGCGCTCCCGATTTCTTCTTCGTCGATATTCAGGGCAACGAGGTCGACGGGTTCCGCGATCTGATCGCCGAGGAAGCGCCCGAGGGCGAGCTTTCCCTTGTGCCGATGCTGCGCGGGCGGATCATGGCGCTGAACGACACAAGGGCTTCGGAGTGGGAGGCTCCGCCTGAAGCGCGTTGGGTGCTGCGCGGCGACCGCGGCATCACCTATGACGCGGACCTGCCGGAAAATTCGACGCTTGCCGAAGGCGAATGGTGGCCGGAGGACTATAGCGGCGAGCCGCTCGTCTCCTTTGCCGCCGAAGAGGGCCAGGAACTTGGCCTGAAGCTCGGCGACACCGTGACCGTCAGCGTGCTCGGACGCGAGATCACCGCGCGGATCGCAAGCTTCCGCTCGGTCGAGTGGGAATCGCTGTCGATCAATTTCGTCATGGTGTTTTCGCCCAACACCTTTGCCGGCGCGCCGCATGCCTGGCTGGCGACGCTGACCAATCCGGACGGCAGTACGGAGAAGAACGCCGAAATCCTCGGCGCCGTGACCCGGACCTTCCCGACCGTCACGACGATCGAGGTCCGGGCAGCACTTGAGATCGCCGGCGAGCTCGTCGGCCAGCTTGCCACCGCCATCAGGGCGGCGGCCGCGATTGCGCTGATCGCCTCGGTCATGGTGCTCGCCGGCGCGCTTGCGGCCGGAAACCGACGGCGCGGCCATGACGCGGTGATCATGAAGACGCTCGGCGCCACACGCCCGGCGCTGATCCGGGCCTTTGTCTATGAATATCTGATCCTCGGCGCGATGACCGGCCTCTTCGCCCTAGTCGCGGGATCGGCGGCGGCCTGGTATGCGCTGACCCAGATCATGATGCTGCCCTTCGCGCTGCTGCCCTCTGTCGCGCTCGCGACCGTCTGCGGCGCGATCCTCGTCACCGTCGCCATCGGGCTTTTCGGCACATGGCACCTTCTGGGCCAGAAGCCTGCGCTCTATTTGCGCGAGCTTTGACCCAACGCACAACCGGACGGCAGGTCGCCCCTGCCGGCTGGCTGAATGCTTCTGCGATCGACTGCGCGACTATCTGTCGCGACGCAGCGTTTCCATCAGTTCCTCGTTGCGGCGGTCGGCGAAATAGTTCTGCACCGCGAAAAGCGCCCAGAGTGCGGCGACCGGCCAGCCAATCAGCGTAAGCTGCAGGATCAGGCAGATGATGCCGGAGATCGGCTTGCCGATGGTGAAGAAGGAAAGCCAGGGCAGAATGACGGCGATGAAATAGCGCATGGGAGATATCCTCTCTTTCAGACTGTCCCGCGTTTCAAAGCCGGACGATTTCCTGCTAGATGGGGCGGTCCTTGTCCGTTTTTCAGGTCTGGCGGAACGTTTCTTACGAAAATTTGAGAAAGCGCCGTCGCTTTTCATTCCTGAATGCCTTGTATCCCATTGCCGTTCCTATCATATTGTTGTCAGGCTTGCTGGAGCCCCCCAGCGGCGCCTGGGATAGTGCATTTTTGCCGCATTTTCCCGACACCGTGATCAACGAGGGGCTTTTTAAGAGGAAATTGATGGCTGATCTTCGTAACTATCAGAACCGCGCGCAGGCGGGAGCGCACGCGAGTGCTGAAATCGATCAGGGTCTGCGCGCCTACATGCTGCGCATCTACAATCTCATGGCGCTTGGTCTGGTGATCACCGGCGTGATGGCTTTCGGCCTGAGCTCGCTCGCCACCACCACGGATCAGGCTGCCGCCGTTGCGCAGTTGCCCAACGGCATCCTGCTGACGAGCGTCGGCGCCGCCGTCTACGGCTCGCCGCTGAAGTGGCTGGTCATGTTCGCGCCGCTGATCGCGTTCTTCTTCCTGGCCTTCAGGGTCAACAAGATGAGCGTCAGCGCCGCGCAGACCTCGTTCTGGGTCTATGCCGCGCTCACCGGCCTGTCGCTGTCGTCGATCTTCATCATGTACACGACGGCCAGCATCGTGCAGACCTTCTTCATCACCGCGGCCTCGTTCGGCGCGCTGTCGCTTTACGGCTACACCACCAAGCGTGATCTGTCGGCCATGGGCTCCTTCATGGTGATCGGCCTGTTCGGCATCCTGATCGCCATGGTGGTCAACATCTTCCTGCAGTCGAGCGCGCTGTCCTTCGCCGTTTCGGTGATCGGCGTTCTGGTCTTTGCCGGCCTGACCGCCTGGGACACGCAGAAGCTCAAGGAAATGTACTATGAAGGCGACGGTCATGAAGTCGCGGGCCGCAAGGCTGTCATGGGCGCCCTGACGCTCTACCTCGACTTCATCAACATGTTCCTGTTCCTCCTGCGCCTGATGGGCAACCGGAACTGATCGAACAGAAAACGATCCAATCAAGGCGGCCTTTCGGGGCCGCCTTTTTTCATGACCTGAACCAGCAAGAACCGCAGCCATCATGTCCGTCACGATCCGCCCCGCCACCGCAGAAGACATCAACGCCATCACCGAAATCTACGCCGAAAGCGTCCTGAACGGCGTTGCCAGCTATGAGCTCGAACCGCCGACCCGCGCCGAGATGACCGCGCGCATGGAAACGATCGCGGCGGGCGGCTTTCCCTATTTCGCTGCCGTCGAGAACGACGCGCTGCTTGGCTATGCCTATGCCAGCGCTTTCCGCACCCGTCCGGCCTATCGTTGGCTTGTCGAAAATTCGGTCTATCTCGCGCCCCAGGCGCGCGGACGCGGCGTTGGCAAGCTCTTGCTCCTGCGGCTGGTGGAGGAATGCGAAGCCCGCGGCTTCCGCCAGATGGTTGCCGTCATAGGCGGCGCGAGCCCGGCCTCGATGGCGCTTCACAGATCCTGCGGCTTCGCCGATGCCGGACGGCTGACAGGCACCGGTTTCAAACATGGCCGCTGGCTCGACACCGTATTCATGCAGCGCCCGCTCGGCGCGGGCAATACCACCGACCCGCTGCCTCTTTCGCTCTGACGGCCCTTACTTTTCGACGAGCTTCAGCTTGCGGTCGAAGACCTTCAGCACCTGGCGCAGGTCGTGGCCGCGTTTCAGCACCATGCCATGCGTGTTGGTGACACTGAAGGCGCCCTGTTTCGAGGCCAGCTTCGGATTCTTTTCGATCCTGAACAGCGGCATTTCCCCGGATCGCTTGAACACGGAGAAGACCGCCTTGTCCTTCATATGGTCGAGGGCGTAGTCGCGCCACTCCCCCTCACCGACCATCCGTCCGTAAACCCAGAGGATCGCATCGAGTTCGCGCCGGTGAAAGGTCACGGGCAGCGGCTCGGCCTTTCCGCCTGGCCTGAACTGGGACAGCTCGACGACATTGTTGTCGTCGGCACCGTCCCTGCGTTGCGTATCCGGCTTTTGCGCCATGCTTTCCCGCCTCGCATGCGTGATGACATTTTGAAGACAGTCTGCCCGCTTCAGCCAGAATTGCAAGAGCCGTGCGGAACCCGCTCCGCCGGTGCGGACCAATAATTTGTTAACCCAGACGGCTTATCACTTTGCCAAGGGTTCTCGATCAGTAGTGCGTATCCATGTGTTCAGTCCGCAAAAGACCGCTCGCCTCCGGCGCGTTTGAGTGGCGCCCGGCAGCCGCACGCCGCCACGGCGGGCGAAAGGCGGCGCGCCGATGAGCATCATCCGCAAGGATCTCGGACCAAGGCCCCCCGCACGGCTGAAATCGAAACTCTCGGTCGTGCGACCCGGCAAGGCGGTTGCCGACCTCCGTCTGGAATTGAGGAGCGGCGGCGAGTTCTCCATTTTTTCCGAGGCCCCGGATGACCTCGAGCCGGCAATCGATCGCCTCGCCAACCAGGCCATCGAAGCGAACCCCTTCCAGTCGGCCGCTTTCGTGATGACGGCGCTCGGGCAAAGCCATGCTCATCAGCGCCTCGCGCTCGTCGAAGACACGGCCGGCGAGGCCGGCGCGCTTGCGGCGCTCATGGGCTTTTCAGTTACGGACCGCGGCTCGCACATGGTCGCGGCGACGGCGGAAGGCGGGTATCACGCGCCGCTGATCGCACGTCACCGTCCGATGGCCACCATTGACCAGCTGTTCGAGGCGCTGGCCGGTTCGCTTGCCAATCTTCCGGGCATCATCGCCTTTCCGGCGCTTCTGGCCGATGGCGCCTTCATGCGCTCGGCACGCGCCGTGGCAGCCGCCCGCGGCCTTGCCTTCCGCGTTGCCGGCGCCTTCCGCGGCCGCGCCCTTTCCGGCAGGATGGACCCCACAGGTGCGCTCTCTCGGGCGGAGCGCGATGCCTGGCAGGATAATCTCGGCAAATGGGAAGCGCTGCGGAGGAAGGGGCGGATCGCCTATCACGTCGCCCGCAACCCGCGTGAAGTCTCCGCCGCGCTGCAAGACCTTTCGCTTCTGTGCGACACGCCCGAAAATGCCAGCCGCTTTTCGGCCTTCGTCCCGGTGGCCAGGCTTCTGTCGGAGAACGACCGGCTCAGAATCCATGCGCTCTATCTCGAAGACCAGTTGATTGCGGCCGCCATACAGCCGGTGCATATGGGCGCGGCATGGGTCTGGAAAATGCTGGTGCGGCCGGACATGGAGGCGCTGGCGCTGGGCGAACAGTTGATGATGCGGTTGACCGAGTTCAATCTCGGTGATGCCAATATCGCCGTCACCCGGGTTACGCCTGGCGCCGGCCCTTTTCTCGCCGAACGATTCTGGCCAGGAGAAGACGGCTATGCCAGCCTGCTCGTGGCGCTGCGCCCGGGCATGGAGCGCGCCCTCGACAGCGTTGCCGCGACATACGAGGACGCTGACGCATAAAACGCCAGTCTCTAGATCGTTTCCGCATTTCCTGGAAACGCGGAAATGATCTATCTATTTGTTTCAACGCATCTTCTTTGACGTCAGATGTTTCCATCTGACCGCGAAAAGCTCTATGGCGCAGACCTGCGGCTGATGCTTCAAGAGCAGGATTTCAGCCGCGATTCCTCTGGCCGGTTCATCAGCGCGAAAATGTCGATATCCTGAAGCAGAGGGTGGAAACCCTCCTCCGTTCCGGCTTCGATCAGGACGTCGAGCGGCACGGCCGGCGCGATCATCGGCCCGTTCCAGCAGGCCGCGTCGAGATCGACCGAAAAGCCCGGCTTGGCCCCGCCGGTCTCGCGGGCTGCGGCCATCTCCTGCTGCTGGTCCCTGAGCGCCAATGCATCGGTCGGCGACAGACGCAGCACGGTCAGCTTCTGGCCGGGCTTGCGGAATTCTGCCACCGCCGCAGCCTCCTGCCCGGCATCCGCCGCCACAAGCGTGTAGTCCCGGCTGATCTCGCCGGAACCGGATTTCTGGTAAACGGTCAGAACGATCTCATTCTTCGGCAGCCGCAGCTCTTCGGGCGCCAGCACCGCAATCCTGAGGGATGCCGGATTGGCCGCGATCGGCGACGGGATCGTCGGTTTGGCGCCCGGCAGGAAATTCAAGGAGCAGGCGGAAAGAAGAACAAGACCGGAAGCAACCATGAGTTTTTTGAAATCGGGCATACTGGGCGTCACAAATATGGTTAATAATCATTCATACTATCGGCGATAGCTTAAAGCCGAGTAAAGAGACGAGCGGCCCGTTCCATGCCCGTCATTCCCCGGAGGAGCTCTCGCTACAGGCCGCCAGCCGGCCCTTTCCGGCAATCGGGCAACCGTTCGCGGCCATGGCTTTCCAGCAGCCTGCCGATTTTCGCGTCCCTCATCAGGTCGATGGGCGGCTGATCGGGTTCGAGGGTGAGCGCGACATCGACGGTCATGCCGGAAAGATCCGCGCCGCCCTCGACACAATGCGCCGTGAAAGACACCGAGAGCGCGCCCTTGCCGTCGATGCCCTCCTGCTTGTCACGCCGGATCCGGGCAAGAAGCTCCGCCATGCGCACCGCATCCTCCGGCGCGAGCACGAGATCAACCGTATCCCGCGCGCCGCCGGCCAACCGGTCCGCCGCGGCCGCGGCCGGCGTCCGGCGCGACACCCTCAGTCCCGCCTCTTCCTCCAGACGTTCCTGGCCCGGTACGTCCCAGCGCAGGGCAAGCGCCAGATCATTGTCGTCGACCGGCAGCGCCGCCGGCTTGGTCACTTCGATCACCAGCGTGGCCAGATCGGCGTCAAGCGGCGAAACGGCCTCGAGCGCGGCCGGCGCGACGCCGCCAATTGTCGAACAGGCCGCCGACACCAGCAGGCCGACGAAGCAACAGGCGCGAACAAGAAAGGATCGGAACATAATCTTTCCTCGATTGACATCAATTTCTTATTGTTTTACGATAATTTTATCTCGTAACACAAGAGGCATTCCTATGAAATCGAACAATGCGGTCGCGCTTTCCAGATTATGCGGCCAGATGAAGCTCCTGACGCGGATCATTCAGGCCGGTCTTGCGGCGGGCCTCGCCTATGCGGCCTGGGCGGCCTTTGTGCGGCCGGACCGGGTCTCGACCTGGCTTGCCGATGCGCTCGACATTGCCGTCGCCGTGACGCTGACGCCGGCAACGGGGCTGGCGCTTTTCACGCTCTTCGCGCTCTTGGCGGGGCTGCTTTTCTACGGACTGCAGACCGTCTGGTCGCTGTTCGACAGGCTCCAGCATGACAGTCCGTTTTCCCATGAGGTCGCGGCGCTTCTGCGCCGTGCGGGCCTGATCGCGCTGGCCGGGGCCGTTGCCGGCGTTGTCCTGCATCCCGTGGCAACGCTTCTGGCGACGATCGCCAACCCGCCCGGCAGCCGGGCGCTGGCGATCGGGCTCGGCAGCGATCAACTGATGCTGTTCCTGCTCGCAGGGCTGCTGTTCGTGATGGGTCACGTGATGGTGCTCGCCACCGCGATCAACGACGACTATCAGCGTTTCGTCTGACCCATGCCGATCATTGTCAATCTCGATGTCATGCTCGCCCGCCGCAAGATGCGGGCGAAGGTCCTCGCCGAACATGTCGGCATTACCGAGCAGAACATTTCGCTGCTGCGCTCGGGCAAGGTCAAGGGCGTGCGGTTTGAGACGCTGGAGAAAATCTGCGAGGCGCTCGACTGCCAGCCGGGCGACATCCTCGAGTATCAGCCGGAGGACACCGGCTGATCACCTTTCGCCAACAAAGCGGGAAACGAGACGTCAGAGCCCGATTTCATGCGCGTAGGGCGGATTTGCGCCGGCGCGGGAGACGGTGACGGCGGCGGCCCTGGCGCCGAGCGCCAGCGCCTCGGCGATCGCCTCGGGCGCAAGCGTGCGGATCTGCTCCTTGGTCAGGAGACCGGCGATATCAAGCGAGGCCAGAATACCGGCATCGAACGTGTCACCCGCCCCGACGGTATCGACCACCGCGACCTTCTCGCTCGGCACCGCGACCTTGTGCTCTCCGGTGTAACCGATCGCGCCGTCCGCGCCGCAGGTGATCACGACAAGGCTCGCCCCGGCCGCAATCCAGTGACGCGCCTTGTCGTCAAGCGAGCCCTCAAGGTCGAACCAGTCGAGATCCTCGTCGGAGAACTTGACGATATCCGACTTTGCCGCCATCCGTTCGATCCGCGCCCGGTGGCTGTCGGGATCGGTGATGAAGGTCGGGCGGATATTGGGGTCGAGCGAGATCACGCGCTTGTCCGCTTCGCGCATCAGGAGCGCCTCATAGGTGGAGCCGCAGGGCTCGGGGATGAGGCTGATCGCGCCGAAGTGCATCGCCGAACAATCAGCGCCGATCTCGGGCAGATCGTCCTCGGTGATCATCCGCCCCGCCGTGTTCTCGTCGTAGAAAGCGTAACTTGCCGAGCCGTTGACCAGCTTGACGAAGGCGAGCGTCGTCGGGCGGTCGGAAATGGCGACATAACTGTGATCGACCTTCGACGCATCAAGCTTTTCGCGGATGATATCGCCCATCAGGTCGGACGAAATGCCGGAGAAAAAGCCCGTCTTGCGTCCGAGCCGCGCAAGCGCGACCGCCGTGTTGCAGACCGCGCCGCCCGCGTAAGGGGCAAAGGCAGGCTCGCCCCTGTCCGTCTCGCGCGGCAGCATGTCGATCAGGGCTTCCCCGCAGCATAAAATCATTCATCTTCTCCCAATTTCTGTAAGGCGTCCGTGCGCCGGGTCGCGGCAGTTCGCCCGCCAACCGAGGCGGGCGTCCCCTCCCCTCAGACGATCAGTTCCTCAAGCCCGCCGCGCGCCCGCGACCAGTCCATCGGATGGTCGAGGAAGGCGCCGACGGCATCGAGGGTCGCCTGATCGGCGAGCCCGTCCTTGCGCGCCACAGCAAGCACGTCCTTCCAGGTGGCGATATAATGAAGGGCAACGCCGCCTTCGCGGAAACGTCTCTCCGCCTCGCCGAAAATCCCATAATAGAACAATGCCATGCCGTGTTCCACCACGCCGCCGGCTGCGCGGATGGCATTGATGAAGTTGAACATGGAACCGCCGGCCGTCGTCAGGTCCTCGATCACCAGAACCCGTGCGCCCTTCGGCAGGTGGCCTTCGATCTGCGCGTTCTTGCCGTAGCCCTTCGGCTTCTTGCGCACATAGATCATCGGCAGTTCCAGCCGGTCGGCCAGGAAGGCGGCGAAGGGAATGCCGGCCGTCTCGCCGCCCGCCACGCAATCGAATTTCTCGAAGCCCGCATCGGCAAGCACCCGGGCGGCGGCAAAGTCCATCAGCGTGGAGCGGATGCGCGGATAGGAAATCAGCTGCCGGCAGTCGATATAGACGGGGCTGACCAGGCCGGAGGCAAGCTTGTAGGGCTCGTCCGGCGAAAAGTGAACGGCGCCGATTTCCCACAGCATGCGCGCCATCAGATCGCCCATCACCGCGGGCTCCGCGAAACTTGCTCTGCTCATCTCAACAATCCTCTTGTGCTGCGGCTTTTCGGGATGCGGGGAGGCGGCATCCCTGAAAAGCCCTCTTGCCGGCGCGAAACTCCGCTGACGGCCGCCCGATGTCCAATTGGACAATCGGGCGTGAAAAATCAATCGCCGCAGGGCTGTTTCAACAGAGCCGAACGGCTGACCGGGACAGCATAGCGCAACCGGTTACGCCCGCAATGACGGATATTAAATCGTTTAGAAAATCTTTTCGGCTGTTTCGTTGACGCAGCTAGACTTCCATCGAATAGCCCGCGCCGCGCACGGTGCGGATCACATCCGGCATTTGCGAGAAATTGAGCGCCTTCCTCAGTCGACCGACATGCACGTCGACGGTACGCTCGTCCACATAGATGTCATGGCCCCATACGCCGTCGAGCAGTTGCGCGCGTGAAAACACCCGGCCGGGCGATGTCATCAGGAATTCGAGAAGCCTGAACTCGGTCGGGCCGAGGCGGACTTCGCGCGCCTTGCGGTGCACCCGGTGGGTCTCGCGGTCAAGTTCGATATCGCCGCATTTCAGCACGCTGGAGAGCACTTCCGGGCGCGCGCGCCTCAAGATGGCCTTCACCCGCGCCATCAGCTCCGGAGTGGAGAACGGCTTGACGACATAATCATCGGCGCCGATCGCCAGGCCCCGCACCCGCTCGCTCTCCTCGCCGCGCGCCGTCAGCATGATGATCGGCAGGCGTTCGGTCTCCGGCCGCATTCTCAGGCGGCGGCAAAGCTCGATGCCGGAAACGCCGGGCAGCATCCAGTCGAGCAGAAGCAGGTCGGGCACCCGCTCCTGTAGCCGGATTTCGGCCTCGTCGCCGCGCATGATGGTTTCGACCTCATACCCCTCGGATTCGAGATTGTAACGCAGCAGAACGCTGAGCGCTTCCTCGTCTTCAACAACTGCGATTTTCGGAACCATAGGACGTATGTCTCCCTTGTCTCAAACGGCTTCTAAAGATCATCGGAACCGACGGCCGGGGAATTGTCGTCCTTCGGACGCTCTCCCTGCGGCTGGGAGCCGGTGGCGATGTAGTAGATCATTTCTGCGATATTGGTGGCGTGGTCGCCGATGCGCTCGATATTCTTGGCGCAGAACAGAAGATGGGTGCACGAGGTGATGTTGCGCGGATCCTCCATCATGTAGGTCAGGAGCTCGCGAAACAGCGAGGTGTAGATCGCGTCGATCTCGTCGTCGCGCTCGCGGATGGAGCTCGCCTTGTCGGCCTGGCGCGATGTGTAGGCGTCGAGCACTTCCTTCAATTGCAGGAGCGCCAGTTCCGACAGATGCTCAATGCCGTGGGCAAGTTTGCGCGGCACCCCGGAGCCCTGCACCGAGATCACGCGTTTGGCGGTGTTCTTGGCCATGTCGCCGACGCGCTCGAGATCGGAGGCGATACGGATAGCGCCCATGATTTCGCGCAGGTCCGCTGCCACCGGCTGGCGCCTTGCGATGATGACGACCGCCTTTTCGCCGATCTCGCGCTCCGCCTCGTCCAGCACAAGATCGTCCTTGATCACCTTTTCGGCAAGCTCGGTATCGGTGTTGACGAGTGCCGAAACCGACTCGCTTACCATCTCCTCCGCCAGGCCGCCCATTTCGGAAATGCGGCGCTGGAGATATTTCAGCTCGTCATCGAATGCCGTCAGAATATGCGAGGGAGCCATGTCTGTTCCTTCCTTGGCGTGAGCGTGCGGCAACCGCCCCTCAGCCGAAACGTCCCATGATGTAATCCTGGGTGCGTTGGTCCGCGGGATTGGTGAAAATTGTGTCGGTGTCATTCTCCTCGACCATATGGCCGAGATGGAACATGGCCGTGCGTTCGGAAACGCGCGCGGCCTGCTGCATGGAATGGGTCACCATCACGATCGTGTAGTTCTCTTTCAGCTCCGAGATCAATTCCTCGACGCGTGCGGTCGCGATCGGATCGAGCGCCGAGCAGGGCTCATCCATGAGGATCACCTCGGGATTGACGGCAATGGCGCGGGCGATGCACAGCCGCTGCTGCTGGCCGCCGGAAAGGCTGGTGCCCGGCTCGTGAAGCCGGTCCTTCACCTCGTTGAACAGGCCCGCCTTGATCAGGCTGGTCTCGACGATCTGGTCGAATTCGCCGCGATGGCGGGCCAGCCCGTGGATGCGCGGCCCGTAGGCGACATTCTCGTAGATCGACTTCGGGAAAGGATTGGGGTTCTGGAACACCATGCCGACGCGCGCCCTGAGCTCCACCACATCGATCCCCGAGGCGTAGATGTCCTCCCCGTCAAGCGTGATCGTACCGGTGACGCGGCAATTGTCGATCGTGTCGTTCATGCGGTTGAGCGTGCGCAGGAAGGTCGACTTGCCGCAGCCCGACGGACCGATCAGCGCGGTGACCGCGTTTTCGCGGATATTCAGGCTGACATCGAACAGCGCGCGCTTCTGTCCGTAATAGACGGATACCGCCTGGCCGGCCATCTTGTAGGTCATGTTGCTCATTGTCTGTTTCCAAGTCTTTTCGCGTTCGCCATGGCCTATCTGCGTCGCTCGAAACGGCGCCTCAGGATGACGGCCGTGATGTTCATGAGGATGAGGAACGCCAGAAGCACGATGATGGCGGCGGAGGTGCGTTCGACGAAGGCCCGCTCAGCCTCTCCCGCCCACATGTAGATCTGAACCGGAAGCGCCGTTGCCGGATCAAGCGGGCTTGCCGGATAATCGGCGACGAAGGCGACCATGCCGATCAGGAGCAGCGGCGCGGTTTCGCCGAGCGCCTGCGCGAGGCCGATGATCGTTCCCGTCAGGATGCCGGGCATGGCCTGCGGCAGGACGTGGTGGAACACCGCCTGCATCTTCGAAGCCCCGACGCCGAGCGCCGCCGAACGGATGGAGGACGGCACGGCCTGCAGCGCCGCGCGGGTGGCGATGATGATCGTCGGCAGCGTCATCAGTGTCAGCACCAGCCCGCCGACGAGCGAGGCAGAGCGCGGCAGGCCCAGAAGCCCGATGAACACGGCAAGGCCCAGAAGGCCGAAAATGATCGAGGGAACGGCCGCCAGATTGTTGATGTTGATCTCGATGATATCCGTGAACCGGTTCTTCGGCGCGAATTCTTCCAGATAGATCGCCGAGGCGACGCCGATCGGCAAGGCCAGAAGCAGAACCACGCCCATCATGTAGAGCGTGCCGACAAAGGCGACGCCGATGCCAGCCGATTCCGGGCGGCTCGATGCGCCGTGAGTGAAGAAGCCGGTGTTGAAGGACTTTTGCATCAGGCCGAGCGCTTCAAGCCTTTCCAGCCACTCAAGCTGGCGATCGGAGACGCGCCGGCTCGTCTCCGGCACGGTCAGGTCGATCTGCCCCTTGTAGGCCGAATCGATGTCGGCCGACGCCAGAAGCCGCACATTGACCGTCTCGCCGATCACCGAGGGGTCCTTCAGCACGACATCGCGCAGTTCCACCCGGCTCGAGCGCGAGATCATCCGCATCGCCGCGCGCATTTCGGGGCCGTTTGCCGGGCTGATTTCCAGCGTTTCGGCGAGCGCCGCCTCGACCAGTTCGGGATAGTCAGCCGTCAGCAGCAGACGGGGATCGTCTTCCCGCGCGCCCTCGGGATCGATGACGGCGGCATCGAAGGTGATGGGCAGGGTGACGGTCGTCTGCTCGAAGGCGGTATAGCCCTTGCCGACAACGGAGAGCAGAAGGGCTGCGAGGAAGAAGATCCCTGACGAGATCGCGAGCACGCCGTAAAGGCGGAAGCGTCGTTCAGCCGCATGGCGGCGCTTCAGTCCCTTGCGCCGGGTTTCCGCCAGTTGCCTGCGGCTTTCCTCCCGCTCGGTCGCGGTGCTGAATGTCTCGGTCATTCATACTGCTCCCGGTATTTGCGCACGATGTAGAGCGCGTAGACATTGAGGCAGAGCGTGATCACGAAGAGCGTCAGGCCGAGCGCAAAGGCGACCAGCGTCTGCGGCGTGTCGAACTGCAGGTCGCCCGTCAGCTGGTTGACGATCTTGACCGTGACGGTCGTCATCGGCTCCAGCGGATTGATCTGCAACTGCGCGGCAACGCCTGCGGCAAGCACCACGATCATCGTCTCGCCGATCGCGCGCGAAGCCGTCAGGAGTAGCGCCCCGACGACGCCGGGAAGAGCTGCCGGCAGGACCACGCGCTTGATCGTTTCCGAGCGCGTGGCACCGAGGCCGAGCGAACCCTTGCGCAGGCTGTCCGGCACCTGACTGATGATGTCATCCGACAGCGAGGAGACGAAGGGGATGAGCATGATGCCCATGACCACGCCGGCCGTCAGCACCGATTGCGCCTCGATGAAATTGCGGTAGCTGCCGGTAAAAAGCCCGTTCAGTTCCGCCGAGATGTCGCGCAGCATCGGGCCGACGGTGACGAGCGCGAAAAAGCCGTAGACGATGGTCGGGATGCCCGCCAGCACTTCCAGCAGCGGCTTGGTGACCGAGCGTAGCCTGGCGCCTGCATATTCCGACATGTAGATCGCCGCATAAAGCCCGACGGGCACGGCCACCGCCATGGCGACGAGGGAGATGTAGAGCGTGCCGGCCAGCAGCGGGATCAAGCCGAACTGCCCGGCCGAACCGGCCTCGCCGGCCGCGGCAAAGCGCGGATCCCAGACCGTGCCGAAAAAGAAGTCGGCCGGGGGCACGGCCGAGAAGAAGCGCAGCGTCTCCGTCAGCATCGACAGAACGATGCCGACGGTCGTCAGGACCGCGATCGTGGATGCCAGAAGCAGGACCGCGAGCACCACCTGCTCGACCCGCCTGCGCGCGGCAAAGGCAGGGCTGACGGACCGATAGGCAAGTCCGAGTGAGACCAGCGCCACGGCGAGCACGGCCGCAGCCATGGCTGCGTTTGACCGCGCCGAAAGCGCGTTGAGCCTTTCGGCCGAAGCAAGAACAAAGGGCCTCGGCGAAGCGGCAAGCGGAATGCCGCGCTCGGCCAGCACGGCGCGCAGCGCGCCGGCATCCTCATTGACCCGCGCCCGCGCGTCTTTCGGCAATTGTCTCAGGCCGTAGGCAACGGAGGTGACCGAATTGTAGACCAGAGACTGCGCCGCCTCCGGCTGCTCCTTCACGCTCTCTGGGAAGCCGGAGCGGATCTCCGACCCGATGACGAGCGGACTTGCCACCATCCACGCGGCCATCACCACCAATGCCGGGATGACGGCGGCGATCGCTGCGAGGCTTGCGTGATGGGCAGGCCTTGAGTTCAGCCGCGCGAGGCGCGAACCGGCCAGCGCATAGGCCTTCGCCCGCGCCGAGAAATAGCCGGCGACGCCGAGCGCAAGCACGAGCGCCAAGATGATCAAAAAGACGTGCGTCATATCGATCCAGACCGTCCGGGCAATTCCGGACATTGATTGCGATTGCCCCCGGCTTGCGGATGGCAACCGGGTGTTATTGCAGCGCCGCCTCGAAGCCTGCCAGCATGTCGGCGCGTTGCCGCTCCGACGCTGGCACGAGGCCATATTCGGCCAGCGGGCCATAGGGGCCGGCCATCGCGTCCGAGAGGAAGAATTCGACATAGTCCTTCAGGCCCGGAATCGCGCCCACATGCGCCATCTTGACGTAGAAAAACAGCGGCCGCGACACAGGATACTCGCCGGATTCGACCGTTTCTGCTGTCGGCGTGACGCCGGAGATCGTGGCCACGTTCAGCTTGTCGGCATTGTTGTCATAAAAGGACAGGCCGAACACGCCGAGGCTCGTTCGGTCGGACACAACCCGCGCCAGCGTCTCGGTATAGTCGCCGTCGATGCCCGGCGCCCGTCCATCCTTGCGCACGGCAATGCAACGGTCCCCGCCCTGCTTTGCGCCGAAGTTTTCCTCGAGAAAGGCAAGCGCGCCCGCCTGCTCGCAACCGACGCCCAGCACCTTTTCCTCAAAGACTTCGCGCGTGCCGTGCTTCTCGCCGGGAATATAAGCCTTGATCTCGACATCCGGCAGCGCCGGGTCGATCTCGGACCAGCGCGCATAGGGGTTCTTTACGAGCTTGCCGTCTATCACGAGTTCGGCGGCAAGCGCCCGATAAAGATCGAGCGGCGTCAGGTCCATGGCGGGCATCGAGACGTCGGTGGCAAAGACGATCCCGTCATAACCGAAGGGGATTTCGGCGATCCCGGTGACGCCGTTTGCCGCGCAGGCAGCGATCTCGCCCGGACGGATGGGCCGCGATGCATTGGCGATATCGATGCTGCGCGGACCGACGCCCCGGCAGAATTCCTTCAAGCCGGCCGAAGAGCCGCCGGATTCCACGATCGGGGTCTTGTAGTCGGGAAATATCTCGCCGAAACTCTCGGCAACGATCTTCGCGTATGGCAGAACGGTCGACGAACCGGCAATCTGGATCTGATCTCGCGCTTGCGTCGGGCCGCAGGCAAGAAGCGCGGCAAGAACCGCAGCGACCCTCATTACGATTAGCTTCATGACGCATCCCTTGCGGGTTACATGTTTGCATCGTCTCGATGCGATGCCTGGTCCGCTTCCGTCACGAACCGCCGGAACCGGACAGCCCGGTTTTATGTCATTTTTGATTCAGTTTTATGACAGTTCAGCCTATTGTTTTTATGACGTTTTTATTAGAGCGCCGTGCGCCCTTTCGGAAGCACAAAGGACGCTCTGACCTATTGAATCGACTCATCGTGCTTTCCGAAAATCGATTCCGATTTTCGGGCCGATGCGCCAAACGACAGGCCGTCAGAATCGCACCGTGAAGGTGGTACCCCTGCCAACCGCCGACTTGACCACCAGCCGCGCGCGGTGGCGGGTGAGGATATGCTTGACGATCGCAAGCCCCAGCCCCGTACCCTTCTTCGAACGGCTGTCGGCAACCGAGACCCGATAGAACCGCTCGGTCAGGCGCGGAACGTGTTCGGCGGGAATGCCAGGGCCGTAATCCACGACGGAGACCTCCGGTCCGCCGTTTTCGAGCGGCTTGAGATAGACATCGACCCGTCCGCCCTCGGCGCCGTATTTGCAGGCGTTCTCGATCAGGTTCTCGAACACTTCGACCAGTTCGTCATTGTCGCCGTTCACTATAACCGGCTCTTCCGGCAGGAACAGATTGATGGCGACGTCCAGTTCCTCGGCAAGCGGCAGAAGGCTGTCGCGCACATGTTCGAGCAGCGCGTTGAGCTTCACCTTCTGGTCCGGCGAGAGATGCGCCTTGGCCTCGAGGCGGGACAGCGACATCAGGTCATCGACAAGCCGGCTCATGCGCGTCGCCTGATCGAGCATGATCGGCAGGAAGCGCTCCTGCGCCTTGGCGTCGTTCTTCGCCGGCCCCTGCAGTGTCTCGATATAGCCGCGCAGGGAGGCTAGCGGCGTCCTCAATTCATGGCTCGCATTCGCAACGAAATCGGACCGCATGCGGTCGATCCGCCGGGCCTCGGAAATGTCGCGCAGCACCAGCATGAAGACCGGCTTGCCTCCCTCGACGCCGGCAACGGGAGCAACCCTGACGAGATAGACGCGTTCCGACGGCAGACGCTCGGAATATTCGATCTGGTTGACGCGGTTGTTCGCGAGCGTATCGCGGATGACGTCGAGAACGCCCGGCGCGCGCATGCGGGCGGAGATATGCGATCCGAGCGGGAAACTGCCGAATGTGGCTCCGGCCGCGCGATTCTGGAACAGCACGGTTCCGTCAGCGGCAAGAAGATAGACGGCAAGATCGATCTCGTCGAGAAACCGCGGCAGGTCGCCGAAATCCGCCCGGCCCTCGCCGGGCGCCGACGCCTCTTCCGGCACTTTCGCCTCGCCGCCGGCGGGCACGGCCCCGATCAGGGCGGCAATCGAAACGCAAAGCCAGCCGACGATCGCCGCGACCGGCGGAGCAAGGCCGAAAAAGACGGCAGAAACGGCGGTGACAGCAGCAACCAGAAGAACAAGCCGCGCGGCAAGCGCCCGGGCTGCAATCGCCCTAACCGTCTCTTCCAGCCTTTTCACCTGATTCCCTCGCATTCTCCGCAAGAAGCGTTGCATATACGCCTTTTGTGACAGGAATATTCAACGCCGCATATCTTCAGTCAGCGAACTGCGCCCGGATGGCGAAAATGTCGAGCGGCGCGCCCGCGCCGCTGAGATCGCTCGAGATCATCAGCCGCGTCGGCAGAACGCCGCCCCGGCCCGGATCGAGACGGACCACAAGGCTCTCGCGATGGGCGCTCGGGGTGAAGCGATGGCGCTGACAGCCGTCGATCGTGCCGTCGGCGCAGTAGATGCCGACCTGCTGACCGCCGCCGTCAGGCGCGAGCACGCTGACCTCGACCAGCACCGGACCTTCCTCCAGCATGCCCCTGACCGCCGTCGGCAGGGCCACGGCGACCGCGCCGGCATCGCCCGTTGCCCGAGACGCGATCTCGACGGCCGGCGCGCTGTCGACCGTGACGCTCTCCATTGTCGCCGCAGACCCGGGAACAAGACTGTTTGCGCCGCCCGGCTGGAATACGCTCGTCCAGCTGGATGCGCCTTCGAAGTCCTCCGCCTCGATCAGCGGCGCGGGATTGGGCACGGCGGTGTCGAGTGTATCGGGGTTGAGGGCGAAATTGGATGTGACGACCCACCAGCCGCCGAAAAGAAGGAAGGCGAGCACGACGATTCCGATCAGCGCCCGGGCGAAGAACCCGCGCCTGCGGGACGGCCGCTCGGCCCTTTCCGACCGGCGCGCCTTTTCCCTTTTCTTCGGGCGTTTCGCCTTCGAAGCCTTCAGCGTCTTGCCGACCGGCCGGCGCTCCTCGGTTACGGCCGTGAGATCATCGATGGCCGAAAACGCCGCCGCGTCGAGATGCCCGCTCTCCTTGCGGTCCTCCGGCGAGACGGCAAAGTCGGCCTCGGTGAAATCGGCGTCCCTTCTGATCTCGGGTTCCACAACCGGGCTTGCGGGATAATCGAAATGGGCTTCAGGTTCTCCATGCAATGCCATGTCATCGAGCCCGGGCGCGTCCGGCGGCTCGGGCTCGAACGAAGGTTCCCGCCCTTCCGGCTGTTCGGGGGCGGCGCGGTGGCCGGGGCTTTCCGGCACACGGCCGACGGCAAAGGGATCGTCAAAGACATCAGGCCGGGGCTGACGCGCCGCGCGCGCCTTGCGGGCGGCTTCCGCCTCCTCCCGCTCGATTGCAGTGATGATCTCGTCAAGGCGGCGACGCTGGCGGCCAATCGCCTTGGTCTCCGTGATGCCCTGCTTGGCCAGCCCGCTTTCCAGCGCCTGTCGCGCGGACTGATAGATCCGCGCCCGCTGGTTGGCATCCTCCCTGTCGGTGCTCTCCAGCGCTTTCCTGATGGCTTGTTCCAGTCCGCTCACACTTTCATCCCGTCACGTTTCATGAGGCACTCAAAACGCTATTGACAGTGTTTCCCCCGTCCGATCAAGGCAAAATACCGAATGCAGCCTGCAACGAAGCAATCCTCCCGCCGGCCGGAGAACAACGCGCCACGACTGCAAAGCGTTGCAAAAGCGCGGGAAAAATGTCTCCCTTGCGGGCAGTGTGCCGCATCAGCGGCCTAGGGACAAAGCCTGAGGGAACAATGTCGCAAACTTTCCGCCTCGATGACCTAATGCAGATGGCCCGCACGGAAGGCCGGATTGTGGCCGAGGACGCTGCAAAGCGCATGGGCGTGACGGTGCAGACGATAAGGCGCGACCTGCTGAAACTCTCTGAAGCCGGCAAGCTTACCCGCGTTCACGGCGGCGCCGTGCTGGCGTCGGGCACAAGCAATATCGGCTATGCCGACCGACGCGAACTCAACACGGCGGAGAAAGAGGCGATCGCTGCCGCCTGCGCCGCGGAAATCCCCGACAATGCCGCGATTTTCATGAATATCGGCACGACCACGGAAGCCGTCGCACGCGCCCTTATCGGCCATCGCGGCATTCTTGTGGTCACCAACAACATCAATGTCGCCAACACGCTTGTCGCCAATCCGGAATGCGAGATCGTGGTGGCCGGCGGGCAGCTTCGGCGAACCGATGGCGGTCTGGTGGGCACGCTTGCCAACCGCATCGTCGAGCAGTTCAAGTTCGATCTCGCCATCATCGGCTGTTCGGCGCTGGACGCTGACGGCGACCTTCTCGACTTCGACATGCTGGAGGTCGGCGTCAGCCAGACGGCGATCGCGCGGGCGCGCAAGACATTCCTTGTCGCCGACCACACGAAATTCGCCCGTTCGGCCCCCGCCCGGATCGCCTCGCTCGCCGATATCGACACCTTCTTCACCGATCGTCCGCCTGAAGCCGGACTGAGCGCCCGCTGCAAGGCGTGGAACACACAGATCGTGGTGGCCGGCTGAAGCTTCTCCTTCCGCGCGGCCGCAAAACGTCCGCCGCGCCTTCCCGAACGGAACAAACAGGCCCCTGCCCGCTTTGTTCTCGGGAAGAGCGGCCCTGCCGGCCGGATGAAACGCATGCCATTGGGAACCGAAAGCTGCCGCACCGCCAGTCCCGGCCGGTCGCGGTGCCATGACGCGGAGCGCGAGATTTGATGACGACACTGAAAGGCCTGACATGGAGCCATCCGCGCGGTTTTGCGCCGCTGGAGGCCGCTGCCCGAGCGTGGCGGGCGCAAACCGGCACATGCATCGAGTGGGATACGGGCAGCCTGCAGGACTTCAGCACTGTTTCCGCCGCGGCGCTGACGCAGGACTACGACCTCCTCGTCATCGACCACACGCAACTGGGCCATCTGACCCGCGACAGATGCCTGCTGCCGCTGCAAATCGAAGGCCGGGAAAGCGCGCGCCGGGAAATCGAGGCCGGCGCCATCGGCCAGACCTGGCGCGCCTACCATTTCCGGGGGCAGCAATGGGCCTTTCCGATCGATGCCTCGGTCGAAGTCATGGCCTTTCGTCCCGACCGCCTCAGCCAGCCGCCGGCCGACTGGCAAGCGCTCATGGATCTTGCCGAAGACGGCAAGGTCCTGCTGCCGCTGGGGTCGCCGCATGCGGTGATGGTGTTCTTCACCATCGCAGCCGGCCTCGGCACACCCTGCCGGGCGGAAGAGGAAGGGCCGCTGATCGACGAGGATGAGGGCATCGCCGTTTACGAGCGCCTTGCGGAACTGGCAAGCCTCGTGCCGGAGGACAATCTGGCGGCCGACCCCGTCGCCGTTCTGGAAAGGCTCTCGGGAGGCGACACAGATGCGGTCGCGGCTCCCTTCATCGCCGGCTACCGTAACTATGCGACCGAGGGTTTTCGCGCCAACCGGCTTGCCTTCGCCGACGTTCCGTCGATCCGGGGCGACGGCGCCGCCGCCTCGGCGCTCGGGGGAACCGGCATTGCCGTATCATCCGCTTGCGGTCATCCGGAAGAGGCGATCGACTTCTGCCACTGGATCGCAAGCGGTCCGGTCCAGTCCTCTCTCTACGCCGACGCCGGCGGCCAGCCCGCCCACGCCGCCGCCTGGAACGACGAGAGGGTGAATGCGGCCTCCGGCAATTTCTACCGCGACACGCGCGGCGCGCTCGAACGCGCCTTCTGCCGCCCGCGCCACGGCGGCTACGTCCGCTTCCAGCAGGAGGCCTCCGACGTCATCATCGAGGCGCTGCGCACCGAAGCGCCTGCGATCGCCGTCATCGGCCGCCTCAACAAGCTCTTCGAGGACAGTTTCGTAGCTGCGCCAGCGGCCGCAGTCTAGGCGGCGCCATGCATGCCGCCGATCGCTGTGTTTGCAAACGTCAAGCGATGGCCTCCTTGCTCCCCGGGGCAGCCATTTTCAGGGAATTTCATTCGACCGGCGATTTTTGATTTACGTACATCATTCTTCGCGCTATAGTCCGCCCAACGAGGACCGCAAAGGTCTCGGACGGGGCCGTTCGGCTCCGGCGAGGAGCGAAACAGACCAGGCGGACAATATGCGCCCCACCGTACATGATATCGCTGCAGAGGCAGGCGTGAGCCTTGCGACCGTTGACCGCGTGATGAACGCACGTCCGGGCGTCAGGGAAAAGACCAAGGTCAAGGTGGAGCAGGCGATCGAAAAACTCGGTTATGTGCGCGATGTCGCGGCCGCCAATCTTGCCAAGGGGCGAATCTATCCCTTCACCTTTGTCCTGCCCCGCAACGAGAACGCCTTCATGGCCGAGCTGCGCGCGGCCGTTGTCCAGGCCGATGAACGTGGTCGCGTCGAGCGCACGCAGATCACCATTGTCGACGTGCCCGCTTTCGATGCCGAGGCGCTGGCCGAGGCTCTGCTTGCAGCGGGCGAGCGCAATCCTGCGGGCATCGCCGTCGTTGCCGTCCAGGCCGATCCGGTGCGCGAGGCCGTGCGCAGGCTGACCGAACGGGGCATTCCCGTGGTCACGCTCGTCTCGGATCTGGAAGACAGCACCCGCGATCACTATGCCGGCGTCGACAACCCCGCCGCCGGCCGCACCGCCGCCACCCTGCTGGGCCGTTTTCTCTCGCCGCGCAAAGGCACGGTCGGGGTGCTTGCCGGCTCGCTTTCCGTGCGCGACCACCAGAACCGATTTTCCGGCTTCTCCGAAATCATGGCGACGCATTTTCCGGCGCTTTCCATCCTGCCGCCGATGGAGGGCCGGGATGATTCGACGCTTGCCCGGAAACTGGTTTCAGACGCGATCGATGCCCACCCGGACATGATCGGCCTCTACAGCCTTGGCGCGGGCAATCGCGGTCTGATCGCAGCGCTGGAAGAGGCCCGGGCGAAGGGTCGCGAACTCGTTACCATCGCCCATGAGCTCTCCGCCCATTCACGCGAAGCGCTCGAAACCGGCCTCTTCGACGTCGTCCTCAACCAGGATGCCGGCCATGAGGTCAGAAGCGCCATCCGCGTGCTGAAAGCCAAGGCCGACGGCCTGGAGGTGATCGCCGCCCAGGAGCGCATCCGTATCGACATCTTCATCAAGGACAATCTGCCGTGAACAGGAAGCTGATCACAACAAGGGAGGAAAGACATGTATCTCGGGCTTGACCTCGGCACCTCCGGCCTCAAGGCCATGCTGATCGACGAGAACCAGAAGGTGATCGCCAGCGCCGATGCGCCGCTCACCGTCCAGCGCCTGCATCACGGCTGGTCGGAGCAGAACCCGGCTGACTGGATCGCCGCCTGCAAGATTGCCGTCGGCCGCCTCGCAGAACGCCATCCGGCCGAGCTTTCCGCCGTCAAGGGCATAGGCCTTTCCGGCCATATGCACGGCGCAACGCTGATCGATGCGGCCGGCGAGGTATTGCGGCCTTGCGTCCTTTGGAACGACACCCGCTCCTATGTGGAGGCCGCGCAGCTCGACGACGACCCGCGTTTCCGCGCGATCACCGGCAATATCGTCTTCCCCGGCTTCACCGCGCCGAAGCTTGTCTGGGTCAAGAAGAACGAGCCGGAAACCTTCGCCAAAGTGGCCAAGGTACTGCTTCCGAAGGACTATCTCCGCTTCTGGCTGACCGGCGAATATATCTCCGAAATGTCGGATTCTGCGGGCACCGCCTGGCTCGACACGGCCAGGCGCGACTGGTCGAATGAACTGCTGGCGGCAACCGACCTTCGCCGTGAACAGATGCCATCCCTTGTCGAAGGATCGGAAGCGGGCGGCGCACTGAAACAGGCGCTGGCGTCGGAATGGGGCATGACCGGCCCGGTCGTCGTGGCCGGCGGCGCCGGCGACAATGCGGCCTCTGCCTGCGGCATGGGCACGGTTGCAGACGGCGCGGCCTTCGTCTCGCTCGGCACGTCCGGCGTGCTGTTCGCCGCCAACGATCGCTACAGGCCGAAACCTGAAAGCGCCGTCCATGCCTTCTGCCACGCCCTTCCCGGCACCTGGCACCAGATGGGCGTGATCCTGTCGGCCACCGACGCCCTCAACTGGTACGCCAAGGTGACCGACAAGAGCCCGGCCCAGCTTTCGACCGAAGTTGGCGACACGCTTCAGGCGCCGGGCGATGTGACCTTCCTGCCCTATCTTTCCGGCGAGCGCACGCCGCACAACGACGCCGCCATTCGCGGCGCCTTCATCGGCCTTGCGCATGAAAGCGACCGCTCGGCGATGACACGCGCGGTGATGGAAGGCGTCGCGTTTGCGCTGCGCGACAATCTCGAGGCTTTGCGGTCCGCCGGCACCGAGCTTTCCCGCATTACCGCCATCGGCGGCGGATCGCGTTCGCGCTACTGGCTGAAAGCGGTGGCAACCGCCCTCAACCTGCCGATCGACATTCCCGCCGACGGCGATTTCGGCGCGGCCTTCGGCGCTGCCCGTCTCGGCCTCCTGGCCGCGACCGGCGCCGATCCGCTCGCCGTCTGCACCCCGCCGGAAACGGCGGAGACCGTTGACCCGGAGACGGCCCATACGGCTGCCTTCGAGGAGGCCTATCAGCGTTTCCGGGCGCTGTATCCGGCCATCAAGACCCTTTCCGGAGAATGACGCGAAGAGCGGGCGCCCGGCTGCACGCCCGGCCCCCGCGCCCCCGCGGACAATGACAACCCCAACAGGGAGTATCCAAGATGAGCACCGGCTTTTTCGGCGACATCGCCAAGATCCAGTATGAAGGCCCCGAAAGCGAAAACCCGCTTGCCTTCAAGCATTACAATCCCGATGAAATCGTCATGGGCAAGCCGCTGAAGGAACATCTGCGCTTTGCCATCGCCTACTGGCATTCGCTGGCCTGGGAAGGCGGCGACCCCTTCGGCGGCCGCACCTTCGACCGTCCGTGGTATGACGGCGCCATGGACAAGGCGAAACTGAAGGCCGATGTCGGCTTCGAGCTGTTTTCCCTGCTCGGCGCGCCCTTCTACTGCTTCCACGACGTCGATGTCCGTCCGGAAGGCGCGAACTTCGCCGAAAACACGAAGAACCTGAACGAGATCGTCGATTATCTCGGCGAAAAGCAAGAGGAAACGGGCGTCAAGCTTCTCTGGGGCACGGCCAACCTCTTCACCCACCGCCGCTTCATGTCGGGTGCTGCCACCAACCCGGATCCGGACGTCTTCGCCTTCTCCGCAGCAACCATCAAGACCTGCATGGACGCCACCAAAAAGCTCGGCGGCCAGAACTATGTCCTTTGGGGCGGCCGAGAAGGCTACGAGACGCTGCTCAACACCGACATGGGCCGCGAACTCGACCAGATGGCGCGCATGCTGCACATGGTTGTCGAGTACAAGCACAAGATCGGCTTTGAAGGCCAGATTCTGGTCGAACCGAAGCCGCAGGAACCGACCAAGCACCAGTACGACTATGACGTCGCCACCGTCTACGGTTTCCTGCAGAAGCACGGGCTGGAAAAGGAAGTGAAAGTCAATATCGAACAGGGCCACGCGATCCTCGCCGGTCATACCTTCGAACATGAACTGGCGCTTGCCCGCACGCTCGGCGTTCTCGGCTCCATCGACATGAACCGCAACGACTACCAGTCCGGCTGGGACACCGACCAGTTCCCGAACAATGTTCCGGAAATGGCGCTTGCCTATTACCAGGTTCTGCTCGCAGGCGGTTTCACCACCGGCGGCACCAATTTCGACGCCAAGCTGCGCCGCCAGTCGATCGATCCGGCCGACCTGCTTCACGGCCATATCGGCGGCATGGACTGCTGCGCCCGCGGCCTGAAGGCAGCAGCGAAGATGGTTGAAGACGGCGCCCTTTCGAACCCGCTTGACGAGCGCTATGCCGGCTGGGAAGGCGAAACGGCGAAGAAGATGCTTGCCGGCGAAATGACGCTGGAAGACATCGCCGAAATGGTCGAAAAGGACGGCATCAACCCTCAGCCGAAATCCGGCCGCCAGGAATATCTGGAAAACATCGTCAACAAATACGTCTGATCACCGGACGCAATTTGAAGGCAAGGAAGCCGGGGCGTGGATGCGCCCCGGTTTTTTTGTTTCCCTCGAGCAGGGGACACAAATCGAATTCCGCATCACCGGGCATTATGCCGCGCGGGCATGCGCAACGCAGCGTGTTCAGGATACCCCCGTGATGCGAAGCGCCCTGCCATCCTTTTCAACGATGTCATTCATCGTGCGCTCAAGCCCGTCAGGGTCGTCCGGGCCGCTGAGCATACGACCGGCAAGGCGGTCGAAACGGCCACGGGCAATATCCGCAATCAGCGCAGCGGCCCGCGACGGCGGGACGTTGATGCCGTCTTCGAAGAGTTGCTGGATACCCGGCAGAAAGGTGCGGCCCGCCTCGGTGTTGAGCTGCATCTCCGTCATCGACGTGCGCACCAGGCCAGGATCGACGGCAAAGGCGCGCACGCCGCCGGGGACGGTCGTGTCGTTCAGGCTCTCGGTAAAGCGCATGATACCCGCCTTGCTCGCCGCATAACCGGAGCCATGGGGAAAGCTGGTGCCCGTACCGCCGCCGACAAGATTGACGATGCGACCGGCGCCCCGTTCCAGCATCGCCGGAGCGACCGCCCGGCAGGTGTGAAAGCAACCGCGCAGGTTGATTTCGATATCGCCCCACCAGTCGTCAGGATCACATTCCCAAATCGGGCCGAAGGCGCGAAACGAGCCGTGATTGTTGATCAGGCAGTCGACCGGGCCGATTTCCGAGGCGATGGTTGAAAATGTCGCCTCGACCGCGGCCCGGTCGACGAGGTCGACCGCATAGGCTTTCGCCTTGCCGCCCTCGTTCTCGATCAGCGCCGCCGTCTCCTCGATCTGCGCCGCGGTGCGCGCAAGAACGGCGACCGTCGCACCGGCGCGGGCCTGGTGCAAGGCAATTTCGCGCCCGATGCCGCGACCGCCGCCGGTAACCACGGACAGTGTTCCCTGAAGATCGGCCATCTTGTTCCTCCCCTGAATGGCTGGACCGCCATGTCGGAGCCCTGAAGAAGGCGGCGGCTTTACGATGTGAGGGGTGCAAGTCTGGCCGACAGCCGGCGGCAACGCAAGGCTTTACGCCTCCACCTCGACATCCGACAGCGGGCGCGAGCAGCAGGCGAGGATATAGCCTTCCTCGATCTCGTCATCGAGGATGCCGCCATTGTGCTGCATGTCGACCTTGCCGGACTTGCACAGGGTGCGGCAGGTGCCGCAGATGCCGCTTTCACAGGCGGCGGGAATGCGCACGCCGGCATTGCGGGCGGTCTGCAGGATGGTGAAACCGGGCTGGACTTCCGCCGTGACGCCCGATTCGGCAAACGCGACGGTGAACAGCTTGTCCTCGTCGCCGCTTTCGCCGATGAAGACGGCCGGCGGCGGCACTTCGGGCTTGAACGTCTCCTGGAAATAATTGTTTTCCATGTCGAAATTCGAGCTTTCGAGCGAATCCCTCACCGTTGCCATGAACGGGTCCGGCCCGCAGCAGAAGACGCGCCGCTCGAGGAAATCCGGCACCAGAAGCGCGATCTTGGCGCGGTCGATAAACCCTCTGAGCCCCGACCACAGCTGGGTGCGCTCAAGCTCGGTGACGATGAAGCCGAGATTGAAGAAGGGCATGTAGCGCGCCTTGTACTCCAGCTCCCAGCGGAAGATGATGTCGCTCGGTGAGCGGGCGCAGTGGATGAAGGCAATGTCCGTATCGGGATCGCGGTCGCCGAGATCCCGCGTCATCGACATCATCGGCGTGATGCCGGAGCCGGCCGAGATGAACAGGTATTTCTCGGCCGGATGTTCGACATAGGAGAAATCGCCGAGGGGGCCGATGGCTTTGAGCTTCATGCCCGGATGCAGGTTCTCGAACATCCAGCGCGTGCCGATGCTGTCTTTCTGGGCCTTCACCGTCACGGCGATGGTGAAGGGCCGCGTCGGGCTGGAGGAGATCGTGTAGGTGCGCATGATCGGTTCCGGACCGACCGGCAGTTCCAGCGTGATGTATTGCCCCGGCAGGTAGCGGAACCAGATGTTTTCCTCCTCCGCCTTGAAGGTGAAGGTCATCACGTCCGGAGCTTCCGGGGTCCAGGCGACGCATTCCAGCATGTGCTCGCGGCCATTCCACGGCACCATCTCGTCGATATGTTTGAACGGTTTTGGTTTCAGCATATCAGGCGACGATGGACAGAGGCGCGTTTTCGTCGGACAGGCGTTCGAGCGAGTGATTGGCGTACCATTCGACGAACTGCATCACGCCGCCCTCGTCTTCCGGCGAATAGGGGCCGGGCTGATAGGCTGGCGAACGGATGCCACGGGCATTTTCCTCGACGATCTGGCGATCCTGGTCATTGGTGAAGGTCCACACATGGGTGAGCTCATCGAGATCGTAGTCGATGCCCTCCACCGCATCCTTCGGCACCAGCCATGTGGTGGTGACTTGCGTTTCCTCCGGCCCGAGCGGCAGGACGCGGAAGGAGATCGCGTGGTCTCCGAGAAAATGGTTCCATGTGGTCGGGTAGTGAAACAGAACAAGCGCGCCGATGCCGGCTGCCGCCGTCTTCTCGCCCATCGGCTTGCGCACGGCTCGCTTGCCCGACATGGTGTAGCTTTCCGCTCCCGCGATCAGCGGCATGCGGGCGATGCGGAACTGGCCGTCCGGATTGATGAGGAATTTCGCTTCAAGACCCGCCGCCTCGCAATGGGCCCAGTGCGCCTGGATTTCCGGGTCCTCCATCATCCCCTGCACCCCGGTCACCGAGGCGGCTTCGGGATAGGTGCGGCAGAGCTCGGGATGATTGGCCGCGCAGTGATAACATTCACGATTGTTTTCCCAGACAAGCTTCCAGTTGCCTTTTTCCACGATCGTGCTCTTGAAGGCGACCTTGGCGTCGCGAATGTTATGCGGCGCGATATAGGGCGAAATGGCCGTGCGCAGCGGCGTGATATCGGGCGCGACATCGGCCAGACAGATGAAGATATAGCCCTCGATGCTCTCGCAATGGACAGGCTTCAGACCGAATTTCGACTTGTCGAAATCCTCGCCCATATGGCGCACATATTGCAGCGTGCCGTCGAGATCATATGTCCACTGGTGATAGGGGCAGACGAGCTTGGCGGTCGTACCCTTGTCGGCGGAGCAGACGCGCGAACCGCGATGGCGACAGGAATTGTGCAGCGCCCGGATGACCTTGTCGCGCCCGCGCGTCAGGATGACGGAATAGTCGCCGACCTGGATCGTCAGGTAATTGCCGGGCCGCGCCAGCTCGCAATCATGGGCGACGAACAGCCAGTCGCGGTAATAGAAATTCTCCATATCGACCCGGAAATAGTCGGGATCGGTGTAGAAGGCGCGGGACAGGGTGAAACCGTCCTGACGGCTCCTCAGTTCGTCGAGCATTTTCTGGCGTGTGGTCATGGGCAGCCTCCGCGGCGAAGACGGACAATAAGGCATATTAAACCATCGCCGGTTACGACCCCGCGTCCCAATCACGACATGACTTTCGGAAATGACGACACGGGGAATTCGCACCGGCCGCCGGCATCAGCCCGGCTGAAGCGCCGTCACCTCGATCTCGATCCGGTATTTCGGGTCGATCAGTCCGCATTCCAGCATGGTCGCCGCCGGCGGATTATCGCCGAAGGTTTCGGCGAGAAGCGGCCAACAGGCCGGGAAATCAGCGGCATCCGGCAGGTAATAGGTCACCCGCACGACATCTTCGAAGCCGCAGCCGGCCTTGGAAAGCGCGCTTCCGATCGCCGCAAGCGCCGAACCGCACTGGCCGGCGACATCCTCCGGAATATTCTCCCCCTGCGCTGTCGTGCCTGCGACATGGACAAAGCCGCCGGCCACCACCGCCCGGCAGTAACCAATCTTCTTTTCATAAATGCCGCCTGAGGCAATCCGTCTTATCGTCATCAAAAAATCCTTTGTTGTGCCGGACCTTTGTTCTAAACGGGAAACGCTCATACAGGAACGGGTTTCAAATGGCGCGCATCATCGACATCGCGGTTGAGGAAGACATTGCGCTGGCCGAAGGCAGCGCTCTTTTGCTGGCCGGCGAACTGGTCGCCATGCCGACGGAAACCGTTTATGGCCTTGCCGCCGATGCGACGAACCCCCAGGCAATCGCGAAAATTTATGCCGCCAAGGGCCGGCCTGCCTTCAACCCGTTGATCTGCCACATGTCCGGGCTTGAGATGGCCGAGGATTATGCCGTCTTCTCGCCGCTGGCGCGCACGCTCGCGCAAGCCTTCTGGCCCGGCCCGCTGACCCTTGTTCTGCCGCTGAAACAGGGGGCTGCGATTGCGCCTGCGGCAACGGCGAACCTGCCGACCGTCGGCGTGCGCGTGCCCCAGGGCTTTGCCGGGCGGCTGATCGCGGAAACCGGACGGCCGCTGGCTGCCCCCAGCGCCAACACATCCGGCAGGATCAGCCCGACAACGGCTGCTCATGTGGAGGCTGATCTTGGTGAAAAGCTGCGGCTTGTTCTCGATGCCGGACCGGCGGAGGTCGGCGTCGAATCGACGATCCTGACGGTCGAGGACGAGATGATCACCCTGCTCAGGCCGGGCGGCATTTCCGCGGCCGAGGTCGAGGCGCTGACCGGTCGCACGGTGACAAGACCGCAGCACAAAACCGCAGTCATTGCCCCCGGCATGATGGTCTCGCATTATGCGCCGAAAGCCGCCGTTCGCCTCGATGCGACGCGCGTCGGTGCGGGCGAGGCGCTGGTGCTGTTCGGGCCTTGCGAGGTCGAGAATGTTTCGGCCGCGCGCGCCGTCTTCCAGCTGAGCGAGACCGCCGACCTTGCGGAAGCGGCAAGCCGGTTATACGACACGATGATCGAGGCAGACCGGAGCGGCGCGACCGCCATTGCCTTCGCCCCGATCCCGAAAGACGGGATCGGCGAGGCGATCAATGACAGGCTTGCCCGCGCCGCCGCACCCCGGAAGGATGACTGACCGCATGACCACGCCCGCACCCGAACTCGTCACCCGCTTTTCCGAGATCGTCGGCGCGCCTTACGCGCTGACGGACGCCGCCGATATCGAGCCCTATCTCACCGAGAACCGCGGACTTTACCGGGGCAGGACGGTGCTGGTGCTCAAGCCCGGCTCGACGCAGGACGTCTCCGCCATCCTGAAGCTTGCAAGCGAAACGAAAACGCCGGTCGTGCCCGCCGGCGGACGCACCGGCCATGTCGGCGGGCACGTGCCGCGCGAAGAGGGCACGGATATCGTGCTGTCGCTGGAGCGCATGGACAGGATCCGCAAGATTGACACCTCGGCCAACGTCGTCATCGCCGATGGCGGCGCGATCCTCGCCGATGTGCAGAAGGCGGCAAGCGACAATGATCGCCTCTTTCCGCTCTCTCTCGGCTCGGAAGGCTCGGCCATGATCGGCGGCAACCTCTCCACCAATGCCGGCGGCACGGCGGTGCTTGCCTATGGCAATATGCGCGCGCTCTGCCTCGGCCTTGAGGTCGTGCTGCCGACGGGCGAGATCTGGGACGGGCTCAGAAGCCTGAAGAAGGACAATACCGGCTATGACCTGCGCGACCTGTTCATCGGCGCGGAAGGCACGCTCGGCATCATCACCGGTGCGGTGCTGAAGCTTTTCCCGAAGCCGCGCGGCCATCAGGTTGCCTTTGCCGGGGTGTCGAGCACGGAAAAGGCGCTAGACCTCTTCAACCTCGCCTCTAACCGCTGCGCCTCGGCGCTGACGGGTTTTGAATTGATGGCCCGTATGGCCTTCGATTTCACGGTAAAGCACACGGACGGCGCGCGCGATCCACTTTCCGAAAAATACCCCTGGTATACGCTGATCGACATTTCGACTTCAGACAGCCAGCAGTCCGCCGACCGGATGATGGAGACGCTTCTGGAGGAGGCCTTCGAAGAAGGTCTCGTGGAAGATGCGGTGATCGCCAAATCGCAAAGCGAGATCGACGAGCTCTGGCACATGCGCAACACCATGTCGGAGGCGCAGAAACCCGAAGGCGGCTCGATCAAACATGATGTCTCCGTGCCGGTCTCGGCCATTCCGACCTTCCTGCACGAGGCGGACGAGGCCGTGATGGAAGCGATCCCCGGCGCGCGCATCTGCGCTTTTGGCCACCTCGGAGACGGCAATATTCATTACAACATCTCCCAGCCGGAAGACGCGGACAAGGCCGCCTTCGTCGCCCGCTGGGGCGAGATCAACAAACGCGTCCACGCCATCGTGCTTGCCCATGGCGGCTCGATTTCCGCCGAACATGGCATCGGCCGGCTGAAGCGCGACGAACTGGCCGAAATCCGCGCGCCGATCGAGATCGATCTGATGCACCGCATCAAGCAGGCTTTCGACCCTGCCGGGATCATGAACCCCGACAAGGTGCTGAAGGTGACGCCGCGCTAGCGCATTACCGCCGCAGCCTCTTGATGAAACACGCCCCATCTCGCGCCGGTCCGCCTGCCGTGAAACCACAGCACCGCTGCCACGAGGCCGAGCATGGCGAGGTCGCTCGAGGGGGCTGCCATCCAGATGCCCTGGCTGCCGAAGAGGAAGGGCAGCAGGAAGATCAGCGGAATATTGAAAAAATACGTCCGCCCGAGGCTCATCACGCCCGCGCTCACGGCCTTGCCGATGGCCTGGAAATAGCCGGCAAGCACCATCACCGGCGCAACGACGACATAGGCGGCGGTAATAATGCGCACGATATGGGTCGTCGCCGCGATCGTCTCGGGATCATCCACGAAGAGGGCCGCAATCGGGCCTGCCGCGAAAAGAAACACCGCCTGCACGATCAGGCCGTAGAAGAGCCCGGTCACAAGCCCGACGACGAGCGTGCGGTTGGACCGCTCATAGATCGCGGCGCCGTAATTGTTGCCCACAATCGACTGGCAGGCGAAGTTCAGGCCCATCAGCGGCAGGAAGACGAAGGTCAAAAGCCTGGAGGCAATGCCGTAGGCGGCGATCGTCAGGTCGTAATCCGTGCCGAACCAGGCCTTGACCGAGACCAGGATACAGGCCGTCGAAAGGCTGATCCCGATCAGTGACAGCGAGGATGGCAGGCCGAGCGCAAGCGTCCGCCGCCAGGCCTCCGTCAGCGGCTTGCCGGTGCGCTCCCAGAGCCGGATCGGCGTGCGGCCGGAAAGCCTGAGAACGACCACGGCGACAAGCGCCAGAAGCTGTGCTGCAAGCGTGCCAATGGCAGATCCCGCCACGCCCCAGCCCAAAAGAGCGATGAAGACGAAATTGAAGCCGATATTGGCGAGCGTCACCAGAACGCCGATCAGCGCCATCGTGCCGGGCCGGCCCTCCGAGCGCAGCGTGTCGCCCTGGGTGCTGATCAGGAATTGCAGCGGACTGCCGAAGAACAGGAGCGCGATATAGGTCGAAGCCATCGCCGCAAGCGCCGCGTCGCCGCCCGACAGCCAGCCGATGAGCGGCCTGCCTGCTGCCAGGTAAAACGCCATCAGCCCCAGCGCCGCCAGCATGGCAAGCGCCGTCGCCGACTGCACGGCCGATTGCGCGCCCGCGTGATCGCCGGCGCCGAGCCGCCGCGCCAGGATCGACGCCATGCCGGAGGAAACGAGCGTCGCCAGCGCGTTGAGCGCCATGAACAGAGGAAAGACCAGTGTGACGGCCGCAAGCGCGCGCGGCCCGACATAAACGCCGAGAAAGATGGCGTCGACCACAGTAAAGAGGCCGCTCACCAGCATCAGAAGCACGATCGGGGCTGCGGTCTTGAAGAAAAGCGGGGCAATCGGCCCCGAAAGATAGGGGTTTGCCCCCGGGTTTGAAGAGGTATCCATGTCGTTGTCCCTCGGGACACTCGTGACGCCTGAGGCGACCGTTTATGGGACCCGCATTGCCATAGGCTTCGAGTGTCGTTCAGAAAAAAACAACGCACAAAGGATCACACGACTTCACCTTCGCCTGGAAAAGCAGGCGCGCGGGCGGCAGGCGTCGCGAGGCCGCGCGCACTTAGCGCCGAGCGAAGGGACAAGTCAAGCGCGTTTGCCGGGAGACCCGCGACCGGCAACCGGTTCAGCCCTCCTCGCGCGCCACTGCCCGCCAGCCGATGTCGCGGCGGCAGAAGCCGTCAGCCCAATCGATATCCTCAATCAGCGCATAGGCGCGGGTCTGGGCCTCGGTGACGTTGTGGCCGAGCGCCGTGACATTCAGGACGCGTCCGCCGCTTGCCACGAGCTTTCCGTCGCGCAGGGCCGTTCCGGCATGGAAGGTGCGCGCCTCGGGTCCGTCGGCGGGCAAGGCGCGGATTTCGCTGCCCTTCTTGTAGGAGCCCGGATAGCCCTTTGTCGCCATGACGACAGTGAGCGCGGTATCCCCGCTCCAATCGGCGGAAGCCTTGTCGAGCGTGCCATCTGCGGCGGCTTCCAGAAGGTCCAAAAGATCGCTTTGAAGCCGCATCATCAGCACCTGGCACTCCGGATCGCCGAAGCGGACATTGTATTCGATCAGTTCCGGGCCCTTTTCCGTGATCATCAGCCCGGCATAGAGCACGCCCTTGAAGGGATGGCCCATTTCCGCCATGCCGCGGATCGTCGGCTCGATGATTTCCGCCATGGTGCGGGCAATCATCGCCTCGTCCATGACGGGGGCTGGCGAATAGGCGCCCATGCCGCCGGTATTCGGGCCGGTATCGCCGTCGCCGACAGCCTTGTGATCCTGCGCGGTGGCAAGCGGCAGCGCATTTTTCCCGTCGGAGAGGCAGAAGAAGCTCGCCTCCTCGCCGACCAGAAATTCCTCGACCACGACCTCGGCCCCGGCAGCGCCGAACGTGCCGGAAAAGCAGTCGTCGATGGCGGCCAGCGCTTCGGCATTCGTGCGGGCAACGGTCACGCCCTTGCCGGCGGCAAGACCATCGGCCTTGATCACGATCGGCGCGCCGATTTCGCCGACATAGGCCTTGGCCTCTTCTTCATCGGTGAAGCGGCGATAGGCGCCGGTCGGAATATCGTATCGGGCGCAGAGGTCCTTGGTGAAACCCTTCGAACCCTCGAGCTGGGCGGCGGCCTTTGTCGGGCCGAAGACCTTGATGCCGGCTTCGCTCAGGGCATCGGCAAGACCGTCCACCAGCGGCGCTTCGGGGCCGACGACGACGAGGCCGATTTCCTTCTCGCCGCAAAAGGCGATGACCGCCGCATGATCGGCCGGATCAAGCTTCACGCATTCGGCGTGGGCCGCAATGCCGGGATTGCCAGGGGCGGCATAAAGCACGCCGAGACGCGACGATTGCGAGATTTTCCAGGCCAGCGCGTGTTCGCGCCCGCCCGAGCCGATCAGAAGGACATTCATGGGGTTCGCTCCAGTTGTCACCTGCTGGCGGTTGGGTAAGCAGACGCGCGGCAAAGGTCAAGGCCGCGTTGCGTGCCGTTGCCGCCGCGCGGTATGTTGCAGCAACGGTTTTTCACGATATTCTTTGACCTTGCCGCCGACGGACGCTAACGATGCGGGCGGTTTTACCCCACACATGAAGACAAAAGCGACGAACCATGAAATTTCTCGATGAGGCAAAAGTCTATATCCGCTCCGGCGATGGCGGGGCAGGGTCTGTCTCGTTCCACCGCGAGAAATATATCGAGTTCGGCGGCCCGGACGGCGGCGACGGCGGACGCGGCGGCGATGTGTGGGTGGAAGCGGTCGAAGGGCTGAACACGCTGATCGATTTCCGCTACCAGCAGCATTTCAAGGGCGAGACAGGCGGCCACGGCATGGGCCGCAACCGCACCGGCGCCAACGGCAAGAGCGTGACCCTGAAAGTGCCGGTCGGCACGCAGATCTTCGAGGAAGATCGCGAGACGCTGATCTGCGACCTGACCGAGATCGGCGAGCGCTACCGGCTGGCTTCCGGCGGCAATGGCGGCTTCGGCAACGCCCATTTCAAGACCGCGACCAACCAGGCCCCGCGCTGGGCCAACCCTGGCCTTGAGGGCGAGGAAAAGACGATCTGGCTGAGGCTGAAGCTGATCGCCGATGCCGGGCTCGTGGGCCTGCCCAATGCCGGCAAGTCGACCTTTCTGGCGACCGTGACCCGCGCGCGGCCGAAGATCGCCAACTATCCGTTCACGACGCTGCATCCCAATCTCGGCGTCGCCAGCATCCATGGGCGCGAGTTCATTCTCGCCGACATTCCCGGCCTGATCGAAGGCGCGCATGAAGGGATCGGTATCGGCGATCGCTTCCTCGGCCATGTGGAGCGCACCCGCGTGCTGCTGCATCTGGTCTCCTCCCAGGAAGAGGATGTCGCCGCCGTTTATCGCACGGTGCGTCACGAGCTTCAGGCCTATGGCCATGAACTCGCAGACAAGCATGAACTCGTCGCATTGTCCCAGATCGACATCCTTGACGACGAGACGCTTGCGGAAAAGAAGATGGCGCTAGAAGAGGCATCCGGCGGGCCGGTCTTCGCGATCTCGGCCGTTGCCCAGAAAGGCATGTCCGAAGTGCTTTCGGCGCTTGCCGAAATCATCCGCGCCGAAGAGGCGCGCCTTGGCATTGCCGCGCCCGAACGGGGCATCGACAAGGGCCGGCACGACAAGTGGGAGCCCTGACAATGAACGGCATGCACCGTTCGCTGACGCATTATCGGCGGATCGTGATCAAGATCGGCTCGGCGCTGCTCATCGACCGAGCGCGCGGGCTCAAACATGACTGGCTGAACCGGCTGTGCGATGACATCGCCGCGCTGAAGGCCGCAGGCGTCGAGGTTCTGGTTGTCTCCTCCGGCGCGGTCGCGCTGGGGCGGACCGTGCTGCACAGCCATTCCGGCACGCTGAAGCTGGAGGAGGCGCAGGCGGCTGCCGCCGTCGGTCAAATCGGCCTTGCCGGCGCCTGGACCGAGAGCCTGCGCCATCACGACATCCTCGCGGGCCAGATCCTGCTGACGCTGCAAAACACCGAGGAGCGGCGGCATTATCTGAACGCCCGCGCCACGATCCTGCAGCTTCTGAAAGCGGGCGCCGTTCCGATCATCAACGAGAACGACACGATCGCGACCTCGGAGATCCGTTACGGCGACAATGACCGGCTTGCGGCCCGCGTGGCGACCATGATCGGCGCGGAGTTGCTGGTGCTGCTCTCCGACATTGACGGGCTTTACACGGCCCCGCCGCATCTCGATCCCCATGCCCATTTTCTGGCGGAGATCGAGGCGATCACGCCTGAGATCGAGGCGATGGCGGGCGGTGCGGCCTCCGAATTGTCGCGCGGCGGCATGCATACCAAGATCGAGGCCGGCAAGATCGCGACCGCCGCCGGCTGCGCCATGGTGATTGCCTCCGGCAAGATCGACCACCCGCTGAAGGCGATCGAGGATGGCGCGCGCCATTCCATGTTCCACGCCTCGCACACGCCGGTGAATGCCCGCAAGACATGGATTGCCGGCCAGCTACTGCCCGCCGGCACGATCCATATCGACGATGGCGCGGTGGCGGCGCTCAAACGCGGCAACAGCCTTCTGCCGGCCGGCGTGACGGCGGTTGACGGCCATTTTTCCCGCGGCGACACTGTGGCGATCGTCAACTTGAAAGGCGGCGAGGTCGCGCGCGGACTGTCAGGCTATGACAGCGACGAAGCGCGCATGATCGCCGGCCAGAAGACCGTCAACATCGAGGCGATTCTCGGCTATCCCGCCCGCGCGGCCATGGTCCACCGCGATGATCTGGTGATGGCCGCCGTCGGCAAGAAGAAACAGAACGAAGGTTCGACCCATGCTTGATCAGGTTCACAAAGACGATATCGCCGCCGTGATGCGGGAGCTTGGAACGCGCGCGCGCGCCGCCGCCCACAAGCTGGCGATCGCCCCGACCGAGACCAAGAACCAGGCGCTTGCCGCCATGGCCCGCGAGATCGAGGCGCGCGCGCCGGAGATCCTGGCCGAGAACGAGAAGGATGTCGCCGCAGCCCGCGCGAACGGTATCACCGGCTCCTTCATCGACCGGCTTGAACTCAATGACGCCCGCATCGCCGCCATGGCCGAGGGCATCCGCGCCATTGCCGCGCTGGACGATCCGGTCGGCAAGCTGATCGCCGAATGGGACCGGCCGAACGGGTTGACGATCTCGCGGGTGCGCACGCCGCTCGGCGTCATCGGCGTCATCTATGAGAGCAGGCCGAACGTGACAGCGGATGCCGGGGCGCTCTGCCTGAAGGCCGGCAATGCCGTGATCCTGCGCGGCGGTTCGGATTCCGCCCATTCGGCGCGCGCGATCCACGGCGCGCTGAAGGCCGGGCTTGCGGAAGCCGGCCTGCCTGAAGACGCGATCCAGATCGTGCCGACCACCGATCGTGCCGCCGTCGGCGAGATGCTGTCCGGCCTGTCCGGCAATATCGACGTGATCGTGCCGCGCGGCGGCAAAAGCCTCGTCGCCCGCGTGCAATCGGAAGCGCGCGTGCCGGTCTTTGCCCATCTGGAAGGACTCTGCCATATCTATGTCGACAAATCCGCCGATCTCGGCATGGCGCGCGACATCGTCGTCAACGCCAAGATGCGCCGCACCGGCATTTGCGGCGCGGCCGAAACGCTGCTGATTGACCGGGCCGCCGCCGAGACCTTCGCGACCCCGCTGATCGAGGCGCTGGAGGCGAAGGGCTGCCTGGTGCGCGTCGACCACGACATGATCGATTATGCCCGCGGCCGCGATGAAGCAAATGACGACGACTGGACCACGGAGTATCTCGACGCGATCATTTCGGTGAAGCTCGTCGACGGCATTTCCGGCGCGATCGAGCACATCGAAAAATACTCCTCGCACCATACCGAAGCGGTGATTGCCGAGGACCACGAGGTCGTCTCGCGTTTCTTCAACGAGATCGATTCGGCCATCCTGCTGCACAATGCCTCGACGCAATTTGCCGATGGCGGCGAATTCGGCATGGGCGCGGAAATCGGCATTGCCACCGGCAAGATGCATGCGCGCGGACCGGTCGGCGTCGAACAGCTCACCTCGTTCAAATATCTTGTGCGCGGCACGGGACAGACGCGGGCCTGACAGTTTGACCGAGGGGACGATCGACCAGCGCTATCTTGCCATGCCCTATTGCGAGCCGGGCATGGCGATCGGCCTTTTCGGCGGTTCCTTCAACCCGCCGCATGAGGGGCATTTCCTGGTGGCGAGCCTCGCGATCCAGCGTCTCGGCCTCGACCAGCTCTGGTGGCTGGTCACGCCCGGCAACCCGCTGAAGAGCGGAAACGGCCTTGCCCCGCTCGAGGAACGGCTGGCGCTGAGCGAGAAACTCGCGTGCGACCCGCGCATTCGCGTCAGCGCACTCGAAAAGAGGATCGGCACCGCCTATACGGCACGCACCATCCGCCATATCGTACGCCGCAACCCGGGCGTCCATTTCGTCTGGATCATGGGCGCCGACAATCTCGGCGACTTTCACCGCTGGCAGGAATGGCGCACGATCGCCCGCACCGTGCCGCTTGCCGTGATCGACCGGCCCGGCTCGACGCTGACCTATCTTTCCTCAAAGGCGGCGCGCACGCTCGACAAGGCCCGCATTGCCGAGCGCGATGCCCGGGCGCTGGCGCGGATGACGCCGCCGGCCTGGACCTTCATCCACGGTCCGCGTTCGAATGTCAGCTCCACAGCGCTCAGGCGAGGCCATGATGACGCGGATTGAGGTCGTCGCCTGTCTCAACGATCCCGGCAAACCCGGCGGCCACAGCGAGGATCGGGCCGGCGCAAACGGGCACAGCGCCTTCGTCATCGACGGCGCGACCGGCATTGCCGACCGACAGGTGATGACGGACCATCCGAGCGACGCGTCCTGGCTTGCCGACCACGCGGCCGCGGTTTTTTCCAGGGCGGGGAGCGAAGAGAGCGTCGCCGACATCGTCTCAAGCCTCAACGCTGAGGCGCGCAAAACCTATCTTGCCGCAGCCGGGACCGGCGACCTGCCGCGCTACATGTGGCCGGCCGCCGCCTTCCAGATGCTCAGGATCGAAGGCGACCGGCTTGTCTCCTACGGGCTCGGCGACTGCCGCCTGTTCCTGCAATCCGAAGCGGACGGGCGGGTATTCGAGACCACGGCCCTGAAGGGCAACCGCGTGAAGGAAATCGCCGCCGCCCGCGCCCATCTGGCACGCACCGGCGGCTTCGGCGGCAAGAACGACATCGGCGGCGACGAGAAGACTCGCGCGGCCCTGCGCGAAAGCCGCTCGAAACACAACATGCCGGGCGGGCGGATCTTCACGCTCGGCCTGGTGCCAAAAGCGGCAGACGAGATCGTGCGCGAGGAAACCGGCCTGGCCGCCCCTGCCCGCGGCCTGCTCTGTTCGGATGGCTTCGCCGCCCTTTGTGACAATTACGACGCTTTCGGCCCTCGGGAACTGGTCGATGCCGCTTTCGACGAGGGCCTTCCGGCGCTTCTGGCACGATTGCGCGAAATCGAACGGATCGAGGACCCGGAAGGCGAACGCTTCCCGCGCTACAAGATCAGCGACGACGCCACGTGCCTTGCCTTCCGCATTCCCTGAAGACGCCGGTGGGGCGTTTTTCAACGAGAACCTTGCGCGATACCCCCATTGGCTCCTATCTTTATAGAGACTCGTGGGCGCCACGAGTCGCAATCGTGCTTGTTCCGGTCCATGAAGAAAGGAAGACCCCTGACAACATTGCACGCGAAGGGTGCCGCAGACGATGCTGCACCGAAGAGCAGGAAAAGCGGCGTCCATGCCGCAGATCAGGCTTTGTCCACCGTCCTCGCCAGTCTTGAGGATTCCAAGGCTGAAGATATCGTAACCATCGACATCAAGGGAAAATCGGCGCTCGGCGACCACATGGTGGTCGTGTCCGGACGTTCGAACCGCCATGTCGGGGCGATTTGCGACCATCTGGTCAAGGACATCAAGCAATCGGGTGCTGGCACGCCCAGGGTTGAGGGCCAGGAGGCCGGAGACTGGGTGCTGATCGACACCGGTGACGTGATCGTCCATGTGTTCCGGCCGGAAGTCCGCGAGTTCTACAATATCGAGAAGATGTGGTCCGCGCCTGAAATGAACGAGGGACGGCTGCACTAGCGCCTGGCATCGAGGCGCCTGTGACTGCCGTTTGCCGCGCCAAAGCGCGCGGGCATGATCTTTGTGGCCTTGTGCTGGCCCGAAAGTTCCGCTTTGGTTCAAACCAGACGGATTTTGCGGGCACTGTAAGCTTTAGCCTGAAGTACTGTTCGTCCGACCGGACGCACCAAGGAAAAAACAATGCAGATCGGCATTTTCGCCGTCGGGCGGCTGAAATCCGGTCCCGAGAAGGACTTGGTTGCCCGCTATCTCGATCGGCTGAAAAAGACCGGGAAGGCGCAGGGCATCGATTTTACCCGTGTCCACGAAGTCAATGAAAGCCGCGCCGGCAATGCCGCGACCCGCAAGCGCGAGGAGGCGCAGGCGCTGGAAGCGGTCCTCTCCCCCGAGACCATTCTCGTGCTGCTGGACGAAAACGGCAAGTCCTTCGACAGCCCCGCCTTTTCCGGGAAGATCGCCGGTTTTCGCGATCAGGGCAAACGCGAGATGATCTTCGCCATCGGCGGCGCCGACGGGCTTGATCCGGCCCTGGTCGAGCGTGCCGACCTGACCATCAATTTCGGCGCCATGACATGGCCGCACCAGATCGTGCGCATCCTGCTTGCCGAACAGCTCTACCGCGCCGTGACGCTCATGGCCGGCCACCCCTATCATCGGGTATGACTGCTTCAAAACTTTGTGTCTTATAAAGATGTTCGGCTTTCGTTAACCTGTCGGCGTTCTATATCGGCTGCGCTCAAGCTCCAACCGAAAGAGTCAGGACGAATGGGCTTTGCAAGGGACAATACCGTGCGTCTCCTTTCCGCATGCAGCCTGATGCTGCTTGCGGTTGCGGCATGGTCTGCGCCCGGCACGAGCCTGGCCCAGACCGATCCCGCGCCGCAGACCGATTCCCGCGAGCTCGTGGACAGGCTTTCCGAAAGGCGCAGCGAAACCGAGATTGAACTCGACACGATCCGCAGTTCCATCACCGTTTCTGAAGAAAAGATTGCCGGCCTGCAGAGCGAGATCGACAAGCTTGCCGGCGACACCGCCAGCCTGAAACAGGCGCTGGTGGACTCGGCGGACCGCAGGCGCGCGCTGGAGGAACAGATCGGCGAGAGCGAGGCGCGCATTGCCGAACTCTCCAGGGAGGAAGCCGTCCTCAAGGCCTCTCTGAACGAGGAGCGCGATGTGCTGGCCGATGTTCTGGCTGCCCTGCAGCGCATGGGCCGCGACCCGCCGCCTGCCCTGCTGGTCGCTCCCGGCGATGCGCTCGATTCCGTCCGCAGCGCTATCCTGCTCGACGGCGTGGTGCCCGAGATGCGCGCGCGCATGGAAAGCGTGCTTGGCGATCTCAGATCACTGCAGGCGGTCAAGCAGGAACGCGAGAACGCGCGCGACGCGCTTGCCGCCGACCTCGACAGCCTGGCCGAGGAAACCAGGCGCATGGACATGCTGATTGCCGAAAACGAGAAGGCGAGCGCAGAAAGCGCCGAGGCGCTCGCCGAGGAGCGACGCCAGGCCGAGGCGCTTGCCGCGCGCGCCACCGACCTCAACGGCCTGATCACCTCGCTCGAGACCGAAATCACCTCCGCGCGCAACGCGGCGCTGCTTGCCCGACAGGAGGAAGAGCGCCGCCGGCAGATGAGCGAAGCACAGCGGGAAGAGGCGCGCAGCCGCGCGCTCACATCTTCGCCCGATAAAAACCGCATTACGCCCGCATATCCGTTTTCTGACCTGAAGAACCGGCTGGTTTTGCCGGTGGCCGGCGATATTCTGCGCCGCTTCGGCGATCCGGACGGAACGGGCCATGAGGCGACCGGCATCACCGTCGCGGCGCGACCGGGCGCTCTGGTGACGGCGCCGGCGGACGGAACGGTGGTTTACGCCGGGCGCTTCAGAAGCTACGGAGAGATGATCATTCTCAATGTCGGCGACGGCTATCATCTGGTGATGACGGGCATGGAGGGTTTGAAGGTGCGCCAGGGCGATTTCGTGTTCTCCGGCGAACCCCTTGCGCAGATGGGCGCCAGACGCATTGCAAGCGCTGCGACGCTGGCGCTGGAAACAGACAGGCCGACGCTCTACATTGAGCTTCGGCAAAACGGCAAGCCGGTCGATTCCGGACCTTGGTGGGCGGACAAAAATGATGGAAAGGCACGCAATGATACGTAGGGCAACGCTTCTGCTGGCAGGCGCTGTGATCGGCGCCTCGGCGACCGGCATTCTGGTTTCCGCCGACATACCGGCGCGCGCGGCAAGTGACGACAGCACCTATCGCGAGATGTCGCTGTTCGGCGATGTTTTCGAGCGCGTGCGCAGCCAGTATGTCTCGCCGCCTGACGAAGAGAAGATGATCCAGGATGCGATCAACGGCATGCTGAGCGGGCTCGATCCGCACTCAAGCTACATGACGGCCGAAGAATCCGAGGAGATGCGCGACCAGTCCAAGGGCGAGTTCGGCGGCCTCGGCATCGAGGTGACGATGGAAGACGAGGTCGTCAAGGTCGTCGCCCCGATCGATGACACACCGGCGTCCAATGCCGGCGTCCTTGCCGGCGACAGCATTGTCGAGATCGACGGCGAAAGCGTGCGCGGCATGTCGCTCAACGATGCGGTGGACCGCATGCGCGGCGAGGTCGGCGAGCCGATCGACATCACCATCATCCGCGATGGCGTTGCCAAGCCGATCGAGATGACCATCGTGCGCGGCGTCATTCCGGTGCAATCGGTCAAATGGCGGGTCGAAAACGACAATATCGGCTATATCCGGATCTCGACCTTCATGAACGAGAAGCTGGACGAGAGCCTGAATGACGCGATCGAGGAAATCCGCGCCGAAGTGCCGGATGACCAGCTCAAGGGCTATATTCTCGATCTGCGGCTGAACCCCGGCGGCTTCCTCAACCAGGCCGTTGCCGTGGCCGACACCTTCCTCGACGAGGGCGAGGTGGTTTCCACCCGCGGCCGCAATTCAAGCGAAACCCGCCGCTTCGACGCGGGGCCCGGCGACCTCACCAACGGCAAGCCGCTGATCGTGCTCGTCAACGGCGGCTCGGCGTCTGCGTCGGAAATCGTCGCCGGCGCGCTGCAGGATCTGAAACGGGCGACGCTGGTCGGCACCCGCACCTTCGGCAAGGGCTCGGTCCAGACCATCGTGCCTCTCGGCGTCGAAGGCTCGCTGAGATTGACGACCGCGCTTTACTACACGCCCTCCGGCACCTCGATCCAGGGCACCGGCATCAGTCCCGACATCACCGTCGAGCAGGTGCTGCCGGAAGATCTGGAAGGCGTGATCCGTCCGGAAGGCGAAAGCGCGCTGCGCGGCCATATCCAGGGCGACGAGGAAACCGACGAGGGTTCGGGTTCGGTCGCTTATGTGCCGCGCGAGACCGAGGACGATGTCCAGCTGAAATACGCGATCGACCTTCTGGAAGGCAATATCACCGACGCCGCCTTCCCCGCCGACCCGGAAAAGGCGGTCGAGGAACTCCAGGCGGCGAAGGCCGACGCAATGACGCAGGAGCCGGAAATGGAGGACGCCCATTAAGGGCGCTCCAGCAAAACTTATTTGTTTGCAAGAAGGCCGGGTTCGCCCGGCCTTTCGGCGTTACAGGCAAACCTGAAACCGAATGACCCGCCTTACCGCTCCACCGCCCAGAAAAGCGGGAATTTCGGGTCGAACACCGTCACCGGACCGGCGCCGGTTTCCCGCTTTTTGGGATAGTCGACCGGTTCGTCGCGCTTGACGAGCGTCACTGTCTCCTCGTTCGGCGCGAGCCCGTACCAGGCCGGACCGTTGAGGGAAGCGAAGGCCTCGAGGCGGTTGAGGGCGTCTTCGTTCTCGAACACATGGGCAAGACAGCTCATCGTGTTCGGCGCTGTATAGATGCCGGCGCAGCCGCAGCCGCATTCCTTGGCCGGATCCACATGCGGGGCGGAATCGGTCCCGAGGAAGAAGCGGGGATTACCCGAGGTCGCGGCCGCGACCAGGGCCTTGCGGTGCGCCTCGCGCTTTGCCACGGGCAGGCAGTAGTAATGCGGTCGGATGCCGCCGACGAGAATGTCGTTGCGGTTGATGATCAGGTGGTGTGTGGTGATCGAGCCGGCGAGATTGCGCTCCGCCGCCGAGATATAATCGATCCCGTCCTTGGTCGTCACATGTTCCATGGTGATCTTCAGCTCCGGCAGGCGCTTGCGCAGCGGATCGAGCACGGTGTCGATGAAGACGGCCTCACGGTCGAAGATATCGACATCGGCGCTCGTGACCTCGCCATGGACACAGAGATTGAGCCCGACTTCCGCCATTTTCTCCAGCACCGGCATGGCGTTGTCGAAATTGCGCACGCCGCTTGCCGAATTGGTTGTGGCACCAGCGGGATAAAGTTTGACGGCGGTCACAAGGCCGCTTTCGTAAGCGCGCGCGACGTCGTCCGGGTCGGTCGTCTCGGTGAGGTAGAGCGTCATCAACGGGGTGAAGGCCGCGCCTTGCGGCAGCGCCGCAATGATCCGCTCGCGATAGGCGGCGGCATCGGCGGCCGTCACCACCGGCGGCACCAGATTGGGCATGATGATGGCGCGGGCGAAGTCGCGGGCGGTATCGCCGATCACGCCCTCCATCATCGCGCCGTCGCGCAGATGCAGATGCCAATCATCGGGGCGGCGGATCGTCAGGCTTTTCATCATCTCACTCCATGGGCTCGACCTGATCCGGCAATAGAGAATTTCAGGCCGGAAGAAAAGGCGGGAAGTCTCTTGTAAAAGACAGGCCCGACTGCCGGAGATATGCATTTTCGCATGGAGCGCATGAGAAAAACGCAAACCAAACCATGAAAAACCCATTGTTTGCCCGTCCCCGGAGCCCCTACATTGGCAGGATGACGCGCTGAAACCACAGGGAGGCGAGACCGTGACCCGCCAGAGGATCGACATCAACTGCGACATGGGGGAAAGCTTCGGCGCCTGGGAGAAGGGCGACGACGCGGCGATGCTGAAGGTCGTCTCCTCCGCCAACATCGCCTGCGGCTTCCATGCCGGCGATCCCGATATCATGGCCAGGACCTTCGCGCTGGCGCGCGAGCGCAATGTCGCCGTCGGGGCGCATCCGGGCTTTCCCGATCTGATGGGCTTCGGGCGCCGGCAGATCCCCTATTCGGTCGGCGAGATCGAGCGGCTCGTCGCCTACCAGATCGGCGCCGCGCAGGCGATTTCACAATATGTCGGCCACCCGATCACCCATGTGAAACCCCACGGCGCGCTCGGCAATCTCGCCCAGCACGACGAGGCCGTCGCCCGCGCCATCTGCAATGCGATCAAGGCGGTCGATTCCTCGCTGATCTGCCTTGCCATCGCGCTCGGCCAGCAGCACCGCATTGCCGAGGAAATGGGACTGACCGTGGTCTCGGAAATCTTCGCCGACCGCGCCTATACCGACGAGGGCATTCTGGTGCCGCGGGGCATGAAGGGGGCGGTGATCCGCGATCCGGATGCCGCCGCCTGGCGCGTTGTTGAAATGGTCAGCGAAGGCGCGATCGTCACCGTTTCCGGCAAGCGGCTCGAAACGCCGATGGGCTCGATCTGCGTCCACGGCGACGCGCCCGAGGCGCTCGCGATCGCCCAGGCCGTGCGCAACGGCCTGGAAAAGCAGGGCTTCGCCATTGCCAACTTCATACGCTAGACTGTAACAGGGGCGGATTGACCTTTTTCGGCCGCATTGCGGCGGCCCGGTATTCGACCTTGACTTCTCTAGAGAAAATCGTATATACGAAATTATGAAGATTGAATCCGAAAACATGGTCGAATCCGCGGATGAAGCCTGCGAGCTGTTGAAGGCGCTGGGCAATCGTCACCGGCTTCTCATTCTCTGCCAGCTCATCGATGGCGAACGATCCGTCGGTGAACTTGCGGATTTTCTCGGCATCCGGGATTCCACCGTTTCCCAGCATCTGGCGCTTCTGCGGCGCGAGAAGCTGATTGCCGGTCGGCGCGAGGGGCAGACGATCTGGTACCGGATAGAGAGCGAACCCGCGCGGCAGATCCTCACCACGCTTTACGACGCCTATTGCGTGAAAGACCGCAACCGGACGAGCTGAGCCACCCGCACATCACACGGGCGAACGCCCCGGAGCCCCTTACTGCCGATGAACACCGCCGACAGCCCGGACACCGCCCGCCGCAACATCCGCATCCTCACCCTGTCGCAGGCCGTCGGCGGGGCCGCGCCACCCATCGTTATCTCGCTCGGCGGCATTGTCGGGCAGGTTCTTTCGCCCGATCCGGCCTTCGCCACGGTTCCCGTCAGCCTCTATAATCTCGGCGTTGCCGCGGGCACGCTTCCGGCCGCCTTCATCATGCGCCGGGTCGGCCGCCGGCTCGGCTATATCTTCGGCGCGCTGATCGGCATTTGCGGCGGGCTTGTGGCGGCGACAGGCGTTGCCGCCTCCACCTTCCTCATCTTCTGCATAGGCACGATCCTGATCGGGCTTTACGGCGCCTACCTGCAGAGCTTCCGCTTCGCCGCCGCCGATTCGGTCTCCGGCGACATGAAGGCGCTCGCGATCTCGCGGGTGATGATCGGCGGACTGGCCGCGGCCATCATCGGCCCGCAGGTGGTGATATGGACCAGCGACGCCGTGCCGGGCCTGCCTTATGTGGCGAGCTTCATCAGCCTTTCCGGCCTCGCCCTTCTGACCCTGTTTCTGGTTTCGCAGCTGAAGGTGCCGCGCGCCGACAAGGCCGCCGCCGTCAATCTTTCCGGCGGGCGCCCGTTGTCCGCGATCGCGCGCTCGCCGCGCTTCATCCTTGCCGCCGGCACCGGCGTCATTTCCTACGCACTGATGGCCTTCATCATGACGGCGACGCCGCTTGCCATGGTCGCCTGCGGGCACACGGTCGGCGAGGCGACGCTTGGCATCCAGTGGCACGTGCTCGCCATGTTCGGGCCGAGTTTCTTCACCGGAAGACTGATCGCCCGATTCGGCAAGGAGACAATCGCCGCCACGGGCCTTGTCCTGATCGCGGCCTGCGCGGCGATCGCGCTGTCCGGTCTCGGGCTCACCCATTTCTGGGCCGCCCTCATCCTGCTCGGCGTCGGCTGGAATTTCGGCTTCATCGGCGCCACCGCGATGATCACCGACTGCCATACGGCGGAAGAACGCGGCAAGGTGCAGGGGCTGAACGACTTCCTGGTTTTCGGCTCGGTGGCCTCCGCCTCCTTCCTCGCCGGCGCCCTCGTCAACACCGATAACGGCTGGAGCCTGATGAACTGGCTGGTCTTTCCTGCCGTTCTGGTTGTCCTCGTGCCGCTTCTCTTCGGCCGTTTCTCCAGCGCCTCGCGCGCCTGACCGGCGCGCATATCTCCTCCCCCGCTTCGACTCAATTCCGGTTAATTCGGCAACACCTGAATTTTCGGGATACAACCGGTGGGCGCATTCTGCTTTTTTCATTCTGCATGACATAAATCAAATTGCCCGCGGGCCCTCTCGGCTAAACCCGTTGAAATAGAAGGGGGTTCGGTTGCGCAATTTGATGTCGGGCGGGGATGGCCTTGCACGATATCAGATATCGCGGTACAGAGTTTTCAGAAAAAACTGAAAATACAGCCCGATCAGGATAGCCGATGACAATGTCGCCCATCGTACAGGATTTCGTTCTCCATTTCGGCGAGATGGGCAGCCGTTGGGGCATCAACCGGTCGGTGGGACAGATTTACGCTCTTCTCTATGCCTCGCGCGAGCCGCTTTGCGCCGACGACATGGTGAGCGAGTTGAAGATTTCGCGGTCCAACGTGGCCGCCGGACTGAAGGAGTTGCAGTCGTGGGGGCTGGTTCTCCTGAGGCACAGGCCGGGCGACCGGCGCGACTACTACACGACGCCGGAGGATGTCTGGTCCATCCTGCGGACACTGGCGGAGGAGCGGAAGAAGCGGGAGGTCGACCCGACGCTCGCCCTGCTTGCCGACGTCACCACGCGCACGCCGCGCGACGAGGATGAGGAATACGCCCAGAAACGCATGGGCGAAATGCATGACCTGATCGCAAGGCTCTCGTCCTGGTACGACGATGTGAAGGGCCTGGAGACGGAAAGGCTGCTGATGCTGCTGGGCATGGGCGCGCGGGTAACGCGGCTCATTGAGACGGCAGACAAGATGACATCGTTCGGCCGCAAGGCCGGGCGCGATCAGAATGAGAAGGTTTGAGGCATGAGCGAGCTTGTCTTTGAAAAAGCCGCCGACGAACGGAAGGACGCGCCGCACGGGCAACCCCGCGCGGAACGCGCTGCCGTGCGCCCTGCCTCAACCGCACAAAAGAGCCAGCGGCGCGCCCGTGCGCCCAAGCCGCGCGGGCTGAAGATTGCCGCATGGCTGCAGACCTTCGCCGAACTGATGTGGCTGCCGCAGGCGGCCTGTCTCGCCCATGGCATCGGCCTGATGGCGCGCGGCGAGGGCGTTTCGGCCGTGCTGCCGCTTGCAGCCGCCGTTCTTGCGCTCGGTTTTCTGAAGGCGATCGCCGAACGTGCGGGCAGCCGTCTTGCCTACAGGACCGCTCGTGCGATCCTGAGCGAGAAACGCGAGGCAGCGCTCGCAGCGCTCAGCCGCCGTTCGCCGCTCGATACCAGCCGCGTGGCCTCGGGCGAGGCTGCGAGCGTGATCGCGGAGCAGGCCGAACATATCGTGCCTTATCTGGCGCGGTTCCAGACGGCCCGGTTCAAGGCCACGGTCGTGCCGCTTGCCATTCTCGCCGTCATCTTTCCGTTTTCCTGGATTGCCGGCCTTGTCCTCCTGATCGCCGCCCCGCTGATTCCCGTCTTCATGGCGCTGATCGGCTGGAGCGCGCAGTCGGCGAGCGAAAAGCACCTCGCCGACATGGGCACGCTCAATGCCTTTCTCCTCGACCGGTTGCGCGGGCTCTCGACGATCCGCGCCTTCGATGCCGTCGATCTCGTCTCCCGCCGCCTGACGCTCAGGGCGGAAAACCTTCGCCGTCGCACCATGTCTGTGCTGCGCATCGCCTTCATGACCTCTGCGGTGCTGGAACTCTTCTCCGCGCTCGGCGTCGCAATGGCGGCCGCCTATATCGGCTTTCATCTGCTCGGCCAGATCGGCTTCGGCGCCTGGGGCGGCACGCTGACGCTGTCCGAAGGCCTGTTCATCCTGTTGCTGGCCCCCGCCTTCTTCGATCCGCTGCGCATGCTCTCGTCCGTCTGGCACGACCGCGCGGCGGGCGAGGCCGCACTTTCCGCCCTGGACAAACTGGCCGAGGATGGCCTGTCGATGGTCGGCGCCGAGAAGGAAGACATCGCTCCTGCAAAAGCATCGGATCGGGTTCGTCCCGTCAGCGTCGAGTTCCGCGATCTCGGCTTTGTCCATCAGGGCTCGCGCGATCCGGTGTTCGAGGGATTCAATCTCCACGTTGCCCCCGGCGAACATGTCGCCCTGCTCGGTCCGTCCGGCAGCGGCAAGTCGACGCTTCTGGCCCTGCTGGCGGGCCTTGCCGAACTTCGCCACGGCCGCATCCTGATCGACGACGTGACGCTGGATGATGCCAATGCGGCGCGGCTTCGCACCCGCATGGCCTGGATCGGCCAGAACCCGCATCTCTTCGCGGGCTCGATTGCCGGCAATATCCGCCTGCACCGCGACGACATTTCCCGCGAGGCCGTGGCCGATGCGCTGAAGCTTGCCTCGCTCGACCATGTGGCCGAGGCTCATGGCAATGCCATGGTCGGCGAGAACGGCGCGGGACTTTCCGGCGGCGAGGCCTTGCGGCTGACGCTGGCGCGCGCTGCCGCCAATCGTGCCGCCGGGCTGATCATCGCCGATGAGCCGACCGCCCATCTCGATCACCGCACGGCTAGCGATATCGCCGAGGCGCTGCTGACGCTTTCAAGCGGCCGCACGCTGATCGTCGCCACCCATGATCCGCTGCTCGCCGAACGCATGGACCGCGTCATCCGCCTCAACGAGGATTTTCGGGAGGTCGCGCGATGAGAGCCGGCAAGTTTACAAGCCTCGGTCCGATCATCCGGCTTTTCTGGCGCGAACGGCGCGGCGGGCTAATGGCGGGCGCTGCCCTTTCGGCTGCCACCGTGCTTGCCGGCATTGCCCTTCTCGGCGTTTCCGGCTGGTTCGTCACCGCCGCGGCCATCGCCGGGCTGACGACCGCCACCGCGCTTGCCTTCGACGTCTTCGCCCCGTCGGCGGCCATCCGCTTTCTGGCGTTGTCGCGCACGGCGGCGCGCTATTTCGAGCGGCTGCAGACCCATGACGCGACGCTCAGGGTGCTCGCCGGCCTGCGCGTGCGCCTGTTTCAGGGCTTTACCGCACCGGGCGCCGCGAAGGCGCTTGCGCTGCGCCCCGCCCGCCTGCTGTTCCGCCTGACGGCTGACGTGGACGCGCTGGATTCGCTTTATCTCAGGGTTCTGGTGCCGGGTTTCGTCGCCATCATCGCCGGCCTCGTCACCATCGCCGCGCTCGGCGCGCTGTCCTGGCCGCTTGCCTTTGCCGTCGGCGCCGCGATCGTCATTCCGGGCCTCGCCATTCCGGCACTTTCCGCGCGCTTTGCCGAAAAACCGGCGCGTCGCCTCGCCCATGCGCAGGAGGCACTGCGCGCCCGCTCGGTTGATCTGGTCGCCGGCCAGAGCGAGCTTGCCTTTGCCGGCGGTCTTCAGGACCAGCGCGCCCGCGTTGCGGCGGCCGACGCCCGCGAACATGCCTCGGATCTGGCGCTGAACCGGATCGAGACCAATGCCGGTTTCGGCTTCGACATCGTCACCGCCTTCATCCTGTCGGGCGTCCTGCTGGCCGGCGCGTCGCTTGCTTCCGCAGGCACGGTCACAGCGCCGCTGGCAGCCCTTGCTCTGCTGATCGCCTTTGCCGCGCTGGAGCCCTTTGCCGGCCTGCGCCGCGGCGCGATGGAACTCGGCCGCACGCTTCTGGCCGCGCGCCGCCTTTCGCCGCGCCTTGATGCGGAGCCTGGCAGCCGTTTCCGGCCGGAAGCGCCGAAGCCCGGCCATGCGCTCGCGCTCGATAATGTGACCATGCGCTACGAAGGCCGCGCCCGCGCCGCCGTCTCGAACCTCTCGATTTCCGTGAAGACCGGCGAGAAGGTCGCGCTGATCGGCGCCAGCGGTGCGGGAAAATCCTCGATCATGGCGCTTTTTGCAGGCGAGGCCGCACCTCAGGCCGGAACCGTCGCCGCCCTTGACGCGACGATCCTCAGCCAGCGCACGGAGCTTTTTCAGGATTCGCTGCGCGCCAACCTGAAGATCGCAGCCCCTGCCGCCGATGACGACGCCATGATGGCGGCGCTTGATGCGGCCGGACTCGGTGAAACCGTTCGCGCCCTGCCGCAAGGCCTTGATACCGATCTCGGCGAACAGGGCATCGGCCTTTCCGGCGGCCAGTCGCGCCGCCTGGCGCTTGCCCGCCTGCTTTTGCGCGACACGCCGGTCTTCCTGCTCGACGAGCCGACCGAAGGCCTCGACGGCAAAACGGCGCGCGATGTCATGTCACGGATCAATGCGCGCGCCGGCGAGAGCCGTACGCTCCTCGTCGCGACGCATATCCGCAGGGAGGCGGAAATCGCCGACCGGCTGCTTGTTATCGAACGGGGGCGGATCATTTCCGCCCCCAAACGAGGCGAACCCGGCTTTGACGCCGCGCTCGCCGCCTTGAGGCCGGACTAGACCCCGGCCTCCAATAACGAAATGCGGTGCTGCCGTTGGTCCGGCAGAACCGATGAAACTTGAGACCCGGTTTGAACGCGGGAGAGACGCAATGGAACTGGACATCGTGGCGCTATCGCGCCTTCAATTTGCTATGACGGCGCTATACCACTTTTTGTTTGTGCCGTTGACGCTGGGCCTTTCCATGATCGTTGCGATCATGGAGACGACCTACGTCATGACAGGCCGCAAGATCTGGCGGCAAATGACTAAATTCTGGGGGACGCTGTTCGGCATCAATTTCGTGCTCGGCGTATCGACCGGCATCGTGATGGAATTCCAGTTCGGCATGAACTGGAGCTATTACAGCCACTATGTCGGCGACATCTTCGGCGCACCTCTCGCGATTGAAGGGCTGATGGCCTTCTTCCTCGAAGCAACCTTCGTGGGCCTGTTCTTCTTCGGCTGGGACCGCATGTCGCGGGTCGCCCATCTGATCACCACCTGGTGCGTGGCCATCGGCTCGAACCTCTCGGCTCTGTGGATCCTGATCGCCAATGGCTGGATGCAGAACCCGGTCGGCTCGACCTTCAACCCGGTCACTATGCGCATGGAGGTCTCGAACTTCTTCGCGGTTCTGACCAACCCGGTCGCCCAGGCGAAGTTCGTCCACACCGTTTCTGCCGGCTATGTCACCGCTTCGGTCTTCGTGCTCGGCGTTTCCGCCTGGTACGTGCTGAAAGGCCGGCATTCCGAGCTCGCCAAGCGGTCGATGACGGTAGCCTGTTCCTTCGGCCTGGCCGCTGCCCTTTCGGTGGTCGTGCTCGGCGACGAAAGCGGTTATCTGACCACCGAACACCAGAAGATGAAGCTGGCGGCAATCGAATCCATGTGGGAAACCGAGCCCGCGCCCGCCTCCTTCACCCTGTTCGGCATTCCCGACACGCAGGACCGCGAGACGCATTACGCCGTCAGGATCCCGTGGGTCATGGGCCTGATCGGCACGCGATCGCTCGACACGCCGATTGAGGGCATCAACGAACTGGTGGAAAGCGGCAAGACCCGGATCGAAAACGGCATCCAGGCCTATACCGCGCTCACCAACATGCGCGCCAATATGGGCACCGGCACGCCGGACACGGCGGACCAGGCGATCTTCGAGCAGTATGGCAACGATCTCGGCTACGCCTATCTTCTGAAGCGTTTCGTCGATGACCCGAGCCAGGCGACGCCGGCCCAGATCGAACAGGCCGCAAACAGCCTCGTTCCGCCGGTCGGCACGCTGTTCTGGTCGTTCCGCATCATGGTCGGAGCCGGCTTCCTGTTCATCGCGGTGATGGCGACCTTCTTCTACCTGTCGGCCCGCCGCCGCCTCGATGCACATCGCTGGCTGCTGCATGTCGCGGTCTGGATCATTCCGCTGCCGTGGATTGCCGCCGAATGTGGCTGGATCGTCGCCGAACTCGGCCGCCAGCCATGGATCATCGAGGGCATCCTGCCGACGGCGCTCGCCGTTTCCAGCCTCGGCGCAGGCACGCTGCTTCTGACGCTCGCCGGCTTCGTCGCAATCTATACGGTGCTGTTCGTCATCGAAATGGGCCTGATGCTCGCCGCGATCCGCAAGGGACCGCAGCCTGACAACGGACCCGAGATGCCTGTGCTCGGCTTCCGCCGCGTCCAGGGCACCATGACACCCGCGGAGTAAATCATCATGGTACTACACGATCTCATCTCCTACGAAGTCCTCCGCGTGATCTGGTGGCTGCTGCTCGGCGTCCTGCTGATCGGCTTCGCCATCATGGACGGCTTCGACCTCGGCACGGCAACGCTTCTGCCTTTCGTTGCCAAGGGTGACACCGAACGCCGCATCGTCGTCAACACGGTCGGCCCGGTCTGGGAAGGCAACCAGGTCTGGCTCATTCTCGGCGGCGGCGCGATCTTCGCCGCCTGGCCGGCAATCTACGCCGTGTCCTTCTCGGGCTTCTACCTGGCGATGTTCGCGATTCTGTTCGCGCTCATCCTGCGCCCGGTCGGCTTCAAGTACCGCTCCAAGCGCGAAAGCGCCACCTGGCGCAATACCTGGGACTGGATGCTGTTCATCGGCGGCTTCGTGCCGACGCTGATCTTCGGCGTGGCGCTCGGCAATGTGCTGCAGGGCGTTCCCTTCCGGCTCGATGACGACCTTCGCATCTTCTACGACGGTTCGTTCTTCGGCCTTTTGAACCCCTTCGCGTTGCTGGCTGGCCTCGTCTGCGTCGCGATGCTTGTCATGCACGGCGCGGCCTACCTGTCGACCAAGACGGAAGGCCCGATCAACGACCGCGCCCGCGCCTATGGCTCGGTCTCCGCGCTCGCGCTGATCGTGCTGTTCGCGCTCGCCGGCGTCTGGCTCTATTACGGCATTGACGGCTACGCCTATACCGGCGCCGTTGACGCCGCAGGACCTTCGAACCCGCTCCTGAACGACGTTGCCCGTGAACAGGGCGCCTGGTTCGTCAACTACGGACGCTACCCGTGGATGATGCTGGCGCCGGCGCTCGGCTTCCTCGGTGCGATCGGCGCCTTCATCGGGCTGAAGGGCTCCAAACCGGCGCTCGCCATGCTGTCGTCCTCGGCTGCCGTGTTCGGCGTCGTGGCTACGCCCGGCGTCGCGATGTTCCCCTTCATCCTGCCGTCGTCGGAGCAGCCCGCTGCAAGCCTGACGGCCTGGGATTCATCGTCGAGCCACCTGACGCTGTTCATCATGCTGGTCTGTGCCCTCATTTTCGTGCCGCTCATCCTCGCCTACACGTCGTGGGTCTTCCACATCATGTGGGGCAAGGTGACCGACAAGGACATCAACGGCGGCGGACACGCCTACTGATCACCGAGGCAGGGCCGCGCCTCCTGAAGGGCGCGGCCCGCCCCGACCGAAACACAAGGAGTTTCAAATGTGGTATTTCGCATGGATCCTCGGCCTGCCGCTTGCCGCTCTTTTCGCGGTGCTCAACGCGATGTGGTACGAACTGATGGATGACCGCGCCAAGGCGCGCCAGAGCCAGAAACAGGGCTGATACATCCCTGTCGCACTGAACAAAGCCCGGGTCTGCCACGCGCAGGCCCGGGCTTTTGGTTTCATCGGTCCTTGGGATCAGTTCATCAGGCGCGAGGCCGGGCCGATCGAGCGGTTGATCACGGGAAGGATTTCCCGTTCATAAGATGTGGCATCGATCGGGCCGACCTTCTTGAAGATGATCGTGCCGTCCGGCCCGACGACGAAGGTCTCGGGAATGCCGTAGACGCCCCAGTCGATCGCTGCGGCCCCGCTCCGGTCGACGCCGATCGCGGCGTAAGGATTGCCGAGTTGGCCGAGAAACCGCAACGCATTGTCCGGGTTGTCCTTGTAGTTGATGCCGACGACGTTGATCGCCGGGTCTTCGGCAAGCTTCATCAGAAACGGATGTTCCTGCCGGCAGGGCACGCACCAGGAGGCGAACACGTTGACGAGGGTGAACTTGCCGGCGATCTCCGCATCGGTGAGCGCCGGGCGGTTGCTGCCTTCAAGCGGCGGCAGGTCAAGCGCGGGCGCCTTCTTGCCGATCAGGACCGAAGGGATTTCCTGGGGATCGCGGCCGGAGAGGATCTGCCAGCCGAAGACGGCGAACAACGCCGCGACCACGATCAGCGGTATGGCCGCCATCAAATAGCGCTTGTTGCCCGCGCCCTGCCCCGTATTCTCTTCTTCGCTCATGCGCCCTTGCCCGCGCTGCGGCGACGTGCGCCGGCCTTTTCAAGGGCCGCGAGCTCGCGCCGGCGGGCGCGACCGTCCAACACCAGCCATGCGACAAGCCCGGCAAAGACCAGCGCCGTCGCGCCATAGGCGGCGGAAATGAAGAAGGCGTGGCTCATTCTTGCTCCCTCGGCTGCGGGCGCGCCGCCTCCTCCGCCCGGCTCGCCGCGACGCGGCGCATGGCGGCGACCCGGCGGCGGTAGATCTCGTTGCGCATGGCGGCAAGGTGCATGGTGAAAAAGGCGAAAGTGTAGGCAAGCGCCATGGCGGCGAGCGGCCACAGGAACACCGGATCGATGGTCGGCCCGTCAAGCCGGATGACGCTTGCCGGCTGGTGCAGCGTGTTCCACCAGTCGACGGAAAACTTGATGATCGGGATGTTGATCACGCCGACAAGGATCAGGATCGCCGAAAGCCGGGCCGCGCGCTGCGGCTCGTCGACGGCCCGGTTGAGCGCGATGATGCCGAGATACATGAGAAACAGGATGAAGACCGAGGTGAGCCGCGCGTCCCACACCCACCATGCGCCCCACATCGGCTTGCCCCAGAGCGAGCCGGTCAGAAGCGCCAGGAAGGTGAATGCCGCGCCGATGGGGGCAGCAGCCTTGTGGGCGACATCGGCAAGCGGATGACGCCAGACCAGCGTGCCAAGCGCTGCCGCCGCCATCACCATGTAGCACATCATCGAAAGCCAGGCGGCGGGCACATGGATATACATGATGCGCACCGTATTGCCCTGCTGGTAATCGGCTTCGGAGGTGAAGGAGAGAAAAAGCCCGACGGCAAACAGGACAAGCGTGATCGCGATCATGAACGGCAGAACGCGGCCGACGAGCGTGAGGAACCGCGTCGGGTTCGCAAGCCCCGCAATCATCCCCGTCTTTGGCTTCATCTCGTTCAAGAGCGTCCTCCAGGCTTCTATCGGGTTTCGCTCAATCATCGCCCTGACGCAAGGCCAGGCTTGCGGCAAGAGGCCCGACGACGGCAAAAAAAAGCGTGAGCGCGACAAGAATGAGAAAGGGCGGCAAAAATGCCTCGATCTCGGAGGTCGCCGCATAGCTTGCCCCGACCCCGAAGATCAGCACGGGGATTGCAAGCGGCAGGATCAGGATCGGCACCAGAAGCCCGCCGCGCGGCAGCGAGACGGCAATCGCGGCCCCCGCTGCGCCGATGAAGGTGATGGCGGGCGAGCCGACAAGCAGCGTGATAAAGGCCGCGCCAAGGCCCGCCGGGCCGACATTCATCAACAACCCCATGACCGGCGAGAGGATGATCAGCGGCAGGACATAGGCCGTCCAGTGGGCCAGGCATTTGACCAGAACGATCAGCACCAGCGGCTCGTCCTGCATCTTCAGAAGGTCGAGCGAGCCATCGTCCCGCTCGGCGCGAAACAGCCGATCGAGCCCGATCAGCGTTGAAAGCAGCACCGCGATCCAGACGATTGCCGGGCCGATGCGCGCAAGCAAGGCCAGATCGGGGCCGACGCCGAAGGGCACGGTGGCAACCACGCAGAGGAAGAACAAAAGTCCAACCAACGCTCCGCCGCCGGCGCGCAAGGCAAGGATCACATCGCGGCGGTAAAGCGCGCCCATGGTCTAGAACGCCTCCGCCATGAAAGGGTCTGCGACAAGACGCGTAGGGCCGGTGAACGCCATCGCCTTAGCGTCCTCAAGACCGAGCGGCTCATGAGTCGCGGCAATGATGATGCCGCCCTTGCCAAGGTGGCTGTTCATCAGCGCGGCGACCGTCTCCCTGGCGGCCTTGTCGAGAGCGGCCGTCGGCTCGTCCAGGAGCCAGACCGGGCGATGGGCAACCAGAAGACGGGCAAAGGCAATACGGCGTTTCTGCCCTGCCGAGAGATAGGCAAAGGGAAGATCGAGCACGCCTTCCAGACCGACAGCCTCGGCGGCCTCTTCCGGGACCAAGCCCGCGCTGCCTTCAAAATCCCCCAGTATCCGTTTCCAGAGGGCCAGATTTTCACGCGCGGTCAGTTCCTGCTTCATGGCGTTCTGGTGCGCGAGATAATGGGCGGCAAAGGCGAGCGGCAGCGCGTTTTCGTCATCGCCGATGAAATGGGCATGGCCGTCGGTCTTCCCGACAAGACCCATAAGCGCGCGCAATGCCGTCGATTTGCCCGCGCCGTTCGGGCCGGTGAAGACCATGCTCTGGCCGGCGGAGAGCGTAAGCGACAATTTGCTGAAAATCAGCATGTCGCCCCGGCTGACCGAAAGGCCTGCAGCCTCTATGCGCAAAGCCATTTGCTCCCCTTCGCCGGACACGGCAGCCCGCATAACTTGCCGGTTGCTAAAAAAAATTTAAATTTCAACCATTGTTTATCTGGCACCTTTCTTAGAAATTATCTATACAATGCGCAACCACGCCAGCGGCCGGCGTGAAACACATCCTTGTGCCGAACTTGAGGTCATTCGGCCTCACGTGCGGACAGCGGAAATGGTCGCACCCGCATCCTGATGTCGTAAGTACATAGGCGTTCGCACGGCTAGTCTTGGCCAATCAGAATGAGCGGGGTTTTATCCGTGGCTAAATCACTCGACAGTTTTGAATGTCGCTCCACACTCGATGTGGACGGCAAAGAATATGTTTACTACAGCCTGCCAAAGGCAGAAGCGAACGGGCTCGAAGGCGTCTCGAAGCTTCCCTTCTCCATGAAGGTGCTTCTCGAAAATCTTCTGCGCAACGAAGACGGCCGCTCGGTCACCAAAGACGACATTCTTGCTGTCGCCAAGTGGCTTAACGACAAGGGCACGGCCGGCGCCGAGATCGCCTACCGCCCGGCCCGCGTCCTGATGCAGGACTTCACCGGTGTTCCCGCCGTCGTCGATCTCGCCGCCATGCGTGACGGCATCGTCAATCTCGGCGGCGATCCGGAAAAGATCAATCCCCTGGTCCCCGTCGACCTCGTCATCGACCATTCGGTCATCGTCGACGAATTCGGCACGCCGCAGGCCTTCGCCCACAATGTGGAATATGAATACAAGCGCAACGGCGAACGCTACCGCTTCCTGAAATGGGGCCAGCAGGCGTTCAAGAACTTCCGCGTCGTGCCGCCCGGCACCGGCATCTGCCACCAGGTGAACCTCGAATATCTCGGCCAGACCGTCTGGACCAAGGAAGAGGATGGCGCTGAAATCGCCTATCCCGACACCTGCGTCGGCACCGACAGCCACACCACGATGATCAACGGCCTCGGCGTTCTCGGCTGGGGCGTTGGCGGTATCGAGGCCGAAGCGGCCATGCTCGGCCAGCCGGTCTCGATGTTGCTGCCGGAAGTCATCGGCTTCAAGCTGACGGGCGAGCTCAAGGAAGGCGTGACCGCGACAGACCTCGTGCTGACCGTCGTGCAGATGCTGCGCAAGAAGGGCGTTGTCTCCAAATTCGTCGAGTTCTACGGCGCCGGCCTTGATTCGATGACGCTCGCTGACCGCGCCACCATCGGCAATATGGGTCCGGAATACGGCGCCACCTGCGGCTTCTTCCCCGTCGACTTCGAAACCCTGCGTTACCTCGACATGTCGGGCCGCACCAAGGAGCGCATCGCGCTGGTCGACGCCTATACCAAGGCACAGGGCATGTACCGCGAATCGGGCGGCGAGGATCCGGTCTTCACCGACACGCTGGAACTCGACCTCGGCGACGTCGTGCCGTCGATGGCCGGCCCCAAGCGTCCGGAAGGCCGCATCGCGCTGGAAAACATCGCATCCGGCTTCTCCGAAGCCATGGTCGACATGTACAAGAAGGACAAGGGCGAGATCGAGAAGCGCTATGCCGTCGAAGGCGCCGATTACGATCTCGGCCATGGCGATGTCGCCATTGCCGCGATCACGTCCTGCACCAACACTTCCAACCCCACGGTGCTGATCGCCGCCGGACTTCTCGCCCGCAACGCCGTCGCGAAGGGCCTGAAAACCAAGCCCTGGGTCAAGACGTCGCTCGCGCCCGGATCGCAGGTCGTTGCCGAATACCTGGAAAAGGCCGGCCTGCAGAAGGATCTCGACGCGCTCGGCTTCAACCTTGTTGGTTTCGGCTGCACCACCTGCATCGGCAATTCCGGTCCGCTGCCGGGCCCGGTCTCCAAGACCATCAATGACAAGGGCCTGATTGCCGCCGGCGTTCTCTCCGGCAACCGCAACTTCGAAGGCCGCATCTCGCCGGACGTTCAGGCCAACTACCTGGCCTCCCCGCCGCTGGTTGTCGCCCATGCGCTGGCCGGCACGGTCAGGAAGGACCTGACCACCGAGCCGCTCGGCGAGGACAAGGACGGCAACCCGGTCTACCTCAAGGACATCTGGCCGTCCTCGAAGGAAGTGCAGGAGACGATCGAGAAATACGTCACCCGCGAACTCTACGAGACCAAATATGCCGACGTCTTCAAGGGCGACGAAAACTGGCAGGCGGTCAAGATTCCCGACGGCCAGACCTATGCCTGGGACGATAACTCGACCTATGTCCAGAACCCGCCCTACTTCGTCGGCATGGGCAAGACGCCAACGGCCGTTTCTGACATCAAGGACGCCCGCATTCTCGGCATGTTTGGCGACAAGATCACCACCGACCACATTTCCCCGGCCGGTTCGATCAAGGCTCAGTCGCCCGCCGGCGAATACCTGATGGGTCACGATGTGGCTGTTGCCGACTTCAACCAGTACGGCACGCGGCGCGGCAATCATGAAGTGATGATGCGCGGCACCTTCGCCAATATCCGCCTACGCAACCACATGCTCGGCCCGAACGGCAAGGAAGGTGGCTACACCATCCACTATCCTTCCAAGGAAGAGATGTCGATCTTCGACGCGGCGATGGAATACAAGAAGGAAGGCGTTCCGCTCGTCATCTTCGCCGGCGGCGAATATGGCAACGGCTCCTCGCGCGACTGGGCGGCCAAGGGCACCAACCTGCTCGGCGTGCGCGCCGTGATTGCCGAAAGCTACGAGCGTATCCACCGCTCCAACCTCGTCGGCATGGGCGTGATCCCGTTCACCTTCGAAGACGGCGCGACCTGGGAAAATCTCGGACTCAAGGGCGACGAGACCGTCTCGATCGAAGGCCTCGCCGACATCAAGCCGCGCGAGAAGAAGATCGCCAAGGTCACCTTCTCCGACGGCACGGTCAAGGACGTTCCGATCCTCTGCCGCATCGATACGCTCGACGAGCTCACCTACGTCAACAATGGCGGCATCCTGCAGACGGTGCTGCGCGATCTGGCTGCCTGAGAAGGCCATGGCCATCGATGTGAGATTTGAAGCCGGGCAGCGCAAGCTGCCCGGTTTTTTTTGTGCCTGACCTTCCCTCCACAGCGTGTCTTCCTCGTGTTTGACACGAGGGTCCAGGCGGTATGGGCAGGTTGTGTTGAGGCCATACACCCTGTAACCCACCTCTCAAGCGCATTTTCAGGGAACCTTCGAGCATGTCACCCATACCCTTCGCAGTCATCGGTTCGGGATGGCGGGCGTCGTTCTTTCTCAAGATCGCCGGAGTTCTTCCCGACCATTTCCGCGCCGTCGGCATCGTCTCAGGTCGGCCGGAGGCTGAACGCAGGGCGCTGGCGGAGCGTTGGAACGTCGCGGTATTTGATTCTGTCGACGCGCTTCTGGCGGCAAAACGGCCCGAATTCGCTGTCGTTTCGGTGCGAAAGGGCGAGATCGTCGAACGTATCTCGGAATTTGCCGCGCGCGACCTTCCGGTCCTCACCGAAACTCCGGTCGCCCCCGATCATGATGGATTGCGCGCGCTCCACGAACTGGTCGAGGCGGGCGCGAGGATCGAGGTGGCCGAGCAGTATTTCCTCCACCCGGTCATTTCGGCAATGCGGCGCCTGATCGCCGACGGGCTGATCGGAACGCCCGGCTACGCCCATGTCTCGATCATGCAGACCTATCACGGCATTTCCGTCATGCGGAAACTGCTCGGCATCGGCTTTGAAAACGCGACTGTCACTGCCAGCAGTTTTTCGCTGCCCGTGGTCAAGGGGCCGGGCCGCTACGACCAGCCGGAACGCCTCGAGATCATCGAGGCCAACCAGACCATCGCCACCTTCGATTTCGGCGACAGGATCGGCATCTACGACTTTGCCGAGAGCCAGCACAGAAGCCGCATCCGCGCGCCGCGCATCACCGTGCGCGGCGAACGCGGCGAGATCACGCCGGAGCGTGCAACCTATCTGATCGACGAGCGCACGCCGATGTCTGTGGAACTTGCCCGCATGGACAAGGGACATTTCACCAATTTCGAGGGCTATCACCACCACGCCATCATGGCCGGCGGACGCTATGTCTACGAAAACCCCTTCCCCGGTCCGCACCTGACCGATGATGAGATCGCGGTCGCGACCTGCCTGCAGAACATGCGGCGTTTCGTCGAAAGGGGCATTTCATCCTACAGCTTCGCCGAAGCCGCCCAGGATTGCTATCTCGCAGAGGTGATGCAAAAGGCCGCCGCGGACAAGACGCCGGTGACGAGCGAGACGCAAGCCTGGGGCCGCGCCACCGCCTGAACCCGCCAGACCGGGTTGCAAATCCTTCGTACTTGAAATCGGAACGATGCGCGCGCCTTCGCGTTTTGCCGCCAAGGGACACATTGAGCGGAGCAAAGCGTGAGCAGCAACCAGGACGACGACAAAAACGCGCTGACCGGGATCACCCGCGAGGCGCTCGACCATTCCGATGGAGAGCGGGTTTCCGTTGACGACATGCTCACCACCTTCGGATCGGCCTCCTTCGTGCCGCTCCTGATCCTGCCGTCTCTGCTGGTCATGTCGCCGCTGGGCGGCGTGCCGGGATTGTCCTCGCTGTTCGGCATCATGATCGTGCTGATCGCCGGTCAGCGGCTGATCGGGCAGAAGAGCATCTGGCTCCCGGGCTTCATCCGCAACCGCTCGATCGAGAGCGACAAGGCGGCCGGGGCGATGAAGAAGATGCTGCCTGCGACCCGTTTCATCGACCGGCATTCGCGCCGGCGGCTCGCCTTCCTGTTCCGCGATCCCATTGCCCTCATCCTGCCTTTTGCCTGCGTACTGGCCGGCGCCTTCATGCCGGTTCTCGAGCTTGTCCCTTTCGCCTCGGCCCTTCTCGGGCTTGCCGTCATGCTGGTCGCCTATGCAATGCTGAGCCGCGACGGTTTGTTCGCGCTCGTGGCGCTGGTACCGATCGCAGCGGCTCTCTGGACGGGGAAGACCGTCATCTTCTGATTACATGTTTTTTTCACCCCATCGTGACTTTCGGTTGAAGAGCGATGAGGCTAGATTGACGCCGTGCTTGACAAGCGCCGGCTGATAATGGCCGCGCGATCCCTTTAACCGGTGAAGGTTCCTGCCGTGCTGAAGCAGACGATCATATCGGCCGCCTTTATTGCGGCTTTCGCCTTCTCCACGGCCGAGGCGGGCAAGATCCAGAACCCGCTCGGTGTCCTCGAGCTGTTCACCTCGCAAGGTTGCTCGTCCTGCCCGCCGGCCGACAGGGCAGCAGCCGAGATCGCCGACCAAGGGGACATCATCGTCCTGAGCTTTCACGTCGATTACTGGAACTATCTCGGCTGGAAGGACACGATGAGCAGCCGTCAAAACACCGAACGGCAATATGCCTATGGCGAAGCCATGGGCCGCAGCGGGGTCTACACCCCGCAGGCGATCCTCAACGGCCGCGAGCAGATGATCGGCACCAGCAGAGCCGACCTCAACGACAGCCTCAGAACGCTTGCCGCCGAGGGAGACGGCCTCAACGTACCGGTTTCCACGCAAATGCACGGCGACGAGGTGCTGATCGATATCGGCGCGGGCTCCGGCAGGGCGGACGTCCTCGTCGTCTATCTCAAGGGCGAGGAAGAGGTCGCCATCAAGGAAGGCGAGAACAAGGGCAAGACGATCACCTACCGCAACATCGTGACCGATGTGCAGACGGTCGGCATGTGGCACGGTTCGCCGACCCGGATCACCCTTCCCGCCCGTGTGCTCGACGCCCGCGAGAGCGATGGCTGTGCCATTCTCCTGCAGTCGACCGACAAGGCGGGCAATCCCGGCCCGATCCTCGGCGCCACGCTGATCACCACCGGCTGAAGCGCCTGCCGAACGGGACTTTCGGCGCCCAACACCGGGTTTGCCCGAAGAATTAACAACTTCTTTACCATGTTCGGCGAAAGCTATGGTCAGGACCTATGATGCGGTCTTGCGTGCGTAAAGGGGACAGCTTGCTTGATGCGCCGCAGGAACCGCCAACCAGAGCGGGCGAAAACCATGGCGCAAACGCGGATGACCCAGGACGCAACGGGCGGCAGGCCCTCCCTCGATGCGCTCAACCGCACGATCGAAGGGCTCGAGTCGCGCCTAAGCGATCTGATGGAAGCGCGCCCCTCGCCGCAGCGCCCCGCCCCGCGCCGCTTTCCCGAGCCCCAGCAGGAGCGGTTCCCGCGTGAACGCTCAGCCATGCCCAACCCCGGCTCCGCCCGCGTCGACGCCGAACTGCGCGAGATCGGCCGCACGCTGAAAGATCTGCGCGCCAGCGTGCGCGAGGACTTCTCCGCAAGCCTGCGCGACGAGCTTGCCGGGCTGCACACCATGCTCAGCCATCTCGACCGGCAGACCGATACGCGCGATCTCGATGAGGAAACCCGCGGTGAGTTGATCCGCATTTCCGAGGCCGTGGATTGGCTGGTTGCCAATGCGGCGGCCGATGACGACAGCCGGCTGATGGCCGAGTTCGACCATCTGCAGTCGCTTCTGCGCGGCCTTGCCGACGCCAAGAGCATCACCCGGCTGGAGAACCGGTTCGAAAACATCGAACGCCAGCTTGCCCCCTTCGATGCCGGCCGGCTCGATGCCGAACTGGCAGCCCTTGCGCGCGGCATTGATGACCTCCGCCGCCAGGCCGACGACGATGACAGCGCCCGCAGCCTCGAGGATATCGAGCACCGCCTGTCGTCGCTGGCCCAGGCCATGGAGATGCTGTGCACCCGCTTTCCCGCCGTCGGCAAGAAGCTCGATGGGCAGATCGGCGCAATCGAACGGCGGATCGACGACATCAACCGCAATCTCGAAAACCTCGGACGCCGGCAGACCGAACCCGTCCGCGATGCCGCAATCGAACGGCTCGAGGGGCGGCTGTCCGAACTTGCGAGCGCGGTTACCGCCGTCGACTGGCAGATGCGCGACCAGGGCGCCAAACAGGCAACGCTTCTGGAAAACCTCGACGGCATGGCCCGTCGTTTCGAAGGCCATCGCGGCGATGACGGACATCTGAAGCTTGAGGCGCGCATCGAAAAGCTCGCCGCCGCCGTGGAACGGATCGGCCCGGGAGTGGACCGCCACGCCCTCGGCAAGGCCGTTGCCGAGCTCTCCGACAAGATCGGCGGGATCGACATGGACGGCGCGGTGCGCAAGCTTTCCGAGAAGATCGAGGCCACCGCGTCCGCCGGCTTCGGAGAAGACGACCGGCGTGAGCTGAAGACACAGCTGGACCGCCTGGCAGGCCTCGTCGCCGACAGCGCGCTGGAGCCGCGCGCGCTCGAAGACGTCGTCAGCCGCATCAACGAGCGGATCGGGCGCATCGACGTTCAGGGCAGCGAACGCCGCCTTGCCGCCAAACTGGATTCGCTAAGCCTTTCCGCCACGGGCGATGATGACCGGGCAGCGCTTCGCGACGAGATCAGACGGCTTGCCGGCCTCATCGAAAACGGCCGCCGCGGCATCGAGCCGGCGGCACTCGACCAGGCCGTGGCGAAGATCAACGACAACATTTCCCGCATTGATCTCGCCGGCGCCGAGCGCAGGCTCTCCTCCCAGATTTCCGCCATGCCGGCGCGCGTAAGCGAGCCCGCCGGCAGGACAGCATCCCTGGACACGGAAGCTTTCGAGAAGCGCCTCGCCGCCCGCATCGACGCGCTTGATCTTTCCGGTACGGAAGAGCGCATCACGCGCCGGATCGCCGCGCTGGAAAACGATGGCGCGGAGGAACGCCTCAGCGCCCAGCTTTCCGCCCTTGCCAGCCGTTTCGACGAAAGTCGGCGCGATACCGGCGCGCCCGCGCTTTCCAAACTGGAGCGCCAGATCGCCGAACTGACCACGCTCGTCAGCCGGCCTGATCCCAAACTGCCGCTGGCCGAGCTTGAGGACCGCATCGGCGCGCGCATCGAGAGCCTGACGGCCAGCAATGACGATTATCTCATCGAGGCGGCGCAACATGCCGCCGAGGAGGCGCTGAAGACGTTCGAGGCCCGCCGCAAGGGCGAGGCCGACGAACATATCGCCGTCATCAAGGCGCTGGCCGCCGACATGAGAAACCTCCATAAGGCCGGCCGCGACAGCGAGAGCGCCGCGTCCCTGCATGAAACGCTGAAGACGATCGCGGGCAGGCTCGACACGCTGAACGTCGATGATGACGGCAGGGCGTCGACCGGTGAGCGGAGGCGCGAGGAGCCCGGCCCTTTCGTCGCGACAGCGGCGTCCGCCGCACCGGAAGCGAAGCGCGACGCTGAGGAAACAGTCCGGGAAGAGCGGCAACCGCCGCGCTTCGAGACCCGTTTTGCAGCGCCGGCAGCAAGGCCCGTCCCTGCCCCCGAGGTCAGGACAGACGACACGGCCAGCAACGATGTGCTCGATATCCTCTCGCGCGTGCGCGCCGGACAGAAGTTCGAAGGCCCGGTGCTGCCGGTCCATGACCGGCCCGTGGCCAGGACCGAATACAAGAAGCGCGATCCCGGCAAGCCCGCAGGCCCGCGCAACCAGCGCTTATCCGCCATCGGCCCGCAGGGCGACCTGATTGCCGCGGCGCGCCGTGCCGCCCGTTCGGCGCTCGCCAACGCCGAGGACATGACGCCCTCGGTTTCGCCCAAGGCAGACAGGCACGCGAAGGACGGCAATGGCGACAGGGCCGCCGGCGATGGCTTCTCGCGCAGGCCCGTCTACCTTGCCGCCGGCGCCATTCTGCTGGCCATCGTCGCCTACCCCTTCCTCACCGATTTCGGGCGCGATCGGGAAACCATCATGGAGGCCGTCAAGACCTTCGAGAACAACCCGCCGAGCCTTGCCGCGCCGGCGCGCGCGCCGGCGGACCAGGCGATGCCGCAGACCCCGGCAACCCGCAACGTCGCGGCCGCCCCCTCCCTGCGCGCGCCCGAACGCGGCGTGGTCAAGTCCAATTTCGCCGCCGAGGCCCGCGAGATTGCCGCCGCACCCGCCGCCGACGCCTTCCGCATGATCGAGGCCGACAACACACTCGTGACCGGCAGCATCAAGCCGGATGCGCCCGTCGCCGCGACGGCCGGCAGTCCCGTTTCAACGCCGGAGGCTGCCCCCGCCGAGCCGCCCGTTGCCGCCGCCCCGCCGGCTGCCAGGCCGCGCGAAATGGAAGCACCGGTTGAAACCGCGTCGGTCACCACCAAGGATGTACTCGACATGCTGGCCGCGCCGTCGGCCGCACGCGAGGCGTCGTCGGTGCCCTCGGCGCCGGTCCGCAAAGACCCGCAGGCAGCGGCCCGGAAGACGCCGGCCGCTGCCGTCAGCAGTTCGCCGCCGCCCGAGGCAAGCGGAAAGAGCGAGGCGCTGACCGCGCAGCGACCGAAGGAACCCGCACCGCTCGACATTGCCGTTCCCAGGACCATAAAGCCGGTCGCACTCGCCGATGCGGCGCGGAACGGCAATCCGGACGCGCTTTACGAGATCGGCATGCGCTACCAGGAAGGTCTTGGTCTCAAGCGTGATCCGGCCGAAGCGGCCGTCTGGTTCGACGAAGCCGCCGAACGCGGTTCCGCGCCTGCCGCCTTCCAGCTCGGCAGCCTCTATGAGAAGGGCATCGGCGTCGACCAGGATGCAGCGAAGGCGATCACGCTCTACCGCTCGGCCGCCCGGGCCGGCAATGTCAGCGCCATGCACAACCTCGCCGTCATGCTCGCAAACGGCGCCGGCAGCGGCAAACCCGACTTCGCCGAAGCCGCGAAATGGTTCAGGGAAGCCGCCGAGCACGGTGTCGCCGACAGCCAGTTCAATCTCGCCATCCTGCATGCGCGCGGCGCCGGCGTCGATGGCGATCTCGCCCAGTCCTACAAATGGTTTGCGATCGCCGCGGACGGCGGCGACGAGGAAGCCGCCAAGCGGCGCAACGAAGTGGCCGAAGCCCTGTCCGACGCCGATCTCAACCGCGGCCGGAAGCTCGCAGCGGACTGGGAAGCCAGGGAACCTCTCCCGGCCGCCAATACAGTGACCGCGCCGCCCGAATGGCTGCCGCAGGAAAAGGTCGCAAGCGCGCCCGACAAGCAGGCGATCGTCCGCGACATTCAGTCGATCCTCAATGAACGCGGCTATGACGCCGGTCCCGAAGACGGACTTCTCGGCGCAAAGACCGATTCCGCGATCAAGGCCTTCCAGACGAAAAACGGCCTTGAGCCAAACGGCGCGATCACGCCCGCTCTGGTGGAGACATTGCTCAACGGCAACAGCGTCTGAGAAGAATAAGCGGATCGCAACCGTTTGAATTGACACAAGCGACATCAAGTCGCAGAAAGAAACCGGACCTTAAACAGGCTGGACGAAACCCGTCCGGCCGTTCCGCTATTGGGGAAACGCGTGTCGATTTACCTGCCGATTGCCGAACTTTCGGTGAATATCTTCGTCATTCTCGGCATGGGCGCGGCAGTCGGTTTCCTCTCTGGCATGTTCGGCGTCGGCGGTGGGTTCCTGATCACGCCGCTCCTGATCTTCTACCATATTCCTCCGGTCGTCGCCGTTGCCACCGGAGCGAGCCAGGTGGTCGCTTCTTCGGTCTCGGGCACGCTCACCCATTTCAGGCGCGGCACGCTCGACATGAAGCTCGGGACGGTGCTTCTGACCGGCGGTCTCGTGGGCGCGACGATCGGCGTATGGCTGTTTTCGCTTCTGCGCGATCTCGGCCAGCTCGATCTGGTGATCTCGATCCTCTATGTGGTGCTGTTGAGCTCGATCGGCGCGCTGATGCTGGTGGAAAGCATAAGGGCGATCCGCCGCAGCGCCAGCCAGAAGCCGGTCTCCTTCCGCAAGCCCGGCCAGCACAACTGGGTCCACCGCCTGCCTTTCAAGATGCGCTTCAAGAAGTCGAAGCTCTATCTGAGCGTCATTCCGGTGTTCCTGCTCGGCGGCACGATCGGCGTCCTGACCTCCTCACTCGGCATCGGCGGCGGCTTCATCATGGTGCCGGCGATGATCTACCTGCTGCGCATCCCGACCAATATCGTCGTCGGCACATCACTGTTCCAGATCATCTTCGTCTCCGCCTACACGACCGTGGTTCAGGCCGTGACCAATTATGCGGTCGATATCGTGCTCGCCACGATCCTGATGATGTCGAGCGTGATCGGCGCGCAATACGGCGTGCGCGTCGGACAGAAGCTGAAGGGCGAACAGCTGCGCGCGCTGCTCGCGCTGCTCATCCTGGCCGTCGGCGTGCGCCTCGCCATCGGCCTGGTGGCAACCCCGACCGACCTGTTCTCCGTCGTCTTCGAGGGGGCGCCGGAATGATGAAAACCCTCCTGTCGCTCCTCGCACTCCTCATTGCTCCCGCCCTTGCCCTGGCGCAGGAACAGGCGCCCGTCATCCAGCAGGAAACGCTGGAGATCGGCACATCGACCAACGAGATCGCCATCACCTCGGACTTCTCCGGCGCCGACCTCACCGTGTTCGGCGCCATCAACGATGCCGATCCGATCCTTCTGTCAAAGGGCGGCTATGACATCGTGGTGATCCTCGAAGGCCCGAAGGCGGAGGCCGACGTGCGGCGCAAGGAGCGGGTCTTCGGCATCTGGATCAACCGCCAGACCATTTCCTTCGAACATGTGCCGCGCTCCTATTCGATTTCCAGCACGCGCCCGCTGGAAGACGTGACATCGCCGCAGGAACTGAATTCCGGCGGCATTGGCGTCACCCATCTGCGCATTTCGCCGGTCGGCTATTTCGGCGATGCCAGCGATGTCGCGACCTTCCGTGAGGCGATGCTTCGGCTGAACGCGGCCGACGGGCTTTACGATACCGAGGATGACGGCGTGAAATTCGTTTCCAACAGCCTGTTTCGCGCGAGCCTGAGGTTGCCGGTGAACATTCCCGAAGGCACCCACACCGTGCAGGCTTATCTGTTCAAGGAAGGACGCCAGATCTCAACGCAGAACCTGCCGCTCAATGTGGTCAAGACCGGGCTTGAGGCCCAGTTGACCACCGCCGCCCACGAATACCCGCTGTTCTACGGCCTTGGCGCGGTGTTCATCGCGCTCTTCTCCGGCTGGTTCGCAAGCGTCGTCTTCAGGAAGAACTGAGGTTCCGGGCCCTACCCGGCAAGCGCCGCAAAGGGCAGCGCATAGACGCGGTCCGGCCCCAGCATGCGGACGGTGAGCGCCGCGCGGTCGAACAGGCCGGCAAAGGCCTTGTGGCGCAGATCGAGGCCGCCGCGCGTGGTGGCAAAGGCCGGCAGGATCAGCCGGTTTTCGTCCATCGCGAAACAGGGCCGCCGGACGGATTTGCCCGGACGGCTGAGCGTGGCGGAGGGGTGAAGGTGACCGCAGACTTCCGCTTTTCCCCCTCGCGACGGCTCATGACGGAAGGTGAGCCCTTCGCATGTCCATTCATCAAAGACGCGGCCCGGCAGGCCAAAAACGCCGTCGGGATCGTGATTGCCGTTGATCCACACCCAATCAAGGCCTGTGGCAAGCGCCGAGAGCGCCGCGCGGTGATCGTCCGCCATCTCGCGCGCGCCGACGCGATCGTGAAAATTGTCGCCGAGCGAGACGACGCGGGCCGGACGATAGCGGGCGATCACGGCTGAAAGAGCGGAGAGCGTGCGCGCCGTGTCGTAGGGCGGCACGAAAACGCCGCGCCGGGCATGCGCCGCACCGCGTTCCAGATGCAGGTCGGAAACGACAAGCAACGAAAGCACGGGAAAGAACAGCGCGCCGGAGCAATCGAAAACGACTGGATGGCCGGCAAAAAACGGCCCCGCATCGCTCAAATTGCCACTCTTCAATGATGCCGTGGTCAGGCTCATACTTCGGTTTCTTCCTGCCCTTCGTAAGCGTCTTCGCTTTCCGCCGCCTCAAGCGCCGCGGCGAGTTCATCGACGGCCTCGCGCAGCACCGCCTCGCCGGCCCCGCCATTGACGCTTTCGCGACCGATTTCCAGAAGCACAGGGACGGCGAGCGGCGAGACGCGCTTCAGACGGTAATGCGTCAGATGCCCCTTGATTCGTTGAAGCATTGTGCCAAGGCGGGCAATATCCAGCAAGCCGGAAGCCGCGTCCGCGCGGGTCGCCTGCAACAGGATATGATCCGGCTCGTGGCTTCTCAGCACGTCATAGATCAGGTCGGCAGACACCGTCATCTGACGGCCGGTCTTCTCCTTGCCGGGATAGCGGCGCTCTATCAGCCCGGCGATCGTCGCGCATGCGCGAAACGTGCGTTTGAGCATGTAGCTTTCATCGAGCCAGGCCTCCAGATCATCGCCCAGCATGTCCTCGTCAAACAGCGCCTTGAGGTCGAGCGCGCCGGAGGCCAACATTTCGCCGATATCCTTCAGGCCCCAGACGGCGAGCGAATAATCCGTGGACACGAAGCCGGTCGGCTGCGCGCCCGCCCGCTCCAGCCGCCGGGTTAAAAGCATGCCGAGCGTCTGGTGCGCAAGCCTGCCCTCGAAGGGATAGACGACCATGTAGAAGCGGTTTTCCAGCGGAAAGGTTTCAACCAGGAGCTCGCCGCGCTTGGGCAGATGCGAATGCAGCTCCTGCAGCGAGAGCCATTCACGCACGGACGCGGGCAGCGCCTTGCGCCGCTCTTCGTCGTCCAGCATGGCGCGCACGCCGTCCGCCAGAAAGGTCGACAGCGGAAACTTGCCGCCCGCATAGGCCGGAATTTTCGGGTCGCTGTCGAAGGCGGCGGACGCCATGCACTCGTTCTCCCGGATGCCCTCGAACCGCAGCACCTTGCCGGCGAACAGGAATGTGTCGCCGGGCCTGAGCATTTCGATGAAATACTCCTCGACCTCGCCCAGCACCGCGCCGCCGCGCAAGGGCCCTCCGCGCTTGCCGGGACGAACAAGCCTGATCTTCAGCATCGGCATCTCGACGATGGTGCCGAGGTTCAGCCAATACTGGCGGGCGAAATCAGGGTGGGTCAGACGGTAGAGTCCGTCGGCGGTCTTTCTGATCTTGGCATAGCGTTCATAGGTGCGAAGCGCATAGCCGCCGGTGGCGACGAAATCGACCACGCGGAAAAAAGTCTCACGGGAAAGCCAATGATAAGGCAGCGCCGAGCGCACCTCGTCAAACAACAGGTCCGGATCGAAGGGGCCGGCGCAGGCCATGCCGAGCACGTGCTGGGCCAGCACATCGAGCGCGCCGTCGCCAATCGGCGGGCTATCCTGCGCGCCGACATAATTGGCATCGAGCGCCGCCTGGCATTCCATCACCTCGAATCGGTTGGCGGGCACCAGAATGGCGCGACTCGGCTCGTCCATGCGGTGATTGGCGCGGCCGATGCGCTGGGCAAGCCGGCTTGCGCCCTTCGGCGCGCCGATATGCATCACAAGGTCGATATCGCCCCAGTCGATGCCGAGGTCGAGCGTCGACGTGGCGACAACGGCGCTGAGCCTGCCGGCGGCCATCGCCGCCTCCACCTTGCGACGCTGGCCGACATCGAGCGAGCCGTGATGCAGCGCAATCGGCAGATTGTCGTCATTGATCGACCAGAGTTCCTGAAACACGATCTCCGCCTGCGAGCGAGTGTTGACGAAGATCAGCGTCATCTTGCGCCGTTTCAGTTCCGCGTAGATGTCGGGCGCGGCATAGCGCGCCGAGTGACCGGACCAGGGGATGCGTTGTGACGTCCTCAAAATGGTGATTTCCGGCCGCGCGCCGCCGGCAACGGTGATCAGCCCGGCATGGGGCGGGTCCACCTCGCCGGTCTGGGCCACCAGCCAGCGCTGCAATTCCATCGGGTCGGACACCGTGGCGGAAAGACCGATCGCCGTCAGTTCCTGGCGCAGCCGCCTCAACCGCGCAAGGCCGAGCGACAGGAGATGGCCGCGCTTGGAGGTGACCAGCGAATGCAGTTCATCGAAGATCACGAAGCGCAGGTCCTCGAAGAAGCGGTCGGCGTCCTTGCCGGCCAGCAAGAGCGCGAGCTGTTCCGGCGTCGTCAGCAGGATGTCCGGCGGCTTCAGGCGCTGGCGCTGGCGCTTGGCCTGCGGCGTGTCGCCGGTCCGGGTCTCCATGGTGATGGCAAGGCCGCTTTCGGCGACCGGCTGTTCCAGATTGCGGGCGATATCGACGGCCAGCGCCTTCAGCGGCGAGATATAGAGCGTATGGACCCCGCGCGGCCGCGTTCCGGGCTTTAGCGGGCCTCGGGCATCGAGATCGGCAAGGGAGGGCAGGAAGCCGGCCAGCGTCTTGCCTGCGCCGGTGGGCGCGATCAGCAGCATGTCCTCGCCGCCGCCTGCGCGCTTGAGCAGGTCCAGCTGGTGCGGGCGCGGCTGCCAGCCCTTCGCCGCAAACCAGCGACGAAAGCGCTCCGGCAATGTTTCCGTTTCGTTCATGAGGCTACGATTACAGGAAACAACGCCACGGGAAAGGCTTTTCTACATTGCGATATAGCGGTCGCGGCGATGGTTGAAGGCGAGGATGAGGTTGATGACCAGCGCGCCGGCAATCGAGCAGGCGATGATGAAGGGCGTTGCCACGAAGAAGGAGAGCACCAGCACCATGCCGTCGAGGCCAAGCTGGACATAGCCTGCCTTGAAGCCGAAGCGATCCTGCAGGAACAGCGCCAATATGCCGAAGCCGCCGAGACTGGCGCTGTGGCGAAAGAAGATCAGAAGTGCTGTCCCGACCAACGCGCCGCCGAAGAGGCCGGCGGCCAGCGGATGGGTATCGCCGATCGACAGGAAGCGCGGGATGATGCCGGTCAGCACCGAGGTGAGGCCGACGGCAATGAAGGTCTTCAGCGTGAAAGCGAGGCCGAGCCGTTTCCAGGCGAAATAATAGAACGGCAGGTTGACCGTAAAGAAGGCAAGTCCGAAGCCGATGCCGGTCGAATAGACCAGAAGAAAGGCAAGGCCAGCCGTGCCGCCGGTCAGAAGCCCGCCGGCCTTCAGCACCAGAACGCCGAGCGAGGCGAGCATCGCGCCGGTGACGATGCCCTGGACATCCTCCAGCACCGAATGGCTTTCGGAGGTTGAATTGAGGATGTTTCTGAGAAACCTGTTTTCTGACACGTGACGATCGTCCGGCTGGAACAGGGGCCCCGACAAGGGGGGCGCCCCCTGAATGACATGACCGGGACGCTGGCGCGCATCCCGGCCTCTTCTTCAACCAAAACGGGGCTTTCGTCAAATCCTCAGACGACGTCGTCCTGGTTGACGCGGCCGCCCTCGCCTTCCCAGTTGAGGATGCGCCGGGTTTCGCTCTCGGTGAACTTCAGCCGGATACCGACTCCGCCCTCTTTCTCTTCCGGCAGGAAGACGACGCCGAGCGCCTCGAGCGTCACCTTCAGCTTGTCGCGGCTGGCTTCGCCGAATTCCGCCGTGCCGTTTTCGAATTCGGCGATCTTGTCTTCGGCAAGACCGCTTTCATGGGCAAGCGCTTCGCGGTCGATATGGGCGAGGATGCGGGCAGCGTGACAGAGTTCCGGTGTCAGGGTCATGACGGGCCTCCTTGGTGATGTTTCAAGAGATACCTCGTCTGCAACGCGTCATGCGGGCCGGATGTTCCGTTCTGCCAGAAACAGGATGCCCGGCACCGGCTCGCCGGCATCCTTGCGCAATACCGTGCTGCGTTCCGCCTTCAAGGACAGGCCGGCCTGCGCAAGCTGCTTCCTGACATAGGCCGCGGAATGCGCGTAGCGCAGCGAGGCCAGCAGGGTGAAATCGCTTCCCGGCTCTCCGGCCTCCACCGAAAACAGGAAGAGTCCGTTTTGTGCAATCAGCGCCCTGACGTTTTCCATCAGGCTTTCGAGACCGCCGAGATACATCAGCACGTCTGCCGCAATCACCAGATCGGCGCGCTGCCATGGCATGTCTTCGGCGAAGAGGCCGCTTTCTTCCGGCGTCAGCAGCAGGTCGGCCTGCGCCAGCACGGCATAAAGCCCCTTTTCCTCCGCCTTCTGCAGCATGTTCTGCGACAGATCGAAACCCTCAAGCCGGGTGACGCGCTCTGAGAACGCCTCGCCCGAAAGCCCCGTGCCGCAACCGAGATCGACAGCCAGCGCAAACTGCCGGTCGGCGCCCTCCGTTTCGGCAAGAAGGGCTGCGAGACGTTGCGGCGCACTGTAGCCCAGCCGCTCCGTCAGCGCCTCGTCGAAATGCTCGGCATAGGAATCGAACAGCGCCTCGACATAGCGTCCGGGCGGATGGGCGGGCGCACGCGCAGCGCCGAGCACGGCCAGCTTCAGCCGCGCGGCGAAAATGTCCTCGTCATCGAGCCTTTCCAGGATTTCCAGCGTCTCGATCGCGCGGTCGGTCTCGCCGGCATGTTCGAGATAGGCTGAGAGCATGGCAAGGCCGGCCGGCCAGCCGGGCGCAAGATCGAGCGCCTGTTCCATCAGTTCGGCTGCGGCGGCAAATTCGCCCGCCTCATCCAGCATCCGCGCATAATCGGCGCGGCGATCGGCGATCAGATCGCCGGAGGAGAAGAATAATATGTTCAAAGGGGTCGGGACCGGACAGTTGGACTGACCGCCAATGTCGCTTTTCAGGACGAAAAGCAAGCGGAATTGCGCGGCGAGTCTTGCCTTTCCCGGGAGCGGTTTCCATCTTGATTGCGCCCCAATGTCGCCTTAAGGACGGGCCGGAAAAAGGACGCGCGCAATGAGCAATGAAGTCAATCGATTTTTGGGCGGTACCGTCGTCGGCACGATCGTCAGGCTGCTGGTGGTCTCGCTGATCGTCGGCTTCATCTTCTCCGCGCTCAATATCCACCCGCTCGACATCTGGTATGGCGTCATCGATTTCTTCGGCAATCTCTGGCGGCGCGGCTTTGCAGCGCTTGGCGAGATCGGCCATTATTTCGTGCTCGGCGCCATCATCGTCGTGCCCGTCTTCATCATCATCCGTATCTTGAGCTATCGCCGTTGACCCTATCCACGACCAGCCGCCGGGCCCTTGCGCTTTCAATCTTCGCAATCGGGCTTTCGGCCTGCAGTCTCTTCTCCGGCAGCGGGCTGCCGCGCGGCGAGGTCAGCGCCACGACGATGACATCGACCTTCCTGCCCTGGGTCAATGAGCTGAGGGAAAGCCGCGGCCTTGCCCCGGTCAGCGCGTCCAGGGCCTGCAACGCGGTTGCCGCCGACCAGGCAAGCCGCATGGCCCTTGCCGACAGGATGAACCACATCACCGGCCCGGAAAGCGTTGCCGCCCGCTTCAAGCGCAACGACCTGCCGCTGCCGGCGGCTGAAAACATCGCCATGCATCAGGCAACGCCCGAGCGCGCATTCCGGGCCTGGGTGGTGTCGCCCAGGCATCTGGAGAACATGCTGGGAAATTATTCCCATCTTGGCGTCGCCAAGGCGACGAGCCCGAATTCCGGCAACACGCCTTTCTGGTCCATGTGCCTCAGCAGCTAGACTTGAAAGGGCCTCGACGCCCAATCACCGACGGCCGTGTCGCGCAATTCGCGAAGCGATGACGCACCGTCCCTGTCGAGCGCTTCCAGCATGGCAGCAAGACCGTCCGCGATCAGCTGCGGCCCCTCATAGACCATGCCGGAATAGATCTGCACCAGATCCGCGCCGGCGCGGATCTTTTCAAGCGCGCGGGCGCCGGTCGAGACGCCGCCGACGCCGATGATCACCTTTTCCGGCCCGAGGCGCTCTCTGACGCGCGCCAGAAGCGCCGTAGAGCGTTCAAATAGCGGCGCGCCGGAAAGTCCGCCGCTCTCGCCCGCCAGTCTTGCGTCCGTCAGGCCGTCACGCGCAAGCGTGGTGTTGGAAACGATCACGCCGTCGAGCGTGCTTGCCGTGACCTCGGCGATGATATCGTCCAGCCCTGCCTCGGTGAGGTCCGGCGCGATCTTGAGGAATACCGGCAAACGGGATTCCGCCTTCTCCCGCGCCTCTGCGACGGCATCGAGCAACTGCCTGAGCTGTTCGCGCGCCTGCAGGTCTCTGAGGCCCGGCGTGTTGGGCGAGGAAATGTTGACGGTGAGATAATCGGCAAGCGAGGAGAAACGGGCGATGCCGGCGACATAGTCGGCAATCCGGTCTTCGGACATCTTGTTCGCGCCGATATTGACGCCGACGATGCCGCGCCGCTTGCGGGCCGCAAGCCTGGCTGCAAGCGCCTCATGGCCATCATTGTTGAAGCCCATGCGGTTGATCACCGCTTCGTCCTTCACCAGCCGGAACAGGCGCGGCTTGGGATTGCCCGGCTGCGGGCGCGGCGTGACCGTGCCGACCTCCACATGGCCGAAGCCGAGCTTGACCAGACCGTCGATCGCCTCGCCGTTCTTGTCGAGGCCGGCTGCAACGCCGAGCGGGTTGGCAAAGGACAGGCCTGCCGCGGAAACGGCAAGGCGGGGATCGGCGGCATGGCGTGCGCGCGGCAGAAGACCGGATGCGATGCCCTTGACGGTGAGCCCGTGCGCCACTTCCGGATCGAGCATGAAGACGGCGTTGCGCGCGCCGCATTTGAACAGGTTGATCATGCGACAAGCCCGCTGAAATCATGGCCGCCGGCTCTTGTTTCGGGGATCGGCTTCTCCCAGAGCACGGCGGAAAAGGGAAGGACCGCATAAAGATGGGGAAACAGCGCGCCACCGCGCGACGGCTCGTATTTCAGCGCCGGCCCGAGCGCCTGCGGGTCGACCGCGACCAGCAGGAGGTCGCGCTGTCCTCCGAAATGACGGGCTGCGGTCTCCTCCACCTGTTCCGCCGTCGAAAAGTGGATAAACCCGTCGGAAAGATCGACGGGGGCACCCCGATAGACGCCGGCAAGGCGGGCGGCCTGCCATTCTGAGCGCGCGACAATCTTGAATATCGGTTGCGGCATGAGCATCGGCTCCGGTGGCTTGGTTGCGGCACGGTTTGAACCAGTAAGGGGCAAAAGTCCATGACAATTGAGACCCGCCGCATGAAAGCAACAGCAAATGCGGGCTTTTCCGCGTCGTTCCCGTTTTTTTTATTGATATCCGTTGCAAACACGCGATCATGGAAAAGACTTACGTCGTTTTGTTGCAGCATTGACGCGTTGCCTCTCTCGCGTGACAAGTAGCTCAGGTTGTGACATTGCCTTTGGGAGGAGGCAGGAAATGACCGGACAGACAATACTGATCGCCGATGATCACCCGTTGTTCCGCAGCGCCCTGAAACAGGCCATCAGCGGCATGGCGACCTATTACGCCGTTGTCGAGGCTGGCGATTTCGACGGCGTGCAGCTGGCCGCCCGGGAAAACCCCGAGGCGGACCTGCTGCTGCTCGATCTCGCCATGCCGGGGGTCAGCGGGCTTTCCGGCCTGATCACGCTGAAGGCGGAGTTTTCCAGCCTGCCGATCGTGGTGATTTCGGCAAGCGATGACGACGATACGATCCGCCGCTCGCTGGCGCTCGGCGCCTCCGGCTTCATCTCCAAATCCGCCGGCATCGATGAATTGCGCAACGGCATTCGCACCGTGCTTTCCGGCGAGATCTATACGCCGGAGAACTTCGAGGGCGGCGAGGAGACCGACCCCGACATCGCCGACATGCTGGAACGGCTGCAGACGCTCACCCCACAGCAGTCGCGCGTGCTGCGCATGTTGTGCGAGGGCCTTCTCAACAAGCAGATCGCCTATGAACTCGGCGTATCCGAGGCGACCGTGAAGGCGCATGTTTCGGCGATCCTCCTGAAGCTTAATGTCGACAGCCGCACCCAGGCGGTGATTCAGTTGGGCAAGGTCAACATGGCCATGGTCGCGTGACGCGCGACAAAGGATTTTATTCCTGTCATGGCTTTACGTCATGATAGGCCATGCGTTATAGTCCCGCCGTTATCAACGCGCCATCGTGGCCGGAGTGAACAATCATGTCCAGCAGGCTTCGCCACAGCGCCATCTGGGACGCGATCGATGATCTGGCCGCGCGCCACAAGCTGACCCCCTCGGGCCTTGCGCGCAGGGCCGGGCTTGATCCGACCGCTTTCAACAAGTCCAAACGGCTTGGCAAGGACGGGCGCGAACGCTGGCCGTCGATGGAATCGATCGCCAAGGTGCTCGATGCGACGGGCAGCGATCTGACTGCCTTTCTCGACGCGGAAGCCGGCCGCGCGAACGATAGGGGCGCGCCGCCATCAGGCGCCTTCCCGCCGCAACCCTCCACCATTCCCCTGCTCGGCCTTGCCCGCGCAGGCACCGGCGGCTTTTTCGACGACGGCGGCTTTCCCGTCGGCCAGGGCTGGGACGAGGTCGATTTCCCCGCGCCCGCGCGCGACAGCCACAGCGTCTATGCGCTCGAGGTGCAGGGCGACAGCATGCTGCCGCTCTACCGCGACGGCGACGTGCTGATCGTCGAGGCCAACGCCGAAACCCGCAAGGGCGACCGCGTCGTGGTCAAGACCCATGACGGCGAAGTCATGGCCAAGGTTCTGGTGCGCCGCACCAGCCGCCAGATCGAGCTCATGTCGATCAACCCCGCCCACGAAAACCTCACCTTCGATCTTGCCGCCGTGGAATGGATCGCCCGCATCATCTGGGCGAGCCAGTGAAGCATTTCGCAGTCAGCCGGAACGCCTGACCTCCGCGAAAATGCAGGAAAGCCAATAGAATGCTGAAATCCGCATCCAATCGAAAGACATGCCTATGACCCGGACACCGCTCACTCATTATGATGCCCTGATCTATGTGATGGTCATGGCTTCAGCTGTAGACAGCGCCATGAGCGATGACGAACTGGCCCGCATCGGCCATATCACCCGCTCGCTGCCGGCCTTCCGCGGGTTTGACGAGGACCGCATAACCGATGTCGCCCATGCCTGCGCCGACATCCTGTCCGGCGACGAGGGCATGGATATCGCCCTCGAAATCATCCGAGACACGCTGCCGGCGCGGCTTTACGACACGGCCTACGCGCTCGCGGTCGAGATCATGTCGGTGGACCAGGCGATCAGACCGGAGGAGATCCGCCTGCTGCAGTTGCTGCGCGACAGGTTGCACCTCGACAAACTGACCTGTGCGGCAATCGAACGCGGCGCGATTGCGCGCTACCGCGCGCTCTAACGCATTTCGCAGTCAGATGGAATCATCTGGCGACCGCAAAGATGCATCAAAACAAAGAGATAGGGCGGTTCCGCGCGTCCGTGAAAGGCGAAACCGCTCTGGATGTCAGCGTCGGGCGCGAAAGTGGGACTCGTTTTTCGACAAGCCGATGATCTGGACGCGGTTGTTGATTTTTTGGCCGGGAACGCGAGGGTCAGGCCGCAGGCTCGAAGAATCTTAGCGTGTATTTGATAAAAATCGCTCTTACATGTTGTGATTTTTTCAAAACGTGCCTTTACTTGAAACCTGCAGAATTGCACGTATTGCGGGTTTCAGGAGGGTTCGATGACGGCTTCGTCCTTGTACGCGGTACCGCGCCCAAGCCCGAAGCCATCGGCCCGGCGGGACGGTCGGTTGAGCGATCCGTTTGCCGGCGAGCGGCGCATGCTGCGCCGTCTTGGCTACGAGGACGCGCTGATCGAACGGGCCGAAACATCCGCCCGGCAAAACGGCACCACCATAGAGGACGAACTTCTCGCCGAAGGCTCTGTTCTGCCGGAGGCCTATTATCGTCGCCTCGCCTTCTATCTCGGCCTGCCTTTCCTTGCACGGATCGACTCCGAAGCCGTTTCCGACCGGCGCAGGATCGACCGGCTGCTGGTCTCTCCGTCCGGTCTGCGCCTGGAAAGCGGCGAGGGCGGCGCGACATTCGCGATCATCCCGCGCGCGAAAGACCTGGCAGATCTGCATGCCCGCCTTTCCTTCCGCCCCGCCATTCGCCGGGCCGTGGTGGTAACCATGCCGTCGACGATCCGCGAGACCGTCTGGCAGGTGGGGGCTCAGCGCCGGCTCGCCAACACGATCCACCGGCTGATGGTATGGGAACCGCGCTTTTCGGCGCGGATCGTGTTCTGGGGCAAGCAGGGCTTTCTGCTCGGCGGCAGCGTTGCCACCTTTCTCGTCGGACTTGTCCTTTTCACCGCCGAGACGCTGCTCCTGACGCATATCCTGTTTTCAACTCTCTACGCCCTCTCCCTTCTCATCCGGCTTGCGGCGGTGGCAAGCAGTCCCGGCGAGGAAACGCAATCCGTGGAAGACGAAGAGGAAGGCGCCTTGCCGGTCTATACGGTGCTGGTCGCCCTCTACCGCGAAGCCAACATGATCCCGCAGCTCGTCGACCACATGAAGAGACTGAACTGGCCTGCCTCGCGGCTTGACGTCAAGTTTGTCTGCGAAGCCGATGACAGCGCCACCATCGCCGCCATAAGGGCCGAGAGGCTGCCGCCGCAATTCGAACTGGTCAGCGTTCCGCCGGCCCTGCCGCGCACCAAGCCGAAGGCGCTGGACTACGCGCTTTCCGGCGCGCGCGGATCTCTTCTCACCATCTATGATGCCGAAGACCGGCCGCATCCCGACCAGCTGCGCGAGGCCTGGCGCGCCTTTCGGACGGGACCGGCGTCGCTTGGCTGTCTGCAAGCGCCGCTTGTCGTCGACAATATCGGGCAAAACTGGATCTCGGCGCTGTTTGCCTGCGAGTATGCAGGCCTCTTCCGGGGCATCCTGCCGTTTCTGGCGCGCCACCGTTTCCCCCTGCCGCTTGGCGGAACGTCGAACCATTTCCGCACCGATGTCCTGCGCGCGTGCCGCGCCTGGGACCCCTACAATGTGGCCGAAGATGCCGATCTTGGCCTGAGGCTGCACCGTCTCGGCTATCACTGCGGCGTGATCGGCAACCCGACGCTGGAGGAAGCGCCGACAAGTGCGAAAGCCTGGATCGCCCAGCGCTCACGCTGGATCAAGGGCTGGCTGCAGACGCTTCTGGTCGCGCTGCGCGAGCCATCCCGGCTCTTTTCGGAACTGGGCACGCTTGGCGCACTGGTGTTCCTCGCCAACGGCGCAGGCGTCGTCCTGTCCTCGCTGCTGCACCCGCTCCTTTTCGCCGCGCTGTTCATGACGACCGCGGCGATCATCCATCCGGACTATGATTCCGGTCCGCTTCACCAGGTTCTCTCGGGCATCGACATTGCCAACATCCTGGCAAGCTACTGGGTTTTCCTGAGGCTCGGCCTGTCCCGCATGCAGCCGCAGGAAGCGCGGCAGATGCGCGCGGATGCGCTCTACCTGCCGATCTACTGGCTGATGCTGTCCTTTGCTGCCTGGAAGGCGCTGGCCGAGCTCTATCGTGCCCCGTTTTTGTGGCGCAAGACGGCGCATCGGCCGAGCCGTAAAGAGAGCCGCTGAGGCGCGCCGGACAGGCCCGTGATGAGAGCAAGCGCCGTGCAATCGGCGAGGCGCTCCCGGAAGGGCGCGTCGCAATCCATTGGAGCGGGTAACGGGAATCGAACCCGTGCGTTCAGCTTGGGAAGCTGACAGGCTACCATTACATCATACCCGCGCATGGCCTGATGGCGATCATTACCACCGCCGCGGGCTTTCCGGCAAGCTGAAAAACAGGTCGGCGGCCCGGAGCGCCGGAGCCGACAGGCCATAATCAGAGGTCACAACGCCGGAGGGGTTGACGGCGCGCGCGGCGTGGCTAAATCTGTGAGCGCCGATCGCAACAGGGCAGACCCGCAGGGGCCGGCCATTTTTTGCGCGACGGGGTCATCCCCCAAAATCCGCGCGCGACGGCAAACCCGGTGCCGGGCCCCTCTGGCGAGAGTTTGACGGCGCTCTCGTGATGTCGGCACCGCCCGCAAATTAGCCGGCGGACATGTCTATCATGCTTCACAACCATCGCGTCGGATCGCATGCGCAAGGCGCATGCGCGTCCAACGACATCGCCGCATCATCGAAGGTGCTGCCATGACCTCCACCCTTTCCTATTTCAAATGGGCCTTCATCGTCACGGCGGTCGGCCTTCTCGCCAGTGCCGCCTACGGCTATTTCAGCTTCGGGGCCGGCGGAGCGCTGACCTTTCTCTTCATCACCGCCGTGCTCGCAGTGCTCGAAATCTCGCTCTCCTTCGACAATGCGGTAGTCAACGCCAACAAGCTGAAGGCGATGAGTCATGTCTGGCAGCGGCGCTTCCTCACCTGGGGCATTCTGATCGCCGTTTTCGGCATGCGGCTTGTCTTTCCGCTAGTCATCGTCGCGCTTGCCGCGAAAATCGGACCGATCGCCGCCATTCATCTGGCCTTCGCCGAACCGCGCGCCTATGCCGAGATCATGCATCATGCCCATCTGCCGATCGCCGCTTTCGGCGGCACTTTTCTTCTGATGGTCGGGCTCACCTATTTTTTCGATCATGACAAGGACGTACACTGGCTGCCCTGGCTGGAGGAACCGATGGCGCGATCGGCCTCGATCAAGGGCATCGAGATCGGCATTGCGCTCGTTCTCATCCTCGTCTTTTCCGGCCTGGTGGCCGAAGAGCGCGCGCAAGATTTCCTCTATCCCGCGCTTTACGGCCTGATCACCTTCCTTGCCGTCGAAATCCTGAGCGGCTTTCTGGATGCAAGCCAGGCCAAGGCGGCAAAAACGGCGGCCCAAGGCGGGCTCGGCGCCTTCATCTATCTGGAAGTGCTGGACGCGAGCTTTTCCTTCGACGGCGTGGTCGGTGCCTTCGCCCTGACGAAAAACCTGCTGGTGATCGCCATCGGACTTGGCATCGGCGCGATGTATGTGCGCTCGTTGACAATCCTGCTGGTCGACCGCAAGACGCTGTCCCAATTCCGCTTTCTCGAGCATGGCGCCTTCTACGCCATCCTGGTGCTCGCGGTAATCATGTTCGCCCAGACCCTCGTTCATATTCCCGAAGCAGTGACCGGGCTTGTCGGCGCGGGCCTGATCGGGCTTTCGCTCTGGTCATCGCTGCGCTGGCGAAAGCTGGAGCGGATAAAACAGGCGCTTTAGAACATTGCCGACCCGCAAGGCCGGTTTTCGCCCTCGCTGGGATTGCTCAGGCGTCGCGTCGGTTCGCGCGGTCAAAGGATGGCCTGACTGACCGGAGACATAAACGAGGGGCGCCCCCTATTCCGCCGCCGCCCGGTGGAAGATCGCGATCTGATTGAGGAAGGCGCGCAGCAAAGCCGGTTTCAGCGGCTTGTGCTGAACGACAATGTCCTCCTCCTCCGCCAGGTCGCGCACGTCCTGGGTGCGGTCCGCCGTCAGCAGAAGGGCCGGAACGTGACGCTGGTAATGCTCGCGAAGGGCAACGACCGCGCGCACGCCGCTGCCGCCATTGTCGAGGTGATAGTCGGCGATGATGACGTCAGGCACAATGTCGATCGCACCGGCTGTTTCCGCGCTGCGGGCGACGTGGACATCCGCTCCCCAGCCGCCGAGGAGCACCCGCATCCCCTCGAGAATGGCCTCCTCATTGTCGATGCAGAGCACCTTGAGGCCGGCGATGGCCTGGCCGGGCAAACGGCCCGTCGGCTTTGCCGCCTGCGGCGCGGTCTCGGCTCCGGCGTCGGCAAGCGGCACGGTCAGCCGGAACACGGTGCCCCCGCCAGGCGCAGGAGAAAGCGCGACCGGGTGTTCGAGCATGCGGGCCAACCGGTCGACGATCGAAAGGCCGAGACCGAGCCCCTGGGCGGCGCGCGCGCCCTCGTCCAGCCGGGTGAACTCCTTGAACACGCTTTCCGCCTTTGAGGCCGGAATGCCGATGCCGGTGTCATGCACCTCGATCACCGCGTGATCACCATGGCGGCGCACGCCGACCAGCACCTTGCCGGAAATCGTGTACTTGATCGCGTTTGACACCAGGTTCTGCACCAGACGCCTGAGGGCGTGGGCGTCCGAGCGCACCTTGAGCGACGATCTGACCACGGTGAATTTCAGCCCCCGCTCATCGGCAAGCGGACGAAAGTCGGTTTCGACCCGCTTCAACATGTCGCCGAGATTCACCGCGGTGAAATGCGGTTTCATCGCGCCGGCGTCGAGCCTGGAAATGTCCAGAACAGCACCCAGAATATCCTCGACCGATTGCAGCGCGGAATCGATCTTCTCGGCGAATGCGCGATCCTCGCCGTCGGCGGGCATGCGCTCGCCCAGCGCAGTTGCATAAAGCCGGGCGGCGTTGAGCGGCTGCAGGATGTCATGCCCGGCGGCGGCGAAGAACCGCGTCTTGCCGATATTGGCCTCGTCGGCGGCCGCACGCGCGACACGCAGCGCCTTGTTGACCTCGGTGAGCTCCGCCGTGCGCGCGGCCACGCGCTGTTCCAGCGTCTCATTGGCCTGCTTGAGCGCCAGATCGGCCTCCACCCGCTGGGTGACATCGGTGAAGGTGACGACCATGCCGGCTTCGGGCATGGCGCGCGACTGCACCTCGATGATGCGCCGTCCCTTGTCGAGAACCATCGGAAAGGCGCTCTCGTGCGCGCGCAGCCGGCGCAGCGCCTCTCGCGCCTCGTCGCCGGTAAGATCGCCGCGCGAGGACAACCGGCCCATGATGTTGATCAGCGGATAGCCCACCTGGCCGACCTCTTCGGGCAGGTTGAGCAGCGCGCGGAACCTCTTGTTCCAGACCGTAAGCCTGTTAGACGCGTCGAAGACCGCAATGCCCTGATCGATCTGGGCGAGCGCCGTCTGCAACAGGCCCTGATTGTACTGCAGCGCCTCGCTTGCCTGATCGAGCAGGAAGGCGGCATCGCCGGAGGCCGCTTCGGCGCGCTGCAGCACCAGCGACAGGACGAGGCGCGCCGAGGACGAGCCGATGGCGCTGCCGAGCAATTGCTCGGAAAAGTGAATGAGCGCCATGTCGGCCTGTTCGTCATCGCCCATGCGCCGGCCGGCATTGCGCTCGAATGTGGCGAAGGAGCGCGCCGTGCGTTCCGTGCCGAGATAGCCGTTCAGGGTCTCGCGCAGCATGCCGACGGAAACGCCCGTGCCGATGCCACGCGCGGACGATTGCCAGCGGGCCTGGCGCTTGACGAAGATGCCGGACTGGATGCGCTCCAGCGGACGCGCCTGGCGGCTGAGCGAGCCGAGAACGAGGCCGGCGACATTGATCAGCAGCGACAGGCAAGTGACGTTGAGAAGAATATCGGCATCCGGGCCGACGAAAAGTCCGGTTCCCGGAATGATGAAGTTCATCACTTCGCCGGCAATCGCCGAATGGTCCGGCCCGCCAAGGCTCGGCACGAACAGCAGATAGACCCAGGTGAGGAAGCCCAGCGACAGGCCGAGAATGGCGCCGCGTGCATTGGCCGTGCGCCAGACAAGGCCGATGAACAGCGCCGGCGCCACCTGGGCGATTGCCGCGAAGGCCAGAAGGCCGATGGAGAACAGGCCCCGGTCGCTGTCGATATGACGGTAATAAGCATAGCCGAGCAGCATGACGCCGAGGATCGATGCGCGGCGGATATTGAGCAGCAGCGAATAGAAATCCTGGCGGTGGGCGCCGCCGGCAATCATCCGGCGTCTGAGCAGGATGGGGTTGACGATATCGTTCGAGAGCATGATGGCGAGCGCCACCGAGGCGACGATGACCATGGCCGTTGCCGCCGAAAAGCCGCCAAGGAAGGTGACCAGCGAGATCAGCGGCTGCCCCTGGGTGAGCGGCAGCTGCAGCACGTAGAGATCAGGGTCGACGCCGGGCCCCAGCGTTATCGCCCCGCCGATCGCAACCGGCAGCACCAGCAGGTTGATCGCGATCAGATAGGCGGGGAACAGGAAACGGGCGAGACTGAGCTCGCCCTCGGTCCGGTTTTCAACAACGGTGACGTGAAACTGGCGCGGCAGAAGCAGGATGGCGAAGGCCGACAGCACGGTGAGCAGAACCCAGCGGCTCATCGGCGTCTCGTAAGTGAGCGCCGCCGCAGCCGCCGCATTTTCCCGGGCTGCGGCGAGAAGATCGGCCGGACCGTTATAGAGTGCGAACAGCACGAACAGGCCAACGGAACCGAAGGCCACCAGCTTGACCACCGATTCCATGGCGATCGCCAGGATCAGCCCGTCCTGATGCTCCGTCGCGTCCGTGTGGCGGGTGCCGAAGACGATGGCAAAGCTTGCAAGGGCCAGCGTGACGGCGAGCGGCAGGCCGACGCCGAAGGCCGCGCCGACGGAGGGCGGATCGACCGTACCACCGACCATGACGGCGACCGAATCGGAGACCGCCTTCAATTGCAGCGCGATATAGGGAATGGCGGCGGCAAGCGAAATCAACGCCACAAGCCCCGCCACCATCGGGTTCTTGCCATAGCGGGCGGCGAGAAAGTCGGCCGCCGAGGTCAGCTTTTCCGATTTCGCCAGAGAGACGATGCGCCGAACCACCGGCATGCCAACGGTGAAGACAAGAATGGGGCCGATATAGATGCCAAGAAACTCGAGCCCGCGCGTTGCGGCGAGGCCAACGCCGCCGAAATAGGTCCATGAGGTGCAATAGACGGCGAGCGACAGCGCATAGACGAAGTTGCGGCCCGACCGCGGCGCCAGCTCGCGCTTTGCCCGCCGGTCGCCGTAACTCGCCACGGCAAACAGCAGCATGATGTAAAGCAGCGCCGCCAACAAGATCAGCCAGCCCGGCAGCATGAAACGCCTCCCTTCGCGAGCTTTTCCACCATAGGCTATCGGCGGCCGGTTTCAAATGCGACTGTCGCAGCAGATGCCATCACAAAAAACAATGATTTCGTTCCTGAATTTGATGGAATGCAGGCCGTTCTCCGCATTAAAACGGATTGAGCACGGAGAACCGCATGACACTCACGAAAAGCCTCAGCCTCAGGGCACAGGACGCGCCGGAAAGCGGCATTGTCGAAATCATCAATTATGGCCGCGACCGCGACAGGCTTCTGCCGCTCTGGGCGGGTGAAGGCGACCTGCCGACGCCGCAGTTCATCCGTGATGCGGCCAAGGCGGCGCTCGACAACGGCGAGACCTTCTATACCCATCAGCGCGGCATCCCGCCGCTGCGCGCAGCGATCGCCGATTACTACGCCCGCCATTTCGGCGCGAAGCTTTCGCCGCAGCATGTCTATGTCACCGGCTCCGGCATGCATGCGATCAAGATCATGGTCGAGGCGATGACGGAGCCCGGCGACGAGGCGATCTATTTTACGCCCGCCTGGCCGAATATCGCCGCAGCGCTCGGCGTCTCCGGCGCGCAGAAGGTCGGCGTGCCGCTTGAATTCGCCGATGGTCGCTGGAACCTTGATCCCGCCCGCGTGGAAGCGGCGATCACCGAAAACACCCGGATGATCTTCGTCAACACGCCGGCCAACCCAACCGGCTGGACGGCAAGTCTTGCCGATCTTTCCGCCCTTCTGGAGATCGCGCGCCGTCACGGCATCTGGATCCTCGCCGACGAGATCTACGCGCTCTATCATTTCGCCGGCGGCCGCGCGCCCTCCTTCCTCGACATCATGGAAGAGGGCGACCGGATCGTGTTCATCAATTCCTTCTCCAAGAACTGGTCGATGACCGGCTGGCGCGTCGGCTGGCTGGTCGCCCCGCCCGAGATCGGCGACACGATCGAAAACCTGGTCCAATACACGACGTCGGGCGTTGCCCAGTTCATGCAGCAGGGTGCGCTCGCCGCAATCCGCGACGGCGACCCTGTGATTGCCGAGAATTATGAGCGCGCGCGGATCGGACGCGACATTTTCTGCGACCGGCTGCTTGCCACCAACCGGGTGGAGACGCTGAAGCCCGACGGGGCGCTCTATGCCTTCCTGAAGGTGGACGGCCTCACCGACAGCCGCCGGGCCGCGCTCGATATCCTCGACAAGACCGGCGTCGGCCTCGCTCCCGGCTCGGCTTTCGGACCAGGCGGGGAACCCTTCCTCAGGGCCTGTTTCCTGCGCAATGCCGGCCAGTTGGAAGACGCCGCAGAGCGGCTGGCGGACTATATTGCGGGGACTTGAGAGGGCGACGGGGCGGGCGTACCCCTAGAGCGCCGTGCGTCCTTTCGGACGCACAAAGGACGCTCTAACTGTGGAGCCTCAAGAGGTTGTCTCGGTTCATGCCGAGTCGACTGATCGGTGTTTTTGACTTTATGCCGCCATGCGGACGGTGCCAATTGTACATGTGGTTCCAGTTCGGCAGATGCCGTTTTCGGTGCTCTGAGGATGGATAGGCGCGCGCATAGGCCCATTCGCGCAATGCCGTCTGGATGAAGCGCTCGGCCTTGCCGTTTGTCTTTGGTGTATAGGGTTTGGTACGGATGTGCTTCAGATGGAGCGCCTTGCAGGCTTTCGCGAAATCCCCGGCAATGTAGCACGAGCCATTGTCGGTCATGACCCGCTTCACCGTGATGCCGAAGCTTTGATAATAGGCGACTGCCGCCTTGAGAAAGGCGACGGCGCTTTCAGCCTTCTCGTTGGGCAAGATGTCAGTGAATGCGATCCGGGATGCATCGTCGATACACACATGCACATATTCCCAGCCGATGCCGCGTGAATTGCTCTGGCCGGTTCTGTCGCCTGTGATGCGGTGGCCGACGCGATTAAAGCGGCCAAGGCGCTTGATGTCGAGATGGATCAGGCCGCCCGGCTCGTCATATTCGTAACGCACGACCGGTTCGGCTGGAGCAATGTCCTTCATCCGGGACAAACCGACCCGCTTGAGAACGCGGCTGACGGTGGCCGGTGACACGCCTGTCTCCATGGCGATGTGCCTGCCGGTCAGGCGCTGACGACGAAGGGCGGCAATGCGCTCGCACAAGATGGCATCGGTCTGCCGGGGACTGCTCCTGGGCCGCGACGACCGGTCAGCCATTGCAGCGCGTCCACCCTTTCTGAAGCGCTCGACCCAACGAGACACGATCTTGTGGGAAACGGCATAGACTAAAGCCGCCTGCGCTTTCGTGAGCGCGCCAGACAGAACGGCAACAGCCATCTCCTCTCGACGCAGCGGGGTCAGTCGGGCATTCTTGTGAATGTTCATTCGGAGCCTCCGGTGAGTGCTGAAGCGTGGTAACTCCAGTCTCCTCGGTCCGCTCCGAATGGACAACCTCCTGAAAGCCCACATCTAACCTATTGAATCTACGCATCGTGCTTTCCGAAAATCGATTCCGATTTTCGGGCCGATGCGCTAGAGCTTCACCCGCCCCTTCACCAACTGGTCTTCCCAGGCAAGCGCATGGCGGACAATGGTTTCGAGGTCGTCATATTGCGGCTCCCAGCCAAGGATTTCACGCACGCGCGTTGAATCGGCGACCAGTGCCGGCGGATCGCCGGGACGACGCTCGGCCATGTCCACGCGGAAGTCGACGCCGGAAACCTGCTTGATCGCATCAACCACCTGCAGCACGGAAAAACCGTGGCCATAGCCGCAGTTGGCAACGAAATTCTCGCCGCCGTTCAGAAGATGCATCAGCGCCTTCACATGGGCGTCAATCAGGTCGGTGACGTGAATGTAGTCCCTGAGGCAGGTGCCGTCCGGCGTCGGATAGTCCGTGCCGAAGATCTGCATGCGATTGCGTCGTCCGGTTGCCGCCTGGGCGGCGATCTCGATCAGGTGCGTGGCATGTTCGCGGGTCTCGCCGGTGCGGCCTTCCGGATCGGCGCCGGCGACGTTGAAATAGCGAAGGGCCGCATATTTCAAACCATAGGCGGCCGCGCTGTCACGCAGCATCACTTCGGTCATCAGCTTCGACCAGCCATAGGGCGAGACCGGCTGCAGGTTCTGTTCCTCATCGAGAAGATCAACGCCGGGTTCTCCGTATACGGCGGCCGTCGAGGAAAACAGGAAGGCCTCGATCTTGGCCGCCACGGCCGTTTCGATCAGCGCGCGTGATTTGACCGTGTTGTTTTCGTAGTAGGTCAGAGGATCGGACACCGAGTCGGAGACCACGATCGAGCCGGCGAAATGGGCGACGGCGTTGATCTTCTCATCCGCGATCAGCTTCGAGACCAGCTTCTTGTCAGCGATATCCCCCTCGACCAGCTTGGCCTTTTCGGGGATCAACTCGCGGTGGCCGGTCGACAGATCGTCGATGACCACGACGTCCTCGCCGCGATCGATGAGCGCATGCGCCATGTGGCTGCCGACATAACCGGCGCCGCCTGTTACGAGTATTGCCATATCTGGACCTCCTTCTGGCGCAACGCGCCCTGCTCAACGTTGTTCTAGACGCCGATCGGCGCGACAGAGAATGCAAGAGAAAGCGGCTTATGGGAAGCGATGCGGTAGGGGTCATGCACGGGCGAACCCCAGCTGTCATCCCCGCCGACGCCCATTTGCCGCGCCGCAATCGTCACCACCGTCTTGGTCACCGGCGGCAAATGCTCCGGCCGCTCGGCTGTTTCAAGCTCCATCGTGCCATAGGGCAGCGCATTGAATTCAAACGGCGCGCCTTCCGCTGCAAAGCGAAGCCCCCTGCCGGCCTCGTCCGTCACCTCGGCAAAGCGCGTGCCCATCCGGTTGCCGCATTCCTGCGGCACGGAATAGGGCGACAGATTGCCGATGACGGAGCGCTCGAAAATGCCGAGGCGGGCGCCGCGGCGCCGGTCTGCATAATTTTCCTCCGGCCCGAGCCCGTAATAGCGAAAGCGATCGAAGGCCGGCGGAAGCGTGAACTGGAGGCCGAAAATCGGCAGATCCGGCAGCCCCTCGCCGCCGGGGAAATCGGCTTTCACATGGATCAGTCCATCGCGCCCGACCCGGTATGAAACCTCCGGCATGACCGGGACACCCGGAAGCGGAAAGCGATAGCGGACCACGGGCTCATCGCCGCTCATATCAAAGTCGACAGGACCGCGTTTCGCATAGAGGCTCGCCGTCTGCCAGATGGCATGCTCAAAGCCGTGATTACGACCGCGGTCATTGTCGGTCATCGCTCGCCAGAAGGTGAGGCGCGGCGGGCGATGCATCAGCTCGATGCCGTCGGCCTTCAGCGACGTCATGCCGCCGAAGATTTCTGAAAACAGCGCAAAATAGCCCGGCGTCTCGACGCCGAGATGAAGATCGCCGCGTACCAACCTCAGCGGCACCGGTTCAGGCATGGCGGGCGCGCCTTCGATCATGAAGACATGTTCGCCGAAAGCCATTTCGTGGCCGGCATCGGCCCATGCCGTCTTCTGCTTCAGGCAAAGCGAAGCCTGCAGGGCATATTCGCCGGCGGGCAGGTCGCCGGGCAGTTCGAGCGGCAGCGTCGCCGTTTCGCCGGCCGCAATCTCCTGATCCAGGGCCGTTGAGAAAACCTCGACGCCCTCCTTCAGCAACCGGATCTTGAGCAGAAGGGCAGCGGAGGACACGAACAGGTTCCTGTTGCGGATGGTGACCGCATCGCGCGCCGGCGTGATGTCGAAGGGCTGGTAAAGCGCCCGCACCTCCTGCAATTTCGGCGTCTCCTGCCGCCATGCCGTGACGATGCCATCCGCGCAGAAAGTATAGTCTGACGGCCGGTCGTCGAAATCGCCGCCTAGGCCGAGCCAGCGATCGCCCTGCCCGTCGCCGAGCGCCAGCGCCTGGTCGATATAGTCCCAAATAAAACCGCCCTGATAGTGCGGATATTTGTCGACAAGATCGGTGTAGAGGTGCATGCCGCCGCAGGAATTGCCCATGGCATGGGTGTATTCGCAGAGGATGAACGGCTTTTGCGGATCATTCTTCAGCCAGGCTTCGACATCCTGCGGTCTCGCATACATGCGGCTTTCCATGTCCGACGTGCCGTCGAAACGCCGGTCGTGGAAAATGCCTTCATAGTGCACGAGCCGCGAGGGATCGCGTTCGCGGAACCAGTTCGACATGTCGAAAATGACGCTGCCGCCGAAGCTTTCATTGCCGCAGGACCAGATCAGGATCGAGGCATGGTTCTTGTCGCGCTCCAGCATGGAACGGGCGCGGTCGAGAACGGCGGCGCGCCACTCGACCCGGTCGCCAGGCACGACCCAACTCGGCTCCACCGCGCCATCCTTCTGCCAGGAGCCGTGGCTCTCGAGATTGGCCTCGTCGATGACATAGAGCCCGTATTCGTCGCAAAGCCTGTAGAAGGCCGACTGGTTCGGGTAGTGGCTGGTGCGCACGGCATTGATATTGTTGCGTTTGAAGAAGCGAACGTCGAACAGCATGTCCTCATAGGTCACGGCCCGGCCCCGAACCGGGTTGAACTCATGCCGGTTGACGCCGTTGAAGACGATGCGTTTGCCGTTCAGATGCATGATGCGGTCGATGACCTCGAAACGGCGGAAGCCGACGCGTTCGGGGATGAACTCGACCGTCTGCCCGGCCGCGTCAATCAGCGTGATGGCGAGATCGTAGAGGTGCGGCGCTTCCGCGCTCCAGAGCTTCGGCGCGGCAATGTCGAAGGCGAGGTCCATCTCCTCCGCCGCTTCGAAACGCTTCTGGCCGACGACCGTTTCGCCGGTCTCGTCCGAAAGCGCGACTTCGACCGTCCCGCCCTTCCACGCCGGCGCGAGCCGCATACGCAACCTGAGCTTCGCCGAGGCATAATCGTCGGCAAGATCGGTGGTCACGAACAGGTCTTCCAGGTGAAGAGCGGGCTGCTGCTCCAGCCAGACATCGCGGAAAATACCGGTCAGGCGCCAGAAATCCTGATCCTCGATCCAGCTGGCCGAGGAGCGCTGGAACACCTCAACCGCCAGCCGGTTCCCGCCCTCCTCCAGAAGGTCGGTGATGTCGAAGCGCGCCGGCGTGAAACTGTCTTCGCTATAGCCGACGAAGACGCCGTTGAGCCAGACGAAGAAGGCGGTCTCGACGCCGTCGAAGGTGAGCACCACGCGACCGGTTCCGGCGCGTTTTTCGAAGGTGAAATCCCGCAGATAGGAGCCGACCAGATTGGTCTCGGGCACAGCCGGCGGACGCAGCGCCTCGATCCCGTCCCAAGGATATTGCGTGTTGACGTACTGGTTCTGCCCGAAGCCCTGAAGCTGCATGTAGCCGGGCACCTCGATCGAATCCCAGCCGGAACAGTCGAAACGCCGCGCCTCGAACCCTTCCGTCCGCGTGGCGAGGTCCCGCGCCAGGCGGAAGGCCCAGCGCCCGGACAGGCTCTGCCTCAAGGCATTGGGCGTGCTGCCGGCCGCGTCTTCCGCCGAAGGCCAGGCGATGTGATCGGAAACGGGATCAAGGCGGTTGACCGCGAAGATTTCGGGATCGGAAAGCCAATCGATACGCGGCTTTATGGTCATTTTCGGTCTTTCTCGGTCTTCACGCGTCGTGGCCGGCGGCAACAGCCGCCGGTTTCAATATCCTGGCTTTCCGGCCAATCAGTCTGCGAGATAGTGGATGTCGGGCAGGTCGCGCAGCCGGTCTGCCGCCTGCTCCGGCGTCAGGTCGCGCTGCGGCGAGCCGAGCAATTCGAAGCCGACCATGAATTTCTTCACCGTGGCCGAGCGCAAGAGCGGCGGCAGGAAATGGGCATGCATCACCCATTCATCATGATCATCGCCGTCGGTCGGCCGCTGGTGGAAGCCCATGGAATAGGGAAACGACGTCTTGAAAAGATTGTCATAGCGCACGGTGACCTTCGACAGCGCCTCGGCGAGTTCCTCTCGTTCCCTCTCCGTCATCTCCTCCATCGAGCGGATATGACGCTTCGGCAGCACCATGGTCTCGAATGGCCAGACAGCCCAATAGGGCACCAGCACCACGAAGCCCTCGTTTTCGAACAGGATGCGCTCCCCGAGCGCCAGTTCCTGCTCGAGATAGGCCATCAGAAGCGGCTTTCCATGCTTCTCGTAATAGGCGCGCTGGTTCTCCGTTTCCTTTGCCGCTTCGTTCGGCAGGCTGCGGCTTGCCCAGATCTGGCCGTGCGGATGGGGATTGGAACACCCCATCATCGCGCCGCGGTTTTCGAAGATCTGGACGTGATTGATGTCGGGGTGGACGCCAAGTTCCTCATATTGCGCGACCCAGCTATCGACCACCTTGGCGATATCGGCGACCGCCATGCGGGCCAGCGTCAGGTCGTGGCGGGGCGAAAAGCAGATGACGCGGCATATGCCGCTCTCGCCCTCTGCCAGAAGAAGCCCGTCTTCGAAACGCTCCTTCGGCGCGTGCTCCGTCAGCGCCGCGAAATCATTGTCGAAGACATAAGTGCCCGTGTAATCGGGGTTCTTCTCACCGTTAACGCGGGTATTGCCGGGGCAGAGATAGCAATCCGGATCATGGGCTGGCATCTCCTGCGTCGCCGCGTCCTCGACCTGGCCCTGCCAGGGGCGCTTGGCGCGATGCGGGGAGACCAGCACCCAATCGCCCGAAAGCGGATTGTAGCGGCGATGCGGGTGATCGGAAAACGCGTTCATCGTTTCAACTCCTCTCATTCATCCGGCCTTCCTTCATCCGAAAAGGGGACCGGCGCCATCCTGCGGGGCGCAGGCAAAGATGTCGGAGGTGTGGCCCGTGGCTTCGAAATAGGCCGCACGCACACTTTCAATAAAGTCATCAACCGCCTCGACGGCGACAAGGCTGACCACGCAGCCGCCGAAACCGCCGCCGGTCATTCGCGCGCCGAAAACGCCCGGCAGCGACTGAGCAATCTCAACCAGCTTATCGACCTCGGCGCAGGAAATCTCGTAATCATCGCGCATCGAAACGTGGGAGGCGTTCATCAATCGTCCGAAAGCGTCCAGGTCGCCGCGCTCCAGCACCTCGGCGGCGGCGAGCACGCGCCCGTTCTCTGTCACGATATGGCGGCAGCGTCGGTAGGTTGCCTCCGGCAGAAGATCGCGATGCTCCTCGAGCGCGTCGAAACTGACATCGCGCAGAGCCTTAATGTCGCCCAGCGCGGGCTGAAGCAGGCGCACGCCCTCCTCGCAGGAGTTCCGGCGCTTGTTGTACTCGCCGTCGGCAAGCGCATGATGGACCATGGAATTGGCGACCACGATCCGCGCCTTCGGGTCGATCGGCACCGGTTTGCGCTCCAGCGAGCGGCAATCGATCATCAGCGCATGGTCATGCACGCCGTTGCAGGAGATGAACTGGTCCATGATGCCGCAGCGCATGCCGACATACTCGTTTTCCGCCTTCTGGCAGATTTTCGCGAGTTCGACGGTATCGACCGCGTAGCCGGAAAGCGACAGAAGCGCATAGCCGACCACCACTTCGAGGGCAGCCGACGAGGAAAGGCCGGAACCGACGGGCACGCTCGATGAGACCAGAATATCCGCGCCCTTGAGCGTCGTGCCTGCCTTTTCGATCATGACGGCGACGCCGAAGGCGTAATCCGTCCAGTCGCCGCGCGGCGCGTTCGCCTCTGCGTCGAGATCGATTTCGGCGCTCCTGCCGTTGTTGAGGGAGTGGATCGTGATGATCCGGTCTTGGCGCGCGGCGGCCGCCGCCTCCGCCTCGAATTCGAGCGCCGCCGGCATGACGAAACCGTCATTGTAATCGGTATGCTCGCCGATCAGGTTGACGCGTCCCGGCGCGCGGAAAAATCGAGGGCTCCCGCCGAAACGCTCGGCGAAGGCCTCACGCAGTGAAACGGTGTCGGACATCTTCCCTCCCTGAAAATAAGACGGGCGCATGTGATGATGAATGAGGTTTGGCGTCAACCAGACTTGTCAAGAAGACCGGTTTTTTATGGGCAGACATGCCAAAAAATGCGGGGATAGCAGAAAAGCGCGCCCCGGCGGAGCAGCCGGGACGCGTATCCTGTGTTCAGGACTTACTTGTTGAGTTCCTGCTGGACGCCTTCATCCATGGTCTTCAGACCATCTTCGACCGAGATGTTGTCGGTCATGATGTTGTCATGGGCACGGTTCAAGACAACCTCGATATCGGCCGCCTTCAGGTTGACCGGCATTTCGAGATAGCTCTGGACGGTCTTGAGCGCCCCCTTGCTGGTCTCGTCCGTCGGGAAACCATCCTTCGACGTGATCGTCGCGAGAACCTCGTCCGTCATCAGCGCCGGAAAGGTGCCGGTTTCGGCGATCACCTTGGCGCCTTCGGGACCGGCAATGAAGTTTGCGAACTTCATTGCGGCATCCTTGTTCTCGGAATTGGCCGCAACGCCGATCGAGGTGACGGTGGCAGCCGTGGTGCCGGCCTCGACGCCTTCCATATGCGGATAGCGGGCGATGCCCCAGTTGGTGGCCAGCGATTCGCCCGACTGAACCTTCTGGATCTGCGTGCCGATGAACCAGCTTCCCATGGGCAGCATGGCAACCGCGCCGTTGTAGAACGGGCCGGAATAGTGCGTGCCGGAGGTCTTCAGCTGGGCATAGGACGGCACGGCGCCGTCTTCCTGGAGGCTGAGAACGCGTTCATAGCAGGACTGCAGGAATTCGTAGGAACCACCATCGAGCGTATGTTCACCGTCCATGATGCAGGGCAGTTGCACGGTGGAACGCCACGTGTGAAACAGGCCGCCATAGGTCTTGTTGGCGCCGAAACCCGAGGTCAGCGCGCGCGCCTTTTCGGCGAATTCGTCCCAGGTCATGTCGTTGGTCGGATACTCGACGCCGGCCTCATCGAAGAGGTCCTTGTTGTAGTAAAGGATCCAGACATCGGAACGGAACGGCAGGGCATAGACATTGCCGTCAACCGTCAACGCCTCGATCAGGCCGCCATAGGCTTTTGTGTCGATGTCGTTTTCGGCGATATCGTCGTTGAGCGGAGCGAGAAGATTGGCCTTCACCAGATTGGCGTATCCCGGAATGTCCTTCACCTGGACGACATCGAGGTCTGAGCCGCCGCCGGAAAGCTGGGTCATCAGCATGGTGGAGAAATCGGCCGAACCGAGATCGGTGTGTTCGACGGTGATGTCGGGGTACTTGGCCTCGAAGGCGTCGATGATCGGCTGGTAATAGGCCGTCGCGTCCCAGTCCCAGAGCGCCCAGTTGATGGTCGTCTTCTCCTGTGCCTGGGCGGCAAGCGGCATCAGGCCGACCGTTGCCAGAAGGGTCAGTTTGAGCAGGTTTTTCATGATTACTCCTCCGTTTAGGCGCGCTTTTGCGCCGTTGCCATGGTTTTCGCGTCCTCGTCACCCTGATTGATGCGGGAGAACGCGAAACCGGTTGCCTTGTGCGCGCCAAATGCCAATGCGAGCGCGCCAAGGGAAAAGTTGAAGACCACCGGGGTGAACACGGTGACAGGATAAAAGGCGATGTGGACGAGCCAGAGCGTCGCCATGAAGGCGAGGCCGGCGAGAACCGGCAAAGGCCGCGCGATCGCCGCAAGTAGTGCCACCTGAAGCAATCGACCGCCGGCAAGTTCAAATCGCGTCATGGCCGAAAACAAGCAAACCGCCACGATCGCGACAAAGGCGATTACGCAGACGCCGATGGCCGTCGGTAGCACATAGACGAGCGCGTGCCGGGCGAGCTGGCCGTAGATATAGACCGCGTAGCCGGCAAGACCGAGGATCAGCGCAAGGCCAAGCCCCCATGCCGTCGCCCGCAGGAAGTGGCGGGCGAAGGCGCGGCGGAAATCCCGCCAGAGCCAGACGTTTTCGTCCTCGATCATCACATTGGCGATGTTCATGCCGGCTGCAAGCGCGGCAGGCGCCGTCACCACCGGAATGGAGCAGACCAGCATCAGGATATTGAGCCTGAACAGGTCCCAGGCCTCGCGAACGAGAATGAAGGCGAAGAGGGCAAGCCCCTTCTTCTTCGGCGCATTCTTGGGAATGCCCGGTCCTTCCCGCATCATCCAGTTGGTCAGCCAGTTCATGTCAAGACGCCTCCCGCGTCCCTCAAACCCGAATTGCTAGTAGAGAATGGATTGCTCCGTTTCCTTGTCGAAGAGATGCGGATTGACGAGATCGGCGATCAGATCGATCGCTTCGCCGTCCTTCGCCGCGCAGCGCGGTGAAACCCGCGCGATCATGTCGTGGCCATGGGCCGTCATGTTGAGATGGATCTCCGCGCCCATCGGCTCGGCCAGATCGACCAACGCCGTGAACGGGCAGGTGAATTCCGGCGCGATGTCATGGGGCTGGCTTTCGTGGAAGTTTTCCGGCCGAAGACCGAGAATGATTTCCTTGCCCTCATAGGGCGCAAGCCGGTCCGCCTTGTCGCCGACGATCAGCGGAAACGCCGTCTCGTGGAAGCGTCCGACCCAGTCTTCGCCATCGCGTTCGACGGCGACCGGCAGCATGTTCATCTGCGGCGCGCCGATGAAGCCGGCAACGAACATGTTGACCGGATTGTCGTAAAGCATCTGCGGTGTGTCGACCTGCTGGATATAGCCGTCCTTCATGACGACGATGCGGTCGGCCATGGTCATGGCCTCGACCTGATCGTGGGTGACATAGATGAAGGTGCTGTCGAGCTGGCGGTGCAGCTTGGTGATCGCCGTGCGCATGGAGCCGCGCAGCTTGGCATCGAGGTTCGACAACGGTTCGTCGAGCAGGAAGACCTCCGGATTGCGCACCATGGCGCGACCCAGCGCCACGCGCTGGCGCTGGCCGCCGGAAAGCGCCTTCGGCTTGCGGTTCAGAAGATGTTCGATATCGAGGATCTTCGCCGTTTCGCGGACCTTCTGGTCGATCTCGGCTTCAGGCGCCTTTCGGAGCTGAAGGCCGAATGCCATGTTCTTGTAGACCGTCATATGCGGATAAAGCGCATAGTTCTGGAACACCATGGCGATATCGCGTTCCTTCGACGGCACGTCGTTGACGAGCTCGTCGCCAATATAGAGCTCGCCCGCCGAAACCTCTTCCAACCCGGCAATCATCCTGAGCGTGGTCGATTTGCCGCAGCCGGACGGCCCCACCAGGATGATGAATTCCTTGTCGGCGATCTCCAGATCGATGTCGTGGACGACCGTCAGCGCGCCGTATGTTTTTCTCAGTTTTCTAAGCGAGATTCCGGACATAATCGTATCCTCTCAAAGCCGCCGCGGGCGTTACCAGTAGGAGGACCAGTTGCGCGAAAGCCGCGTCAACGCCTCGAGATAATAGTAGTCGCCCCAGGACACGCACTCGTCGACGCCTTCCGGCGTGCAGGTGTTGTAGGGCGTCTTCTTCGAATAGGTGCCGTGAAGCACGAGGCCGTTGGAAACCGCCGGATCCTTCACCGCGTAGTTGTCGGCCAGGCTCTTGACGAAACGCCTGGCGATATCACGATAGGCAGCGGCATCCTCGCCGCCGACGATATCGGCCATTTCGAGCAAGCCGCAGGCAACGATCGCGGCAGAAGAGCTGTCGCGCGGTTCGTCATCGCCGTCGGAAAAAATCATATCCCAATAGGGCACCATGTCGGCCGGCAGGCGCGTCATGAAGAAATCGAGCGCCTTCCTGAACATCGCCGCATATTCCGGCTTCGGGTCGTAGCGGTAGGACAGCGCCAGCCCGTACACCGACCATGCCTGGCCGCGCGCCCAGTCGCTGTCGTCGCGATAGCCCTGAACCGTAACGCCCTTCACAGGGCCGCCCGTCTGGGGGTCCATGAAGAAGGTGTGATAGGTCGAGCCATCCTCGCGGAAGGAATTGGCGAGCGTGGTCGCGGCATGAATGCGGGCGATGTCGCGGTATTTCCCGTCGCCCGTCTCGCGGCTAGCCCAATAGAGCAGCGGCAGGTTCAACAAGCAGTCGATGATGTAGCGGTAATTCTCCCGCGCGCCCATTTCACCCCAGGCCTGGATGAAACCGCCGACTTCGTGAAAACGCGCAATCAGCTGGTCGGCAGCAAGGATCGCGGCCTTGCGCCCGTCCTCGTCGCCCACCAGTTTCCAGGCGGCGACGCAGGTCGGCGAATAGAGGAAGCCCATATCATGATGGTCGACCTCGATTTTGTTCTCGATCCGGTGCAAAAAGCTCTGCACCTGAATCTGGGCGGCATGCTGAAACACCTTGTCGCCGGTCAGTTCATAGGCGAGCCAGATCTCGCCCGGCCAGAAGCCGCAGGTCCACTGGTTGTTGTCGATCGCCGGATAGAAATTGTCGACGCTCGAATGGTTCTGCTGGCGATAGGTGAAGGCCGGCAGGTTGCGGCGCACCTGGGCGACGGCAACGGCAATCGCCGCGTTGACTTCAGCGTCTGTGATCGGGGCGACGGCGGTGTTTTTCTCGTCAACGGTCATCAGGATCAGCCTTTCAGTCCGGCATTGGCGACGCCTTCGACGAAGAAGCGCTGCAGCGCCAGGAAGACGGCGAGGACGGGGATGATGGCAACGACGGATGCCGCCATAATCAGCCCATATTCGGCCGAGTATTGCGAAATGAACATGCGAAGGCCGATCTGGATCGTCTTCAGATCCGTTTGCGTCAGATAGATCATCGGGCCGAGGAAGTCGTTCCAGGCGAAGACGAAGGTGAAGATCGTCAGCGTCGACAGCGCCGGCTTCGACAAGGGCAGCATGATCTTCCACCAGATCTGGTACTCATTCATGCCGTCGACGCGCGCGGCCTCGCACAGCTCATCGGGGATCGACATGTAGAACTGCTTCATCAGGAACACGCCAAAGGCGGTGAAGGCCTGAAGCGCGATCAGCGCCCAGTGGGTGTTGTAGAGCCCGAATTCCCGCATCAGGATGAACTGCGGCACCATGTAGACCTGCCAGGGCATGGCGATGGTCGCGATGTAGCCGAGGAACAGCACGTCGCGATAAGGGAATTTCAGCTTGGCGAAGGCATAGGCTGCGAACGACGAGGTGAAGAGCTGCAGCAGCGTCACCATGATCGTGATCTTGGCGGTGTTGAAGACGAAGAGACCGAGCGGAATCTTGGTCCAGATCTGCACATAGTTGGACCAGCGCGGATTTTCCGGGATCCAGTGGATCGGGAATTCGAACACCTCGCGGTTGAACTTCAGAGACGCCGAGAGCATCCACGCGAACGGCAACAGCATGATGATCGTGATGACGATGATCAGCGCGTAGAGGGCGATCGTGGAGAGTTTGATCTTGCGACCGAAAATTTGCATCTGACCCTTCCCCTTAATCGAGACTGCGCGAATAGCGGAACTGGATCAGCGTGACGGCCAGAACCAGGACGAAGAGGACAAGGGCGACCATGCTCGAATAGCCGAGATCCCAGGAGATGAAGGCCTCGTTGTAGATGTGATAGACCAGCACCAGCGTCGAGGTTCCGGGCCCGCCCTGCGTGATCATGTAGACCTGGTCGAACACCTTGAAGGAGTTGATGGTCAGCATGACCGAGACGAAGAAGGTGGTCGGCGCCAGCTGCGGCAGCGTCACGTTCCAGAACTTCTGCCACGCATTGGCGCCGTCGAGATCGGCCGCCTCATACAGCTCGCGGTTCACGCCCTGAAGACCGGCCAGATAGATCACCATGAAATAGCCGGCCTGCTTCCAGATGCCGAACAGGATGATGGTGACCATCGCCCAGTCCTTGTCCGCCGCCCAGCCGGGCAGGTTCTTCGGATCGACGCCCATCGTATAGAGGATCATGTTGACCGGACCCATTTCCGGGTTGAACAGCATGTTCCAGACGACGGCAGCGGCCACCAGCGATGCGACATAGGGAAAGAACATCGCCGCGCGGAAGAAATCGCGCCCGAAGATCTTCTTGTTCAGGAGCATGGCCAGACCCAGCGAGCAGGCCATTGTCAGCGGCACGGAGAACACCGTGTAGATGATCGTGTTCCAGAACGCGGCCTGGAAGGCCTTGTCGCGGAAAAGCTCGAAGAAATTGGCGAGGCCGGCAAACTCGATCGGGTTCGAGCCGTCCCAGTGCATGAAGGCAAGCGCGAAGGCGAAGATGATGGGCCCGAGGGTGAAAACCGCGAAACCAAGGAAGTTCGGCGCAATGAAGGAGAAGGCGACGAGGCTTGCCCGCCGCTTCTGCTGACTTTTCGTCAGCACACGGCGCTTCTTCCTCTTTTGCCCTGTCGCTAAGCCTAAGCCGGTGGCAGCCACGTGATCCTCCCATCCTGCGGTCCGCCGCAGGGCGACAAACCGGGAAAGCCTTTTACGAGCGCCATGGCAGACGTCCGTGATTTTGGCTCATCCTATCGTCGGAAAACATATAATACAAGTATCCAAAAATGTATTTTTCTGACTAAAACTTATCCGACATATGTGCTAGAGCATAGCGAAATCCATGCCTCCCTCCGTAGACTGAGGGCCTCGCGGCCCGAGGACAGGCACGGAAAAAGAACAAGTTCATGCCGCGCCGTCGCCCGTCCGCACACGGGACCGGCCGGATACGGGAGGACGGAATGTTTCGCGAGCGCCTTCAGGCCCTGCCAGATGCCTTCGAGCCTTTTTCGCCGGGCTGGCCTGCCGCCGACCGCGACAAATGGTCATCCCTGCCGGAGGAATACGCCGCCCGGCTGACCGAGGCGGCCGAGAACTGTCCTCTCGCATGGCCGGTGCTTCCCGCAAGCGCCTATCTCGCCTTTTCCCGCACCGGCGACCGCATCGGCTACGAGACGCCCTATATGCAGCGCCGCCGCATGCTGAACGCCCTGGCGCTCGGCGAATGCGTTGCCGGCGACGGGCGCTATCTTGATCGGATCATCGACGGCGCGCTGCTGATTGCCGAGGAAAGCGGCTGGCAGCTTCCGGCCCACAATGTCTATATCCGCGATGCGCAGGTATTGCCGCTGCCCGACCCGCGCCGTCCGGTCGTCGATCTCTTCGCCGCCGAGACCGGGGCGGAGCTTGCCGTGCTTGCGACCCTGTTCGAAGCGGAACTGAACGCGGTGACGCCGATGATCGTCTCCCGGCTCGACGATGAGGTCAGCCGCCGCGTCATCCGGCCCTATCTGGAGGAGCACTTCTGGTGGATGGGCCGGGGCGACGAGCCGATGAACAACTGGACTGCCTGGTGCACGCAGAATGTGCTGCTGGCGGCCTTCTCACGCCCCTTCGACACTGACACCCGGCGACACGTCGTCGAAAAGGCCGCCGCCAGCCTCGACTTCTTCCTCAAGGACTATGGCGAGGACGGCGCCTGCGAGGAGGGCGTGCTTTACTATCGCCATGCCGGACTTTGCCTTTTCAATGCCCTCAACATCCTCGCGACGGTCGCGCCCGACGCCTTTGCCCCGCTCTTCCGCGACCAAAAGATCCGCAATATGGCGGATTTCATCGCCTATATGCATGTGGCAGACGACCGCTATTTTAATTTTGCCGATTCGTCAGCCCGGGCAGGCTTTTGCGGCGCGCGCGAATATCTCTTCGGCAAGGCCGTCGGTTCGACCATGCTTGCAGATTTCGCCGCCGCCGACTGGAAGACTTCGCCCGAACCCGACGCGCCGGAGGAGATCAACCTTTTCTATCGCCTGCAGGGGGCGGTGACCGCCCGGGAACTGGCAGCACACGAGGCGCAGCGCCCGGCGCCCGAAGACCGGTTCTTCCCGAGCATCGGCCTCCTGGTGGCCCGCGACCAGCGCTTCGCCCTTGCAGTCAAGGCCGGCGACAACGGCGAAAGCCATAACCACAACGACACAGGCAGCTTCACGATCTACAAGGACGGAAGGCCCTTTATCATCGATGTCGGCGTCGAGACCTATACCGCCAGGACCTTCTCTGCCCGTCGCTATGAAATCTGGACCATGCAGTCCGCCTTCCACAACCTGCCGAGATTCGGCGGGGTGATGCAGCAGGACGGAGAAGCCTTTGCGGCAAGCGAGGTTACGGTATCGCTTTCAAACGAAGCCGCACGCATCTCCATGGAACTGGCCGGGGCCTATCCGAGGGAGGCGGGCGTCAAAACCTACCGTCGCACGGTGACTTTCACCAAGGGCCGGGGCATCGACATCACGGAGATATGCGACGCGGAAAAGCCCGCCACGCTCTCGCTGATGGTCGCGATAAAACCCGAGGTCGCCGAAGGACGGATCACCCTTCCCGATCTTGGAGAGATCGCCATCGAAGGCGGCGGCAGGCCGCAGGTCGAGGCCATCGCCATCACCGATCAGCGCCTCAGGGCCGCCTGGCCTGACACGCTCTATCGTATTCAAATCCCCCTGGGCGGTCGAACGCTCAGGCTTTCAATCAATTGACGGGAGACCCCCATGGAGATCACGCTTTCCGTTCTCGACAAGGCCGGCGAGCTGCGCGCCCGAAATACCGGAAACGAGGCTGTTTCGTTGTTTTTCCGGAACGCCTACGCGCCCGGCGACCGGATCACCGTCGAGACCGGCAGCCCCGGGAGTTTCATCACGCTTTCAATCGATAATACACTCTCGCCGGCCGTCGTGTTCATGAAAGAGAGCGCGTTCAGCTTCCCCATTCCCTTTGGCGATGCGAAAACCGTTTACGCGCCGACGGCGTTTTCCGGCGAGCACCACAGGATCTCGGCGCAAGCGACCGGCCCGGATGCGCTCTCCGGCATCCGCAATCTGGCGCTGAACCCGGCGGACCATGGCGCAAGCGCTGCAGCCTACCCGCACGCCTCCGCCAGCGTCGAGACGCGCGGCGAGGCCGCCTTTGCCGCGCGCAACGCCATCGACGGCGAGATCGCCAGCGACGACCACGGCTTCTGGCCCTATACAAGCTGGGGCATCAATTGCGATCCGGAAGCAACGATGACGGTGGAATTCGGCCGCCGGGTCGTCGCGCAGTCGGTCGTGCTCTTTACCCGCGCCGACTTTCCCCATGACGCCTGGTGGACCTCGGCCCGCATTGTCTTCAGCGACGGCCATTCCATCAATGTCCCGCTTGAGAAAACCGGGGCGGGACAGCGCTTTGCCTTTCCCGAGCGCGAAACGGAATGGGTGCGGCTCGAAAAACTGGTCAAGGCTGACGACCCCTCGCCCTTCCCCGCTCTCACCCAGATCGAGGTCTGGGGGCGCGAAGCAGGCCCCTGAGCACTCATCCTGCCGGAGCGAATGTTGTATTGTATTTCCGTTCAACTTATCATACAATTTTTAAAGAAGAGCTGCTTCTGTCGTCCGGCATAAACAGTTCGCAGCCGGCGTCAGGGCCGATGCCTGACCGCAAAGGGGATGAATTTTGGCAACGCAAACCGCCGCACGCAATGGAACCCTGGTCCATAAGGTCAGCGAGGCCTTGCGGCGGTCGATTCTGGACGGCGCGTTTCAGCCCGGCGACAAGCTGCCGAGCGAGGCCCGACTGACCCAGGAACACGGCGTTTCGCGCACCGTGGTGCGCGAGGCGGTTGCCGCCCTCAGGTCCGACGGCCTCGTCGAGCCGCGCCAGGGCGCCGGCGTCTTCGTCCTCGACCCGATCTCCTTCGCCTTCAGGCGCACCAATCCGATGGTCGATTCCGAGCGGATCTATACATCGCTCGAAATCCTCGAAGCGCGCACGCCGCTGGAAATCGAGGCGGCGGGGCTTGCCGCGCTCAGGCGCTCGCCGGCGCAGGAGGAAGAGATTTTCGCTCGCCATGCCGAAGGCATTGCCGGGCGTCATGACGGCAAGGCCTGGAGCGAGGCCGATATCGGCCTGCATCTCGCCATCGCCAAGGCCACCAACAATCCGCTGTTCGCGACCTTCCTGGAAATGCAGGGCAAGGCCATCATCCCCCAGACGGGCCAGGTGATCGAAACCGACGACGGCGGCGAGGTCGCCTATCGCAACCTGCTGATCAAGGAACATGAGCGCATCATCTTCGCCATTTCCAACGGCGATGAACAGGGCGCGCGCGATGCGATGCGGGAGCACCTCAAAGGCAGCCTCGGGCGCTATCGCAGCCTTCTGCGCGAGGAGCGCGTGCGCCACATGGCCAAGCTTCAGCAGGACAGCGAAGCCTGACCACCCCCGGATGGCGGGCCGTCATTCGGCTCCAGCCGCCCTTGTCCTTGCTCAGACAGTCACCCCGTTTTCGGCGCAGAGCGCCCTGACCGCTTCCGGCAGGTCGACCGGCGGCAGCGCCTCCACAGGATCCGTCACGCCATAGACTGCGGTGACGATGAAATGCTCACCGGCGGGAAATTCGCCCACAAGCCGGGGGAACAGCGTGCGCGGAAAACGGATATTCGTGTTGGGCGCCGCGCGGATGATCTCGCCGGCCCGCGTCCCGGACAGGTCAATGATCGCCGATGTGTGGGTCGGCGTTACGATTGCGGCGCGGCCGCTCTCATGCGAAAGGCCGCCGGCAAAGGCAGGATCGCGCTCGCCGGTGCGGTCCACGGCAAAGCCGCCTTCGCTGACGAACAGCCTGCCCTTCGTCCTGATGCGATGCAGGCGGACATGCCAGCCGGCGCCGGCGAAATCGAGCCAGGTGTCGATCCTCAGCCGGTCATCCGGCTGCCATGCGCCCCAGACCATGCCGTAGTCGACGCCCTCTTCGGTGATCACCGCACGCGAGAGGTAGCTCAGGCCGTCGCGCGAGACGGCAAGGCCGCAATCCACCGCGCTGCGATCGGGATGGTCGGGCAGGGTCACATCGGCTTTCACCGAGAACCCGAAGGCGGATGAATAGGCGAAGCGGGCATATTTGGCATCATGGGCGCGGTGTTCGCGTCCGTCCTGCCCGCCCGTCAGCATCACTGCGTCACCAGGAGCGCGCCTGAGGATAAAACCTGCCGCCGGCGAAAATACGCGGCCGCCGGGAAGCGCTTCCGGCGGCTCTTCCGCCGCCGCCCAGAAGGGATGATCCTCATCAAGCGCCAGCACGAGGAATGATTTCAGCGCCCAGTAGGGCGAGCCCGGCGCATTGTAGGATTCCGACATCAGCAGGTTCGGATAGGCATAACCGATGGAAAGCACGCCGTCCCTGTCGGCGATCGGCATTTTCGACCACCAGCGCAGATGCCTCAACAAAAGGCCCTTGATCCGGCCCCAGGGCAGCACTTCCTCATCGGCAAAGGCGCAGGCCGCCCAGAAGGCGCCCTCGGCGAAACGATAGGTCAGCGAGCGGCCGTGAGGCACGGCCGCGCCGTCATCGGCAAACCAGTGCTGGAAATCCTGCGCATAGATGCGGGCGCGCTCCCGGTAACGCGCCGCGTGGTCGGGAAAGATGTCGCCGGCATACCTGGCGACCATCAGTCCGTAGAAATGCAGCGCCATCGGCAGGTAGTAGTCGCGGTGGCCCCATTGGCCGTCGCGATAATAGCCGTCGCCGAGATAATAGGTCTCGATGCGCTCGAGTGCGGCGTGCACCGCTTCTTCAGACCATTGCCGTCCGACGTTGCGGAGTCCGAGATTGACCAGCACGCGGAAGAACAGCCAGTTATTGTCGGGCACCTCCCGCTCGTTGATCTTCAGGAGCCAGCGCTCGGCCTTGTCCTTGGCAGGCTCCGACATCGGCCGCCAGAAGCTATCCGGCGCGACGAGCAGGGCAAGGGCGATGCCTGCCGTCTCGACCAGACGCTGGTCGAAATCACCGGGCTCGCCCCAGAATTCCTCGTGGTTGACATCCATGCCGTGGGAGAAGCCCTCGACGAAACGCCGGCAATCCTCGAAATCGAACCCGCCGGCGACCAGCGGCACGATACCCCACAGAGGGCGGATGAAAGCCTCCATTTCGGCTGCATCGTCATCATAGTGGGCGGAGCCCGCCGAAAGTCGCAGCCGCGCATTGCCGGGGGAATACCACGGCACGAGCGGCGCGTAGAAACCGGCGACGGCGGCCTGGAGATCGGCCTTGGTCTTGAGCGGGTTACCGGCCATGGGATTGCAGTCCGCCATGCGCCGCACAAGCGGCTGGCGATCCCATTGCGAAAACGACTGTCCGGAAACCATGCCTTGAAACTCCTCGTATGCACCCTGCCCCGATCCTCTGCGGCAGGTCTACCGCGACGCAGCGACAAATGAAAGGGCTGCGCCCGAAGGCGTGCGGCCGCCTCGGGAACGGTTGTCCGCTCGGCCGACGAGCACAGCGCGTCGCTCCCTGCAGGGTAGCGAATTTTAGCAATGTAAGAAATAGCTAACTTTGAAGATCCGGAATTTATCGGACGCCGAGATCCGGGCCGGCTTCGAAGCGTCCATTCGGTCGCGCCGAAGGTGCGGGAAGCGGCTGGGCCACAGGCATTCTGGTTACCAGAGGGTTACCCCGCCCTTAGGCAAATTTTAAAAGTACCGCGCTAGCTTGACGGCATAGGTTGTGAGTTTGTGTAGAGAGTACGATGACCGAATTAGCCCGCGTTCGCGCAAAATACGTCATAGGCCCGGACGGCAGTCCGCTGACCGTGGCAGACCTGCCGCCCTCAAACACGAGACGCTGGGTCATCCGGCGAAAGGCCGAAGTTGTGGCGGCGGTGCGCGGCGGGCTTTTAAGTCTCGAGGAAGCGTGTGAGCGCTACTGCCTGACCGTCGAGGAATTCCTCTCCTGGCAGGCCTCGATCGACGATCACGGCCTTGCCGGCCTCAGGACCACCAGAATTCAGCAATACCGCAACTGAGGCGGCGCGAACCCTCGACCACGGGTTCGGCCATCCCGAGACAGCGCTTTCGTTCGCAAGGACGGCAGCGCTTTTTTTGTGTCGCCCGTCAACCAAAAAAGCCGCACCCGGCGGATGCGGCTTTCGCGCGTTCTTTGCGGCGCCAAAGGCTCAGGCGCGTTTGCGGTTCGGTCCTTCCCGCAGCTCCAGCGCAGCGGCGCGCTCGTAATCGATTTCCATCTGCGCGAGCTCGGCTTCGGCGACCGCCTGCTGCTGGCGCAGGTCTGCCACCGAGACGGCGAGATTATCTGCCCGCTGACGGGCGGATTTGGCGAATGTGGAATAGGCGAAATGGGCGGGATCGGAGATCCCGGAACGCTTTTCTTCCGCAGCGATCTGCTGCATGAGCTCGTCCGACATGCGCGCGAACTCATCCATCATCAGTTGCAGTTGCTGTAACTGCCGCTTCTTTTCCTTCACCTGAAACGCCTTGAGACGCAACAGACTGTTTCGTGCCTTCATACGCAAAACTCCCCGGCTGACGAACGCATTGCCGAAAGGCGCCCCCCTTCATGATTTCTGATTCGTTCTCCAGTCCCTGGGAATTGATTAACGAATTCGAAATCCCGGTAACCTTTCATTTACAGTCATCAATGATCATAGGGCGCATCACTTAAGGGTCGGTAAACCGAAAGCGGCAAAAAACCTAAAACTTGCGAGTCGAATGAATCACTTAGCCAGTTTGGTTAATCTTTTTTGTCGGACCCGATGACCTAAAAAACATAATGATTTCAATGATATTCAAATGTTCATTAATGAATTATGTTCGTATTGCCAAAATGAATCAGAATTTGTTAACCATTCAATGGCAGCTTCTAAATCAGGTCATCACTGAGTCCGTATCGCGTCGGGGCGACATCAGACCTTTCATTTGCGGCGGTTCAAGGGGAAAGACATGCGGGTTCTTTTAATCGAAGACGACAGCGCCACGGCTCAGAGCATCGAGCTGATGCTGAAGAGCGAGAATTTCAACGTCTATACGACGGATCTCGGGGAAGAAGGCGTCGACCTCGGCAAGATCTACGACTACGACATCATCCTTCTCGATCTCAACCTTCCCGATATGTCGGGCTATGAAGTGCTGAAAGCGCTTCGGGTTTCGAAGATCGCCACACCGATCCTCATCCTCTCGGGCATGTCCGGCACCGACGACAAGGTGCGCGGCTTCGGTTCCGGCGCCGACGACTACCTGACCAAGCCGTTCCACAAGGAAGAACTGGTCGCGCGCATACACGCCATCGTCCGCCGCTCCAAGGGCCACGCCCAGTCGATCATCACCACCGGCGATCTCTCCGTCAACGTCGATGCCAAGACCGTCGAGGTCGATGGCCAGCGCGTGCATCTGACCGGCAAGGAGTACCAGATGCTCGAGCTTCTTTCGCTCCGGAAAGGCACGACGCTGACCAAGGAAATGTTCCTGAACCATCTCTATGGCGGCATGGACGAGCCGGAACTGAAGATCATCGACGTCTTCATCTGCAAGCTCAGGAAGAAGCTTGCAAACGCCGCCGGCGGCACCAATTTCATCGAGACCGTCTGGGGGCGCGGCTATGTTCTGCGCGAGCCCGACCAGCAGGAAATGCAGAAGCGGGCCTGACCCCTTGATCCTCTCCCCTTCTCTAAAAACGCGGCGCCCGGCGCCGCTTTTTTGTGTCTGGCGCACCGTGCATCCACTCCGACGCGCAAAGGACGCTCCAACGTATTGAAAACACGCACCGCGCTTTCCAAAAATCGATTCCGATTTTCTGGCTGATGCCCTGGCTGAGACCTATTCGCCAGTTGCCTCCGTCACATCGTCCCGCCTTTCGGCCGGCGGCGCGCAGAGCAACCTGAGATCGGCCTTCAGCCTTTCGATCTTGTAGCGGGCTGCGCGGACGTCGGCACGGGCTTTCTCCACATCGTTTGCCGCCGCGCAACGCTCCGTCGGATCGGCGCTCTCCAGCAACGTCCGTGACCGCGCAAGAACGGAGCTTGCCGCGGCCAGTTCGCTTTCGGCCCCCGCGATCCCGAGTTTCAGCGAATCAAAATCGCTCATGAAGGCGCGTCGGTTGTCGCGCGCCGTCAGGATCGTGTCGAGCAGCGTCAGCCGCGCCTGCTGGGTCATGCGCAGCGCATCGCCCTCGTCGATGATCGGCAGGACATAGGAGATCAGGAACTGAAGGTTGAAGCCGCCCGTCTGGGTCATGAAACTCGGGATGGACGTCGTCAGCCTTGTAAAGCGAGACTGGCGCGCGATCGCGAGCTGGGCGGCGGCGGCCTCGACCAGAAGGTCCTCCAGCCGCTTCTTGCCGGAGCGGGCGAAACAGGCATCGGCATCCTCGCTTGTAACCGTCGGATAGTCTTCAAGGGCATCCGTCAGAGAGCGGCCCGGAGCAACCGCGTAGCCGCCCTCTGCAAGACCGGAGAGGCCGAGCAATTCGTCCCGCTTGGAAGCGAGCGAGCGGGAGACCGCCATCGCTTCCCGGCGGGCGGCATCGATCTCGTCCTTCAGCGTCTCAAGCTCCAGGGCGCTCGCATTTCCGAGCGCGACCTCGACCTCCTTGTCATCAACGCGGCATTGCAGGCCCTTCCGCTTGAGCGAGACGCTTTCGCGCTGGAAATCGAGGGCGGTGTAGTCGTTGTAGGTGTCGATCAGATCGCGCGTGGCATTGCGCTGGGCCACCTGGTACTGGACCGGGATGAGGCGGCCGGCGACCTTCACCGTCTTGCGATCGAGCCTCAAAAGGGCGCGCGAAATATCCCAGTTCACGCCGAGCACGATATTGGAAACCCTGTCGGACGCCTCGAAATCGCCGGTAAAGGTCGAAATCTGCCGAGCCTCGGCGCTGATGCGCGGGTAACGGGCGGATTTCACCTTGTCGAGATCGAGCACGGCACGGGCGCGGGCGATGCGCGCGCGCATGAAATCCTTGCCCCTGGCATTCGCATGCGCGAGAAGGTCCGCAGGGCCGAGCGCCGTGCCGTCCTCGGGCGGATCCGGCGGCGGAGCCTCGAGTTCAGCCGCCATCACGTCGATTCGCTGGGCGGTCTCCTTCAACTGGCTCGAGGCGCAGCCCGAAAGAGCGGCGGCTCCGAGAAGGGCAACGCCGGCGAACATGGCGCGGCGGGGGACCGGCCCTGCCCGGGCCTGCGGCTTCGAAAGGGATGCTCTCTGCTTAGTCAAGAACGAAATCACCCGGGTTGAGGCCCGACAGGACGCGGATGTAGTCATCGGATATATCGCCGAGTTCGACCCTGATCAGTTTCTGCTCCTCGCCCTCGTCCTTGCGCACGAAGGTCTGGTCGTTCTTGATCACCACCGCAGAGACCGGCACGGCGGGCTCGGGCCTGACGCTCGGTTTGGCAAAGCGGCAGGTTGCCGTCTGGTTCAAAAGCGCGGGCCCGGCCGGATCGCGAAAGGCCACCTCCACCTCGGTCGAAAGCGCGCCGCGGGCGCGCTCCGCCGGATTTTCCAGCGCGCGAACGGCGGAGATCCCGGCAGATCGCGGCTTGCCGTCATCCTCCGGCGTGACCGTGATCTCGGCGTTGCGCACCAGGCGCATCTCGGCATTGCTGAACTGCAATCGGGCTCCGAGCTGTCCGGGATCGACCAGAAGGGCGAGCCGGTCGCCCTCATCCACAGTCAGCTTGCCGTCGACGGCCGTGGTGGTCTCGACATCGACCAGCCGGCCGGCGGCCGTTGCCCTGACGACGGCATTGTCGAGCTTTTCCTCCGCCTCTGCGAGCGCGTTCTCGCGCTTGCGGACATCGTGGGTCAGGCGGATAATCTCAAGGTCCGCTTCCTGACGTTCCAGCGCGTTCACGCGCCGCTCGCGCTCAAGGGCGGCATCCGCTTCGTTCAGCTTGCGCCGGGCTTCCTGATAGCGCCCCAGCGCCAAGCGACCCTGCCCGTAAAGTCGTTTCATCTCTGCGTACTGGTCGGCCAGATAGTCCCGCGCCGCCGCCTTTTCCGCCTCGTCGAGGCTGTGGATGGCGCGGGTGTTTTCCCGGTAGGATCCGGAACGGTAGTCAAGCCGCGCTCTCATGTAGTCAAGGTCGAGGCGGATCTCCTCGGCACGCCGTTCCAGCGCCTCGGTGTCGTAACGCGCGATGACATCGCCCGGTGCCACCTCGCGGCCATCGGCGACGTCGAGCGTCAGACGTCCGGAGACGGGTGCGACCACCGAGACCGGCTGTCCAAAACCGATCTTGCAGCTGCGAAGGATCTCCTCGGGGAAGGGCCGCATCTCGACAGGCACGCGTCGCGCCTTTCGGGACGGATCGGCAACGGCGATCTGGTAGGTCTGGTCCGCCAGGGCAGAGCCCGGCACAAAGGCGACAAGCGCCCCTGCTGCGAAGACCAGCGCGAATTTGACGAAGGACACGGCAGGCTCCCTCGGAAACTGACGGAACGTCGGTGATCTCGATTCTCACTCGAAACGCCGGACCAACGATTTTGTTTCGGCGCTTCACTGCGCATGAAAAGTGAAGGCAAAGCGTGACGAAAATGGGATCGCCGCCTGCTGCAGCGCAAAATTATGGTACAAGCGAAGCGCTCAGACCGCCGGCTTCGCCTCGAACACCACCTCGCCCTCATTGACGACGAACTCGACCGACATGCCGGATTCCTCGGCCAGAAGCGCGGTGTAATAGGGCTGGACATTGTGCGAGGTGATCGGATCCTCCATCACCCCGCCATAGATTCGGGCGAAGTCGGTCGGCATCTGCACATAAGGCCCGCGCGCACGGATGATGAAGGCGAAGATGTCGCCGGCCGAATCAAGCCCGACATCGATCGTGCCGCCGCGCGGAATGGTCGACTGGGCGACGAGAAACAGGTTGAGGAGCAGCTTCACCCGGTCCTTCGGCGCATTGAGGCGCGGGCCGGTCCAGTTGAGCGTCACCCGCTTTCCGAGCCCGATCAACTCGCGCGCCGCTGTCTCGGCCTCGCCGGTATCGAGCGGGGATTGCAGCGTGCCCGATGCGCCGAAGGCGATCCGGGCGAATTTCAGGTGCACGGTAGCGCTCAGTGTGCTCTGGCGGATGAGGTGCAGCGCCTCCTCGTCCATGCCGCCCTCGTCCAGAAGTTCCAGCCCGTTTCCGGCGGCCCCGATGGGATTGACCACATCATGGCAGATGCGGCTTGCCAGGAGCGCGGCGAGGTCGGCGCCGCTCAGCTTCAGATTTGGATTTTTCATCGGTTCAGACTTCCTTACTATTGGACCGGATGCCTGGCCATTGACCCTGCAAAGCCGCATTCAGGGAAAATCGCCACATTTGGTAAATCCATTGTTAAGAGGTCGTGCTCACAATGGCGGCGGGCTCCACGCTTGCCACATTCACAGAAAAAGGCAATGGCAGAGGGCCCCGGTCATGCCAGAAAGCAACAGGAATGGAACCGCCATGCTCGCTCGAACGTTTTTGAGGCCCGCCTCGGCCCTCCTTTTCGCCCTGCTCCTGCTGACGGCGTTTGGCACGCTTGAGACACATGCCCAGACTCAGCCGCAGCAACCGCCGGCCGCCGTCCAGCCGCAGCAAAACGGCGGCTTTACCGCCGACGAGGTGATCGACGCCGGCAACAACTTCTTCGGCTCCGCCAGTTCCGGCCTCGCGACGGCCCTTCAGAATGCCTTTTCCAAATACGGTCTGCCGAACGGCTATATTCTCGGCTCGGAAGGCTCGGGCGCCTTCATCGCCGGGCTGACCTATGGCGAAGGCCAGCTCAACACCAAGAATGCCGGCATGCACAAGGTTTTCTGGCAAGGCCCCTCGCTCGGCATCGATTATGGCGGCGACGGCTCGCGGGTGATGATGCTCGTCTATAACCTGCCCTCGATCCCCGACCTTTACCGCCGCTATGGCGGCGTTTCGGGCTCTGCCTATGTGATTGCCGGCTTCTCCATGCAGGTTTATACCAACCGCAACATCGTTCTTGTGCCCGTGCGCTCCGGCGTCGGTGCCCGCCTCGGTGTCAATGTCGGTTATCTGAAACTGACCCAGAAGCCCACCTGGAATCCCTTCTGAGCGGAGAAGCGGCTTGGCGGTTGAGCCTGAAACACGAAAGCGCGAAATCGAGGCGCGCTATGCCGCGCTTTGCGCGCGGGTGGAAGCGGCCGCCGGCGCGCCCGGCGAAGACGCGGCGCTCAGGGAGGCCTTCGCCGAACTCGCGGCGATGATGATCGCCTACGCGCACGATACCGGCGCGGAAAAGGCGATCCTGGCAGCCCTTTCGCGCGACGGGGAGCGCAGCGGCAGCGGCCGGCTGAGCCTTGCCGCCCGGGCGCTGCAACTGATTGAAGAGAACGACTGACGCCGATCAGCCGATGCGGCCGGTCGAAAGCGCGATCTGATAGAGCGCGATCCCGGCGGCGGTCGCGACATTGAGGCTGTCAAGCCCCGGCGATTGCGGGATACGCACCGGCCGAAAGGCCTCGAGAATCCTTGCAGGCAACCCCTCCCCCTCCGTGCCCAGCACCAGCGCCGTGCGGCTTGCAGGCGGCAGCGCATTGAGCGCCGTCCGCCCGGAAGGCGAGAGGGTGACCACCTGAAACCCCGCCCCATCCAGCGCCGTCAGGAGGTCTTCGGCGCTGCCGCCCCGGCTCCACGGCATCTTCAGAACCGAACCGACCGAGACCCTGAGCGCCTTTCGGTAGAGCGGATCGCAGGAGGTCGCATCGAGCAGCACGGCATCGGCGCCAAAGGCGGTGGCGTTGCGGAAAATCGCGCCGGCATTGTCATGGTTGGAAAGGCCGATGGCGACGGCGACGAGCGCCGTTTCGCCAAGTTTCGCGATGACCTCCGCGGCCGTCGGCGGTTCCCGCACGCGGCCAAGTGCCAGCACGCCGCGATGCATGTCGAAGCCGGCGATCGCGTTCATCACCGCCGCGTCACAAACATAGACCGGGATGTCGCCCGGAAAGCTCGACAGCACATCGGCAATGCCCGCGAGCCGGTTTTCCAGCACCAGAATGCGGTCGGCGAGGAAACGCCCCTTACCATGCGCTTCCGCCAGAACCCTCAGCACCACCGTGCCCTCGGCGATGAACAACCCGCGACGGCCGACCAGATCCTTCTCCCTTATGGCGCGGAAGGGCGCAATGCGCAGGTCTTCGGCATTCCGGATCGTGATCGGGCTTGCCGCCATCAGTCGAAGCGGATCTCGACATCGGCGGCCATGCGGCCGGAATTGAGATCGAAGAGATAGAAGGTCTGCTCGCCGTTTTCTTTCTGGCCGTAGATCAGCGCCTGGCCATTGCCATAGCTGATATCGGCGATCTGAAAGCCGCGCGGCAGCGTTGCGGTCAGCGCCCGCGGCGCATCCGCCGGCACGATCGCGCCGGACGATGTCGCGGCGGCCTGCTCGTCCGGGGCTTCTGCGAAGACCTTGTAGAGAACAGCGCCGAAAACGGCCATCAGCGAAACGATCATGATCAGCGCGGAAATGATCTGCAGCCGCAGCATGCGCCGCCGCACCAGTTCGACGGCCGGATCAAGCGGCTGTTCTTCTTCCTGGTATTCGTTACGATGTTGCGACATTGTCCATTGCTCCGCGGGATTGTTTGGCATAAAAGCGCCAGTCTCGCACCTGTGCTTTCAAAAAACACCCAGATGACAGACGACCCCTTTAAACAAACCGAGGCCAATAGAAAAGTGCTTCTCGTTCCCGATGGCACGAAAGAACGCCTCGACGCCTTCGTGGCGCGGCAGATGGGCGACGGCGTGTCGCGCACGCGCATCAAGGCGCTGATCGGCAAGGGGGCCGTCACGATCGACGGGACGCCGGCGACCGAACCGAGCCGCAAGGTCACGCCCGGAACGACAATCACCGTCATCGTGCCGGAAGCCGAAGAGGCCGAGCCGGAAGGCGAGGACATTCCGCTCGATATCCTTTTCGAGGACGATGACATCATCGTCATCAACAAGCAGGCCGGCCTCGTCGTCCACCCCGGCGCCGGCAACTGGACCGGAACGCTGGTCAACGCGCTGATCTATCATTGCGGCGACACGCTCTCCGGCATCGGCGGAGTCAAGCGGCCGGGCATCGTCCACCGGCTCGACAAGGATACGACCGGCGTGATGATCGTGGCGAAGAGCGATGCCGCCCACCAGGCGCTCGCCGCGCAATTCGCCGACCACGGCCGCACCGGTCCGCTCCAGCGCGCCTACAAGGCGCTGATCTGGGGTCGACCCCGCAATCTGCACGGCACGATCGACGCGCCGCTCGGCCGCGCCTCCGACCGCATTCGCCGCGCCGTCAAATCAAGAGACAGCGCCGATGCCGATTTCGCCATCACGCACTACAATGTCGAGCAGCGTTTCGGCGAGAAACCGGACGGAACGGCGCTGGCAAGCCTTGTCGAATGCCGTCTGGAGACGGGCCGCACCCATCAGATCCGCGTCCACATGGCCCATATCGGCCACCCGCTGATCGGCGACAATCTCTACGGTTCCGGCTTCAAGACCAAGGCCAATCTTCTCGAGGAACCGGCGCAATCGCTGGTGCGCGGCTTTCCCCGCCAGGCCCTGCACGCAGCGCTTCTCGTTATTGAACACCCGGCAACGGGCGCGGAAATGCGGTTCGAAGCGGCCCTCCCCGCAGATATGAGCGAACTCAGCGCGGCATTCGACCGATAACCGGAACATTCCAGTGAATGGAGTGTTTACCGTTCGAATACCTTGAAACACGAGATTGCCATAATTAAATCCCGGTTTCCCTTCATGACATCATTGTCCGGTTTGCGGGGTGAGAGCCCCGCCGGAACAGCATGTCTCTCCAGGGAAGGGTCAGTTACCTAAGGGGGTAGAGCAGTGGCCAATACATTACCCAGCATTCGCGCCGGAGAAAACGGCCTCAACCGGTATCTTGAGGAAATCCGCAAGTTCCCGATGCTGGAGCCGCAGGAAGAATACATGCTCGCCAAGCGCTATCAGGAGCATGACGACCGCAATGCCGCCCACAAGCTGGTGACGAGCCATCTGCGCCTCGTCGCCAAGATCGCCATGGGCTATCGCGGCTACGGCCTGCCGATCGGCGAAGTTGTCTCGGAAGGCAATGTGGGCCTGATGCAGGCGGTGAAGAAATTCGATCCGGAGCGCGGATTCCGGCTTGCCACCTATGCCATGTGGTGGATCAAGGCCTCGATCCAGGAATATATCTTGCGTTCGTGGTCGCTCGTCAAAATGGGCACGACCGCCAACCAGAAACGCCTGTTCTTCAACCTGCGCCGGCTGAAAGGCAAGATCCAGGCGATCGAGGACGGCGATCTCAATCCCGACCAGGTGAGCGAAATCGCCACCAAGCTGAATGTCAGCGAGGAAGAGGTCGTGTCGATGAACCGCCGGCTTTCCGGCGATGCCTCGCTCAACGCGCCGATCCGCGCGACGGAAGGTGAGAGCGGGCAGTGGCAGGACTGGCTTGTCGACGAGAACGACAGCCAGGAAGACATCCTGATGAACCAGGATGAGCTGGAGAACCGTCGCGACATGCTCGCTTCGGCAATGAACGTGCTGAACGACCGTGAAAAGCGGATTTTCGTCGCGCGCCGGCTCTCGGAAGACCCGGAAACGCTGGAATCGCTTTCAGGCGAGTTCAACATCTCGCGCGAGCGCGTGCGCCAGATCGAGGTCCGCGCCTTCGAAAAGGTGCAGGATGCCGTCCAGAAACAGGTTGCCGCCAGCGCCCGCGCCGTGCGGGCCGTGCGTGACGGTAATGACGCTTCGGAATAATGGCACCTCGCGGCTGGGCGCGGGCGCCCGGCCGCGCAAAAACGCCTGAACATGAGAACGCCCTGCGTCGCAAAGCGCGGGGCGTTCTGCGTGCCGAGGCGACGATGACGGGCCGGGACCGTTTCACGAGCCTTCTGGCGCAGCAAACCCGAGACAGAGCAGCGCAAGAGGCTGAAGCGGTGCCGGCAGCGAGAGAACGCCTGCCGTGGCCTCATCATCAAAGCCCCCGACGATAACGCTTCCCAGACCTTCTCCCACCGCCTGAAGCTGGATATTCTGCGCCGCCGCGCCCGCCTCCAGATAGATATACCGCGCGCCGCGCGCGCCACAGGGCGGCTGGTCGGCAAAGGCCCTCGCCGGGCCCGCCATGTCGGCGCAGATGGCGATTATGCACGGTGCCTCCGCAATCCATTCAGGGTTGCCGATCGCCGCATCGCAAAGAGCCGGACGCAGGTCGGCGCCATCGACCGTTTTCAGGCCGGACCCCTCCGGAGCAAGGGCGTAAAGGCCGCACTCAAGACCGGCAACCCTGGCTGCCAGAACAAACAGGCGCAGCGGGTATAGCGCATGCGCGGACGGAGTTGTTCTCTTGCCGTCTTCACCGGACCTGCCTTGGGCCGCCCACAGGATTTTTTCGAGCGATGGCAAAGGTATCGCGCGTTCCGCGAACGTGCGAACCGAGCGCCTTTCGGCGAGAGCCTGTGCAAGCGTGATGTCCATCTGTCCGGCTCCCCGTTATAGGGACGCGATCGGCCTTTCAAGCTACAGGAAAATCGCGTCAGTTGCCGCCGTTGATATCCCCGAGCGCCTGCCATTCCTGGATGGCGCGATCGAAGATCGCCATGCCGGTCGTGCCCTTTTCAAGCGTCAGCAGCGCCCGGCGGCCATTGCGGTAGGTGACCGGAATGTCGATCCAGTTGCGGTCGCCCAGAAGCGCGAGGTTCTGCGAACGCGCCTGATCGAAATCGTTGAGCGCCAGCATATAGAGATCATCGGTAATCTTGGCGGAAACCGCAATCAGCGGATCGCCGCGCGCGGCTTCCGTGCCCTTCATCGAGATGCGCTGTACATTGTCGATCCCGCCGCCCTCGAAATTCTCGTCAAGCGTGAAAGCGATATCGATAAGGTGGCTTGCGGGCAGCGAGGGATCGTCATTGCGGCGGAAGGTCAAGACGCCGGTAAGCCCGGCTTCGGGCACGCTCATGATGCCCTCGACCACCGGTTCGGAAACGGCCGTGCCGGTGTTTTCCTGCTTGAGTTCCCACTCGACGGTGCCCTGGTAGGCAGAGGGCACCGACTGGCCGAGCTGCTCCTCGTAGAGATACATTTTCTGGGCGGCCCCCACCGGCGGCGCAGGCTCGGCCGTCTGCGTCGCCGAGGCCGTCTCGGCAGGCGTCGAGGACGATGTCTGGTTGGCGACCGAACGAGCGGGACCGGAGGCAGCGCTTTCTGCCGGAAGGCCCTCGTCAACCTCGGTGCCGTCAGGCAGAAGCCGTTGGGTGAAAGGCTTGAGGTTTTCAGCCGTTTCCGTCTCCTCCGGCTCCGGCGATGGTGTATCCGGCGTTTCGGCGGGCGCGGTCTCGGCAGTCTGCTGCTGGTCGGCCGGCGAAATCGCGGCGACTATGCGCGCACGGTTGTCCCAGGCGAAGTAACCGCCGACGACCAGGATCAACGCGACGATAACCGCGCCTGCGATCAGGACGATCTTGCGCCTTCCGCCCGTTTCGGCCTCGTCGTCACCGCGGTGTTCGGCGGGGCCGCCGGCCATTTCATCGAAATCATCGAAGCCGGCACCCGGCTCCTCCGGTTCAAGCCCGAGCAGGCTGTCGACATGCGCCCAGTCCTTTTCCGGCACCGACCGGCGCGGCGGCGGCGGAGCGGGTTCGAACGCACCGGCCCTCGCCGTCGTCGCCTCGAATTCCCAGTCATCGACCGGCGAGCGCCGCGCGTCATCCTCCCACGCCTCGGGATCCTCGTCGGGCTCGACGATGACGGTTCCGGCATCGGTCTCGACAGGCTCGTCGGTCACATCATAGCTATAGGCCTCTTCGTCCTCTACCTCATCCTCATGGTCGACCCGGTCCGGCGTGTGAACGTGTTCGAAGGTCGCGCCGTGCAGCAGGCCTTGCGGGCCAGGGGGCGGCGCGTCATTGACATCGCCTGCGCTCTCTTCGTCTGCAGCGTCGTCAAGAACATGTTCTGCAGGCGCGTCGGCCCGAACGGACACATCCCCATGATCGTCCTCGTCCGCAGCCTGCCGCGCCTCTTCCCCATCATGGCGCCGGTCCCTATACTGCTCGTCTTCGCGGTAGGCTGCGTCGAAAGCCTCCCGCTCATCGGCGGGCTCAAAGGCCTCTTCCTCGCGATACCCCTCTTCGGGCGCGTAAGCGGTCCGCTCCTCGGGCCCGGACGCAGGCTCGGATGCCGGCATGTCCTCCGGCGGTGCCTCATAACGTTCCTCGGCAACCGGTTCTTCGCCGGTCACATCATCGGCCGGCGGCAGGGCTTCGGCGAATTCGCTCTCGACCTCGGCGATTGCCGCGTCGATCTTGTCGATCTGCCGTTTGATCAGCGCTTCCGGCGGGGGTGGAGACATGTTCTCCATCTGCCGGATGACGGCGGAGCGCGCCTTCTCGTAAACGCGCGCGCGCAACTCCGGAGACTGTTCCGGAAGGCCCTCGACGGCACGTCGAATGACTGCTGTGAAATCCGCCATTTATTACCCCTATTGTGCGGGTTATTCCCGCAACAATACTATGATTTTTGCTTAATCCTCAAACGGATCGGTCACAAGAATGGTGTCCTCGCGCTCAGGACTTGTGGATAGAAGCGCGATTGGTGCGCCAATCAGCTCCTCAACCTGCCGTACGTATTTTACGGCCTGCGCGGGAAGGTCTGCCCATTTGCGCGCGCCGACGGTTGATTCCTTCCAGCCCTCCAGCGTGATGTAGACCGGTTTGACGCGCGCCTGCGCGCCCTGGCTGGCCGGCAGCGCCTCGATCCGCTCGCCGTCAAGCTCATAGGCAACGCAAATCTTCAGTTCGTCGAGACCGTCCAGAACATCGAGCTTGGTCAGCGCGATGCCGGTGATGCCGTTGGTGGCGACGGCCTGACGCACCAGCACGGCGTCGAACCAGCCGCAGCGGCGCTGACGGCCGGTGACCGTGCCGAATTCGTGGCCGCGTTCGCCGAGGAATTGTCCGACCTCGTCATGGAGCTCGGTCGGGAATGGCCCCTCGCCGACGCGGGTCGTATAGGCCTTGGTGATGCCGAGCACATATTCGAGCGCGCCCGGGCCCATGCCGGAACCGGCTGCGGCCTGGCCGGCAACCGTATTCGATGAGGTCACGAAAGGATAGGTGCCGTGGTCAATGTCGAGCAGCGTGCCCTGCGCGCCTTCGAACAGGATGCGCGCGCCGGCGCGGCGCTTCTTGTCCAGGAGCAGCCAGACGGTCTCGCGGAAGGGCAGCACCTTGTCGGCGATCGAGGTCAGTTCGTCCATGATTGCCGCATGCTCGATTTCGGCCACGCCGAAACCGCGTCTCAGCGCGTTGTGATGGGTGAGAAGACGGTCGACCTTGGCCGGCAGGGTTTCGAGATTGGCCAGATCCATCAGTCGGATCGCCCGACGGCCCACCTTGTCCTCGTAGGCCGGGCCGATGCCGCGCCGCGTGGTGCCGATCTTGGTGCCGGAATTGGAAGCGGCGTCCTCGCGCATGCCGTCAAGCTCGCGATGCAGCGACAGGATCAGCGTCGCGTTGTCGGCAATCCGCAGATTGTCGGGTGAAATCGAAACGCCCTGCGCCTCCAGCCGTCCGATTTCGGCGATCAGCGCGTGCGGGTCGACGACCACGCCATTGCCGATGACGGCAAGCTTGCCTTCGCGCACGACGCCCGAGGGCAGAAGCGACAGCTTGTAGCTGACGCCGTCGATCACCAGGGTGTGGCCGGCATTGTGGCCGCCCTGATAGCGCACCACGATATCCGCGCGCTCGGACAACCAGTCGACGATCTTGCCCTTGCCTTCATCGCCCCATTGCGAGCCGACCACTACAACATTTGTCATTTTACCTACCTAGAAACCATGCCTTGCCTGCGGCTGAACCGCAGCATCTATAACCATCCACGACCTATATTGCGATCCCCCCGGCCCGCAAGCCCGCAAAATTTTCACGTGACAGCAACGGCGACGACGCTTTAAGGCGGGAACGCCTCAAAAAACACCATCCCATTTTCCTTCGCGAAACATGAACCAGGGATGAGCCAATAACAGGGACTGTGGCCATGCAATGGCGAGCCTACATTCTTTTGACCATAACCACGCTTTTTTGGGGCGGAAACCTGACCGTCGGCAAGCTCGCCGTCGGTCATGTGTCGCCGATGGTGATGAATTCGTTTCGCTGGGGCATTGCGGCGCTGGTGATTTCGGCCTTTTCCATGCCGCAATTCAAGCGGGACTGGCCGGTGATCCGCAAGAACTGGCCGCTTCTCTTCGCCTACGGCGCGGTTGGCTTCGCCGCCTTCAACGCCTTCCTCTATTCCGGCCTTCGCTTCACCTCCGCCATTAACAGCGCGATCGACCAGGCGGCCATACCGCTGCTGATCTTCGTCTTGAACTTCCTGTTCTTCCGCGTGCGCGCCTCGGCGGCCCAGCTTGCGGGCTTCGCGCTCACGCTTGCCGGCGTCGCCGTTACGGTTTCCCACGGCGAGCTTTCGCGCCTGCTCGCGCTTGAGATCAATTTCGGCGATTTTCTCGTGCTGATGGCGGTGCTGTGCTATTCGCTCTATACCGTCAGCCTGCGCTACAAGCCCGCGCTTGACTGGCGGGCCATGGCCATGGCCTGTTTCTTCGGCGCCTTCCTCGCCTCCCTGCCGATGGTGGCCTCGGAGGCGGCGCTCGGCCTTGCCATGCTGCCGCATGACCTGACCGGTTTCGGCGTCATCATCTTCATCGGCCTTTTCCCTTCCCTCGTCTCGCAGGTGCTTTTCATCCGCGGCGTGGAGCTGATCGGCCCGAACCGGGCAGGGCTCTTCATCAACCTGATCCCGGTCTTCGGCACCATCCTTGCGGTCGTCGTCCTCGGCGAAAGTCCGGAGGGCTTCCATGCCGTTGCCTTCGCGCTTGCCATCGGCGGCATCGCGCTTGCGGAATGGGGCAAACCAAAGACCCCTTGAGAGCGCACACAAAAAGGCAGCAGACGGAACACAAATCGATGCTTTTGCCTGCATGATGTTTTTCCTACACCTGTGTTGAAGCCGCCCGAAGGGTGCGGCGGGGAACAGCAAGACAGGTTGATCGACATGGCCAAGCGCTTCTATTGGAATGAACTGACGAGCCCGGAATTCAGCGCTCTGGACCCGGCGACCACCGTCGCTATCCTGCCGCTCGCCTCCACCGAACAGCACGGACCGCATCTTCCGGTCGCGACCGATGTCGCCATCGCCCAGGGCATGCTCGACACGCTCAAGGAAAACCTGCCCGAAGAGCTCGACGTGCTGGTCCTGCCCGTCCAGGAAATCGGCAAGGCCAATGAGCATATCCACGGCCCCGGAACACTCTCCTTCGGCGCGGACCTCCTGATCCCCGCATGGACGACGATCGGCGAAAAGGTCGCCGCGGCCGGCCTGCGCAAGATCATCATGGTCAACAGCCATGGCGGCAATCTCGACATCATGAGCATCGTCTCGCGGGAAATGCGCGTGCGCTTCAACATGGTCGCCGTTGCCACCCAATGGGCGCGTTTCGGCTCGCCCGACGGCATGATCAGCGAGGAAGAACGCACCTACGGCATTCACGGCGGCGAGGTCGAGACCTCGCTGATGCTCCACTTCCGTCCGGAACTGGTCAGGATGGAACATGCCGAAAACTTCGTGTCGCTGGCCAAATGGCAGAAGGAAAACACCCGCCGCCTGCAGCCGACGCCGCCCAATGCGCTGGCCTGGATCGCCCATGATCTCAACCCCAAGGGGGCGCTCGGCAATGCCGCGATCGCGACGGCGGAAAAGGGCGCGGCCATCGCGCAACACCAGGTCGGGGGCTTCATCGAACTGATCGAGGATGTCGTCGCCTACCCGCTCGACAAGCTTTATACGCCGGCGTGATCAACCCGGCGACGGCGGCAGGTGATGGCGTTGCTGCAGCGTGTCGATGATGGCGGAGAGCTCTTTCAGCAGATAATCGACGAACAGGCTGCTTGCCGCATCGAGCGGCGCGCGGGCGCGTGAAAAGAGTTTCATCGGCTGGTGGCGCACATGCGGATCGGCGAGCGGGCGGAAGGCCAGTTCGCCGCGCTGGCATTCGACATAGACATCGAGCGGATTGAGGAAGGTCAGCCCCGTTCCCCGCTTGACCAGGCCTTTCAGCATTTCCGACGCATTGGTCTCCACCACCGGCTCGATCGGCAGGGACAAGGGCGACAGCGCCAGATTGATGACATGGCGCAGGCTGGTGCCCGGCTGGGCGAGCACCAGCGGCTCCTGCACGACGTCGGAGACATTGACGCGCTCTTCCCGCGCGAGGCGATGACCGGGCGGCATCACGGCGCCGATCGGCACGTCGAAGGAGGCAAGCGTGCGGATGCCCGGCGTCGGCGGAATGTTGAAGCCAAGGCCGAGATCGACGTCGCCGGTCAGCACATTGGCGATCGTCGTGGTGCCGCCATCGGATCTGAGATGAATGCGGATCCTTGGATTTTCATCAACGAAACGGGCGATGATATCCGGCAGCGGACCGGCGGCGAGTCCGACGGTCGCGACCAGCGTCACCTTGCCCGCCTGTGGCATTTTCAGCGCGCGGATACGCGATTCCAGCTTCTCATAGCCCTTCAGCACCTCGCGGATATGCTCCACGCACATCTCGCCGGCCGCCGTCAGCCGCAGACCACGGGGCAGCCGCTCGAACAGCGGCGCGCCGAATTCCTCTTCCAGGGCAAGGATTTGCCGGTTCACGGCGGATGAGGCGACATTCAGCCGCTGGGCGGCCTTGCGGATCGACCCGCAACGGGCGATCTCGTCGATATATTGCAGTTTCCTGGAATGAAGCATGGGCGTAGACTCACAGCTGCCGGACCCCTGCGCTGACCAAATTTTGCGCAGTTCGACTACAATTATAACAATCGCGCCGGCTGTGCAAAAAAAGCATCAATGCGGACGAAAATTGATGCTTCTCAAACAGCGGTGAAGCCGCTCAAATGCAATAATCTGAAAGCTTCACGACGAAAAGCGAAGGGGAATAGCTTATGTCGAATACCTCAAAGACCGCCGCGCTCGCCGGCGCTGCCTTCATGGCAGCGGCCGCCACGCCCGCCTTTGCGCTGGACGAGGTCTCCTATGGCACCAACTGGCTGGCGCAGGCCGAGCATGGCGGTTTCTACCAGGCCGTCGCCGACGGCACATACGAGAAATACGGCCTGGACGTCACCATCGTGCAGGGCGGCCCGCAGGCGGCCAACCGCGCGCTCCTGATCGCCGGCAAGGTCGATTTCTACATGGGCTCGCCCCAGGGCGAGCTTGACGCCGTCGTCGAGGATATTCCGCTCATCGATGTCGCCGCCATCTTCCAGAAGGACCCGCAGATCCTGATGGCCCATCCCGACCAGGGGATCGAGGAATTCGCCGATCTCGCCAAGCTGCCGACGATCTTCATGGGCAAAGACGGTTTCCTGTCCTACTTCCAGTGGATGAAAGCCAATTTCGACGGCTTCGACGATGCCCAGTACAAGCCCTATACCTTCAACCCGGCGCCCTTTATCGCCGATCCGCAGTCGGCCCAGCAGGGTTATCTCACCTCCGAGCCCTATTCGGTCGAGAAGGAAGCCGGCTGGTCGCCGAAGGTCTTCCTGCTCGCCGACAGCGGCTATTCGCCCTATTCGACGATGATCACCGCGCAGAAGAAGCTGGTCGAGGAAAACCCGGATCTCGTCCAGCGTTTCGTCGATGCCTCGATCGAAGGCTGGTACAACTATCTCTACGGCGACAACACCGCTGCCAACGAACTGATCAAGGCCGACAATCCGGAAATGACGGACGAGCAGATCGCCTATTCCATCGAAAAGATGAAGGAATACGGCATCGTCGTTTCCGGCGACGCGGATGAAGGCGGCATCGGCTGCATCACCGACGCCCATTACAAGACCTTCTTCGACGACATGGTCGACATCGGCCTTTTCGAAGCTGATCTCGACTACACGAAGGCCTACACGACCGCGTTCGTCTGCAAGGGCGTCGGCATGGACCTGCTGAAATAGGCATCCCGAAACGCTCCGTTTCGCGTCATTCAGGCGCGAAACGGCACCTTGAACTGAATGCAGGATAGCCGCATGCCGAACGCCTATGCCGAAATTCCGGCATCGCTACAAAAGCCATTGGTGAAGATGGAGCATGTCACCAAGATTTTCTCCAACGGCACCATCGCGCTCAATGATATGTCCCTGACGGTGCGCCAGGGCGAGTTTGTCAGCCTGCTCGGGCCTTCCGGCTGCGGCAAGTCGACCGCGCTCAGGATCATCGCCGCGCTCGGCGACATCACCCGCGGCACGATAGACTGGCCAAGCTCGCGCATTTCCGCCAAGGGGCGCCCTGAAGGCGATATCAGCTTCGTCTTCCAGGAGCCGACGCTGATGCCCTGGGCAACGGTGTTCGGCAATGTCTATCTTCCGCTGAAGCTGCGCGGTCAGTCGAAATCCGGCACGCGCGACCAGATCATGGACGTGCTGAAGACCGTCGGCCTTGAGGATTTCGCCGATGCCTATCCGCGCGAGCTTTCCGGCGGCATGAAGATGCGTGTTTCGATCGCCCGCGCGCTGGTCACAAAACCGAAGCTTCTCCTGATGGACGAGCCCTTCGCCGCCCTTGACGAAATCACCCGCCAGCGGCTCAACGACGATGTGCTGCGGCTCTGGCACGAGACCGGCATCACCGTCATCTTCGTCACCCATTCCGTTTTCGAATCCGCCTATCTTTCCAACCGCATCGTCGTGATGCGCGCCCGTCCCGGCCAGGTCTTCGACGACTTTCCGCTCGACACGAGCCAAGTGCGTGACGAGGACTACCGTTCGTCGGAGGAATATCACCAGGCCTGCGCGAAAGTGTCCCACGCGCTGCAGGGCGCAATCCACGCCGCAGGAGGAGAACACTGATGAGCGACAAGGTAAGCGCCATGCAGCAGGACGATGCGACCTACGCGAAGCCCGGTTTCTGGGCGCGTCATGGCGAAACGGTCCTGAAAATCACAATCCCGATCGCCGTGCTCGCCTTCCTCGTGCTGGTCTGGCAGGCGATCGTGGTCATCTACCAGACCCCGCATTACATCCTTCCCGGCCCCGCTCTGGTGGTAGAGGCTTTCTTCGAGGACTGGGGCACGCTCGCGCCGGCGCTGTGGGTGACGACCAAGATCACCTTCATCTCGCTCGGCCTTGCCCTTGTCGGCGGCGTCGGCCTTGCCGTCATCATGGTCCAGTCGCGCTGGATCGAGACCGCGCTCTATCCGATCACCGTCATCCTTCAGGTGACCCCGATCGTCGCCATCGCGCCGCTGATCCTGATCTATACGCCGACGACGCAGGTGGCGCTCCTGATCTGCGCCTTCCTCGTCGCCTTCTTCCCGATCCTCTCCAACATGGCGCAGGGCCTGAAGAGCGTCGACCATAACCTGTTGAACCTGTTCGAGCTTTACGGCGCCTCGCGCTGGCAGACGCTCATCCACCTGAAGCTGCCGGCTTCGCTGCCCTATTTCATGACCGGGCTCCGGATCGGCGGTGGTCTGGCGCTGATTGCCGCCGTTGTCGCAGAGTTCGCCGCAGGCTCGGCTGGCGCCGGCTCCGGCCTTGCCTTCCGCCTGCTGGAATCGCAGTACCGGCTCAACATTCCGCGTCTTTTTGCGGCGCTGTTCATGCTCGCCTGTCTCGGCGTGGCGATCTTCGCGCTCACCTCGTTCATTGCCTGGCTGTTCCTGCACCGCTGGCACGAAAGCAGCCTCAAGAGGGAAAACTGATGCCGGGCTTCATGACACTGCCGGAAGCGCCGACCTTCGCGCTTCTGAGGGCAACCGTTCCGGCCGTCTGCCTTGCCGAGGCGAGCGGCTTCGAGGCCAAGGAAGGCCTCGTCTCGGCCGATATCGTGGTTGCCGACGGCAAGATCGACGCCATTCTGCCCGCCGGCACGGCGCCCGCCGCGCTTCCCGCCGCCGACATGCGCGGCGGCATGGTCTGGCCCACCTTTACCGACATGCACACCCATATCGACAAGGGCCATATCTGGGAGCGCCGCCGCAATCCCGACGGCACCTTCATGGGCGCTCTGGAAAACGTGATGGCCGATCGGCTGGCCAACTGGTCGGCCGATGACGTCGCCGCCCGCATGGAATTCTCGCTGAAATCGGCCTACGCCCATGGCACCGGCCTTCTGCGCACCCATCTCGACAGCCTTCCGCCGCAGCACGAAATCTCCTTCGAGGTTTTTTCTCACATGCGGGAAAAATGGGCGGGCCGGATCGAACTTCAGGCCGTCGCGCTGTTTTCCATCGACATGATCTTCGAACCTTTCTTCGATGATCTGACGAGGCTTCTGAAACGCCACAACGGGCTGATCGGCGGCGTCACGCAGATGCTGCCGGATCTTGATGCCCGCCTTGACCGCATGTTCCGCGCGGCTGCCGACAACGGACTTGATATCGACCTCCATGTGGACGAGACCGAGGATCGCGAGGTCCTGACCCTTGGCCGCATTGCCGAGGCGAAGCTTCGCAACGGCTTCGAGGGGTCCGTCACGGTCGGCCATTGCTGTTCGCTGGCCCGTCAGGACGAAGACACGGCGAAGCGCACGATCGATGTCGTGGCCCAGGCCGGCCTTTCCGTCGTCTCGCTGCCGATGTGCAACATGTATCTGCAGGACCGCCACGAGGGTCGCACGCCGCGCTGGCGCGGCGTGACGCTGTTCAAGGAGCTGGCTGCTGCCGGGGTGAAGACGGCGGTCTCCTCCGACAATACTCGCGATCCGTTTTACGCCTATGGCGATCTCGATCCCGTCGAGGTGATCCGCGAGGCCGTGCGCATTCTCCAGCTCGACCATCCGCTGGACGAGACCGCCCGCATCATCACCCGTACGCCCGCCGACATTCTCGGCCGGGGCGAGCGCGGGGTGATTGCCGAAGGCGGCCCCGCCGATATCATCCTCTTCAGTGCCAGGCGCTGGAGCGAATTTCTCTCCCGTCCGCAGGCTGACCGCATCGTGATGCGGAATGGCATGGGCATCGACCGCAGCCTGCCGGATTACCGCGAACTTGACCCGCTGATGGATAAGTGAACATGCCGGACTATCAACAGATCAAGGCCGAACTCGAGGGCATCACCATCGAGGACAATCCCAACATGGTTCTGCGCAAGAGCCGGGATTTCTACTGGTATTCGCCCATTCTTAAGGAACAGCTTGAGAACGTGACCGGCGATCTGGTCGTCTCGCCGAAGAACGAGGACGAACTGATCCGGATCCTGAAGGTCGCGTTCAGGAATGACGTACCCGTCACCGCGCGTGGCGGCGGCACCGGAAATTATGGCCAGTGCATGCCGCTTTCCGGCGGCATCGTTCTCGACATGACCAGGATGAACGCCATCAAGGAGATCCATCCCGGCCGCGTCGTCGTCGAGGCCGGCATCATCTGCGCCCAGCTCGACAGGGAGCTGAAGGAGAAATCCGGGCAGGAACTGCGCTTCCACCCGTCGACCACCGGCCAGGCGACCCTTGGCGGCTTCATCGCCGGCGGCTCCGGCGGCGTCGGCTCGGTCCACTGGGGCGGGCTTCGCGATCTCGGCAATGTTCTGCGGTTGAGGATCGTGACGCTCGAGGAAGAGCCGCGCGTGATGGAACTGACGGCGCGCGACCTGCTGAAGGTCAGCCACGCCTATGGCACCAACGGCATCATCACCGAGGTCGAAATGCCGCTGGCCCCCGCCTATGACTGGGTGGACGTGATGGTCGGCCACGAGACCTTCATGGACGCGGTGCGCTTTTCCGACCGGCTGGCGAAATCCTCCGGCATTCTGGTCAAGGAAATCGCCCCGATCGCCGCGCCCGTGCCCTATTCCTATTTCAACCGCCACAAGCCTTACCTCAAGGAAGGCGAGAGCGTCTCGGTCGTCATGGTCGCGCCGCACTCGATGGAACCCTTCGAGGCGCTGGTGAACCTTTACAAGGGCGAGATCCGCTTCCGCTCCGACAAGGCGGAAAGCCTGCGCGGCCTGCCGCGCGCCTATGAGCTCGGCTGGAACCACACGACGCTGCGCGCGCTGAAGACAGAGCCCGACGCCTTCACCTATCTGCAGGTGCAGTATCCCGGCCCCGACCATGTTTCCAAGGTCCAGGAAATGTCCGAACTCTTCGGCGATGAGGTTATCGGTCATCTGGAATTCCTGCGCTTTGACGGCGCGATCCAGTGTTCCGGCCTGCCGCTGGTGCGCTACACGACCGCCGAACGGCTGGAAGAGATCATCCGTATCCACGAGGAGCACGGCTGCCCGATCTTCAACCCGCACCGCTATACGCTGGAAGAGGGCGGCATGAAGCAGACCGACGAATTGCAGCTTGCCTTCAAGAAGGAAACTGACCCCAAGGGCCTTTTGAACCCCGGCAAGATGATCGCCTGGGAAAACCCGGATTTCGATTTCAAGGCCGGCAAGAACTTCCTGTTCAAGGGCCTTTCCGAGACGGGAGCCGAATAGAATGCGGGTTCTCGTTCTCTTCAGCCATCCGGTGGAAACGAGCTTCGGCGCGGCGCTTCATGCCCAGGTGGTGGAAAGCCTGAAGAAAGCCGGACACGAGGTCGATGATTGCGATCTTTACGCCGAGGGCTTCCAGCCGGTGCTGACCCGCGAGGAGCGGATCGGCTATCACGACTATCCGGAAAACACCGCACCGGTTGAAGGCTATGTCGAGAGGTTGCGCAAGGCCGAAGCCCTCGTCATCGTCACGCCCGTGTGGAATTTCGGTTTTCCGGCCATGCTGAAAGGCTATTTCGACCGGGTCTGGCTGCCGGGCGTTTCCTTCGCGCTCGAGGACGGGAAACTGACGCCGACGCTGCGCCATATCAGAAAGCTCGCCGCCGTCTTCACCTATGGCGCGACCCCGATGCGGGCATTTCTCGCTGGCAATCCGCCCAAAAAGATCGTCAAGCGCGTACTGCGCGCCCAGATCAAGCTCGGCGCCCCGGTGTCCTTCATGGCGCATTACGACATGAACAACTGCACCGACAAGACAAGGGCCGATTTCCTGGCAAAGGTGAAGGCCGAGATGGAAGCTTTCTGACGCTTCCGGCGGACGCCCCCCTTTACATCACCGCTCAGACCACTAGGTCTATGACTAACCCGCAAGCGCTTCCCTTAGGCGCTTGCGGGCTCTTTTGAGCGAGGCCGCAAGCCCCGTCGCACTCTGTTGCGCGGATTGGCTGCGGCTTTCAGGAAATACCGCATGGTTCAGGGGGCATTGCCCCGCCATGCGCCAGCAGCGGGGAATAGGGCAGAATGTCCATGCTAGAGCAGAAAACCGCCGATGAGACCCGCCTGCGCAAATTGCGCGGCACCGTACCGGTCAATGCCGTGCTTCATGTCTGGATGAAGGCCATCCACCCACACGCACCCGCCGAGATTCAGCTCTCGCTCAACGGCAATTTGTTCGGCAATATCTTTGCACAGAATGCGGAAGAGTATGAATTCCGCATGTTCTTCGTGCCGCATGGCGGCGAACTGGAATGCTCCTACGATCCCGAGACGACGACGATCTCGGTCGCCTATTGGTTTACCGATGCCAAGGTGCTGGAGGAAGGCATTACCGTGCTGCGCACCCATGCCGCCAATGCCCCGGCGCCCGCCCCCGGCAGCTATCATTTCCGCCCGCCCTTCGGCTGGATGAACGACCCGAACGGCTTCGGCCGTTTCAATGGCTCGGCCCATCTCTTCTACCAGCACTATTCACACGGGCTGACGTGGAACACCATGCACTGGGGCCATGCGATCTCGGAGGACTACCTGCACTGGCGGCACATGCCGATCTTCCTGTTTCCCTCCGAGGACCTCACCCACCGCCCGGACAAGCGCGGCGGCGCCTTTTCCGGCTCGGCGATCCCGCTGGAAAACTCCGCCGGCATCCGCGTGTTCTTTACCGAGCATGTGATCGAGCGCGCGCCCGAACGCGAAATCCAGATGGTCGCCACCTCGCAATCGCTGATCTTCGCCGGCGCGGCGAAACCGCTGATCGACAAGCGGCCCGAGCTTGAAGGCCTAACGCTTGATTTCCGCGATCCTTACGTCTTTCGCGGGCCCGATGGCTACTGGAAGATGCTGCTCGGCAGCCGCCAGGGCGAGGAGGGCGTGGTCCTCCTCTACCAGACGGCCGACCTTACGGCGGCAAGCGGATGGGAATTCGTCGAGATCCTGCACCGCGAAGGCCGCTTCAACACCCAGGTGGTCGAGTGTCCATGCCTCCTGCCGCTCGACGGCCCGGCCGGCGACCCGCAGACCCATTGGGTGCTGGTCTGCGGACTGATGCACAGCCACCACGAGGAGACCGGCCGCAGAAACCTCACCATGGCGACCGTCGGCCATTTCGATGGCAAGCACTTCACGCCCCAATTCGAGCAGGAACTCGATTTCGCCACGGACAACTACGCCTTCCAGGCCTTCCTCGACCAGGGCCGCCCGGTCGGCATCGGCTGGCTCGCCAACTGGGCCGATGCCGCGCCGGAAATCGATTTTCCGACAGCCATGACGCTGCCGCGCAACCTCGTCTACGATGCCGCGGACAACACGCTTCTGACGCCGCCGATCGAGGGCGTGGAAGTGCTGCGCGACGCACTGATCGACGACACCGCCCTTGCCGCCGGCGAGCCGGTGATGCTGGAAAAGGGCCAAGCCGAGGTCGTGATCGAGCTTGACCGCAATGACGGGCCGTTCGAACTCGACCTCTACCACAACAATATCGAGATCACGGTGAAGATCGATGCCGAGGGGATGAGGCTTCTCTATATGGACGACAGCAAGACGCCGACGCCCGACTATATCGCCCCCGGCGCCAATCCGAGCCATCTGAGGCTGTTCCTCGACATCGGTTCAGTCGAAGTGTTTGCTGACAACGGCCGCTGGGCCGGCACAAAGCGCATCGCCGGCTTCGACCCGATCCACTCGCTGCGGATCCGCGAAGGCGCGATCAAATCGGCAAAGGTCTGGTCGCTGGCGCTTTGAGGCAGAGCAGATTACGGCAGCTTGGCCGCCGTGACCTCGACCTCGACCAGAAATTCCGCGCGGGTGAAGCCCGAGACGATCAGCAGGGTCGACACCGGCATGGGATCGGCGATGTAGCGGTCGCGGACATCCATATAGGCCGGAAAATCCTCGCGCGTCGTCACATAGCCGGTAATGCGGATCACATCTTCAAACCCCATATCGGCTTCCGCCAGGATTTTACCGATCGCCTGGAAGCAGAGCTCCGCCTGCGCGCTGACCGAGCGCGGAATGGCCTCGTCCTGCCCGATGCCGAGCTGGCCGGAGGTGACCAGAAGGCCGGCGCCCGGCGGCACGTAGAGGCCGTGGCTGTAGTTGCCGAAAGGCTTGCGAACGCCGTCAGGGTTGATGCTCTTCTTCATGTGAAACTGCCTCGTGAAAAACTGTCAAACCGCATGGCCGCACAAGAACCCGGCTGTCAAGCAGCCTTAAACCCGGACCGAGCGATAATGTAGAGGCCGCGACGAAAAATATAAGGCGGCACGGCGCATAATCCCCGATATTCCCGCCCTGCCCTTTCATTCGTCCGCCGGATCCTCCGGCAATTGCCAGTCCACCGGTTCCATGCCCTGCTCCAGAAGGAACTGGTTGGCTTTGGAAAAATGGCGGCATCCGAAGAAACCATTATGGGCGGAGAGCGGCGAGGGATGCGGCGCCTTGAGCACAAGATGCCGTGACCTGTCCACAAAGGAGGCCTTTTTCTGCGCATAGGCGCCCCAGAGCATGAACACGACATGGGGGCATTCGTCATTGACCGCGCGGATAACGGCATCGGTGAAGTTTTCCCAACCTTTGCCGCGATGGGAGGCGGCGGCCGCCTGGCGCACCGTAAGCACCGAGTTCAGCAACAACACGCCCTGGCGGGCCCAGTGCTCCAGAAAGCCGTGATTGACCTTCTGGAACCCGACATCGGTGGCCAGTTCCTTGTAGATATTGACGAGTGACGGCGGCACGCGCACGCCGGGCTGAACGGAAAAGCAGAGGCCATGCGCCTGCCCCGGCCCGTGATAGGGGTCCTGGCCGAGGATGACGACGCGCACGTTTTCAAGCGGCGTCAGGTCGAGCGCGCGAAAATACTCGCTCCCCTTCGGGAAGACGGTCTGTCCGGCGCGCTTCTCCTCCACCAGAAAGGAGCGGAGCTCGGCCATATAGGCGCTCTCGAATTCCGGTTTCAGTTTCTCGCGCCAGCCGTCCTCAAGCCTGATTTCGCTCTCTGCCATCGCACCTTTTTCCCTGTCACATGCCTGTCCTTGTTATCGTCGCCGCTCGGCCGATGCAATCGCCTGCGAAAATGTCACACTTGTGCGCCTGTTGCCGCGTACTAGATGTCGGACAGCAAAAGGAGGATTTAAAGACATGCAGCCAACCGCTTTCGTATCGACGCTCTTCGACGGCAAATCCAACCCGAACAAGGTCACGGTCGCCTTCACCATGGCAGTCAACGCCCTTTCCAAGGGGCACAGCGCCACCATGATCCTGATGGCCGAGGCCGTGGAACTCGGTCGCCCCGGCGCCACCGACGGCATGGCGATCGGCGCGCCGTTTGACCCCGTTCCCGATCTTCTGGCGCGGTTCCGCGAAGCCGGCGGCAGGATCGCCATCTGTGGCGCCTGCATGAAGCATAACGGCTTCGCCGCGGAAGACATGGATCCGGAGTTCGAGATCATCACCGCCCCCGACGTGGTCGATCTTCTGATGAACGCGGAAGGCTCGCTTCAGATCACCTGACGCTTCGCCGGACAGATTGCGTGATCCCCTTCACCGCAGCCTCTCCGGCGAGCGGGCCAATTGCCATGGGAGTGTCAAATAAAGTCGCCGACGGCATGGTTCCGGCGTTGACCGGCGCTTTGCGCCGGGCCAAACTGCCGCGCGTGATCCGAGCGCGCGAAAAGCCGCGCGAGAACAATCCTGACAGGGGGTTTCGAAATGCTCAACTTCAAGAAGGCGGTGCTGGCCACCGCCGCCGTGGCCGCGATTGCGGGTTTTTCCGCGCCGGCGCTGGCGCAGGACAGCGACGAAAAGACGGTCGCCATCACATATATTGTCGAACATCCCGCCCTTGACGCCGTGCGCGAGGGCATTATCGAAAGCCTCGCCGAAAAGGGCTATACCGAAGGCGACAACCTCACCGTCGTCGCCCGCTCCGCCCAGGGCAACATGACGACGCAAACCCAGATCGCCTCCGAGTTCGCGGGGCTCAAGCCCGATGTCGCCGTCGGCATCTCCACGCCATCGGCCCAGGCGCTGAAGAATTCGATGGGCGATGCCCCGGTCGTCTTCGCCGCCGTCACCGATCCGGTCGCCGCCGGCCTCGTTGAAAATCCGGAAGCCCCGGAAGCAAACATCACCGGCACCTCCGACAAGCAGCCGCCGAAGCCGGCGCTGGAGCTGATCCAGACGCTGGTGCCCGGCGTCAAGACCATCGGCGTGATCTACAATCCGGGCGAGGCCAACTCGGTCGTTCAGGTTGACGAGATCAAGGCGGCCGCCGGCGAACTCGGCCTCGAAGTCGTTGACAGCCCCGCCGCCCAGTCGACCATGGTGCCGGATGCGGCCCGCAACCTCGTCGGCAAGGCCGATGCGATCCTGCTGCCGACCGACAATTCGGTGATCTCGGTGCTTGAGGCCATCATCACCGTCGGCGAGCGCGCCAAACTCCCGGTCTTCACCACGGATACGGATTCCGTCGAGCGCGGCGCGGTTGCAGCCCTTGGCTTCAACTATGCCGAAATGGGCAAGGTCACGGGCGACATGGTTGCCGAAATCCTCGCCGGCAAGGCACCGTCGGAAATCGCCGTCGTCGTGCCCGGCAATCAGGACCTGTTCCTCAACATGAAGGCTGCCGAAGCCATGGGCATCACGGTTCCCGACAGCGTCAAGGACAGCGCCAAGAAGGTCATCGAATAATATGACGCTTTTTGCTCTCGCCGGGGCGTTTGAGACCGGCTTGCTCTTCGCCCTCGTGGCGTTGAGCATCTTTATGTCTTTTCGGGTTCTCGACTTTCCCGATCTGACGGTGGACGGGAGTTTCCCCTTGGGCGCGGCGGTTTCCGCCGCCGCCATCGTCAACGGCATCGATCCGTTCATCGCAACATTCTTCGGCATGCTCGCAGGCGCCGCAGCCGGTTTCGTGACCGGCCTCTTGAACGTGCGCTTCGGGATCATGAATCTTCTTGCCGGCATCCTGTCGATGGTGGCGCTCTTCTCCGTCAATCTGCGCATCATGGGCAGGCCGAACCTGCCGGTCTACGGCAGCGACACCGTGTTCTCGCGCTTCGAAAGCGTGGTTGATGCGGGGCTGTGGAGCAATACGATCCTGCTGCTGATCATCGCCATCGGCGCCAAGCTGATTGTCGACTGGTTCCTGAAGACCGAGATCGGCCTCGGCCTTCGGGCGTCCGGCGAAAACCCTGCCATGGCCGAGGCCCAGGGCATCCGAAACGGCGCGATGACGCTGCTCGGCATGTCGATCGCCAATGCGCTCTGCGCGCTCGGCGGGTCGCTCTTTGCCCAGATGCAGGGGGTGGCCGACGTGACCATGGGTGTGGGCACGATCGTCACCGGGCTGGCGGCGCTGATTATCGGCGAGGCGATCCTCGGTCGGCGCACGGTGTTTCTGGCAACGCTCGGCTGCGTCATCGGCGCGGTCGTCTATCGCCTGTTCATTGCGCTCGCGCTTTCCGCCGGCTTCATCGGCATCCGCCCGCAGGACCTCAACCTGATTACCGCCGTGGTGGTCGCCGTTGCCGTGGTTCTTTCCCAGCGGCGGGGAAAACGCGGCCGCAAGCAGCTCTTCAATTTCAAGCTGGTGCGCGGCGCCCAGCAAAATGACGAGGGGCAGGACTGATGCTTTCCCTTTCCGATATCCGCCTCACCTTCAATCCGGGCACGGCAACGGAAGTCAAGGCGCTGCGCAACGTCTCGATGAAGATCGACGAGGGCGAATTCGTCACCGTGATCGGCTCCAACGGCGCCGGCAAGTCGACGCTTCTGTCCACCGTCGTCGGCACGGTGAAGCCGGATAAAGGCTCCGTCAGGCTCGACGGCCTCGATGTCACGGACTGGCCGGCCGCCAAACGCGCGCGCTATGTCGGCCGCGTGTTCCAGGAACCGCGTCTCGGCACCTGCTCGTCGCTGTCGATCGAGGAGAACCTGGCGCTGGCCGCCGCCCGCGGCAAGAAGCGCGGCCTCGGCCTTGCCCTTGGCCGCAAGGGCCAGAAGGCGATGTTTGCCGAACATCTGGAAAAACTCGGCCTCGGGCTCGAACATCGCATGGGCACGCCGATCGGTGCGCTGTCGGGCGGCCAGCGCCAGGCCGTCAGCCTGCTGATGGCGACGCTTCTGCCGATGAAGATCCTCGTGCTCGACGAGCATACGGCAGCGCTCGATCCGTCCGCCGCCCACAAGGTGCTGACGCTTTCGGCTGAGATTGCCGAGGAGCGCAAGCTGACGACGCTGATGGTGACCCATTCGATGCGCGACGCACTGGCCTATGGCAGCCGCACGCTGATGATGAATGCCGGCCAGATCGTCCTCGACATCAAGGGCGAGGAGCGCTCGAGGCTCAAGGTCTCCGACTTGCTGGAACGTTTCGGCCGCGCCGCCGGCACCGAAATCGACGACGACCAGTTGGTTCTGGCGTAAGGTCACAAAAAATGCGGCTGACCTTTCGGCCAGCCGCCGGCCTCGGGAGAAAGGCTTTTCCTGACTTCAGGAGCGGGCCAGGAGCTCCGCAAAACCCATCATGAGCGGGCCGACGCCCTTGATATCGTCGGCATTGATCGCCTCGGTCAGGTAATAGCCCGGCGTGCCGTCGCGATACTCGCCGTTGAAACCGCCGAGACCGGCGACGCAGACGATGGCTCCGAGCACGCGGCGGCCACCGGCATCGACCTCGAACGCATTCTTGTAGAGCGCCTCGAAGGCCTTGCGACCGATTGCGGCGCCGTCGCCGAGGCGAAGCCTGTCAGCCTTCAGATACGCATAGGCGAACATGGCCGTTGCCGAGCTTTCTGCATAATTCCCCCCGAGATCCGGACGATCCGGGACCTGCAGCCAGCGGCCGTCGGCCGTCCTCAACACGGCGAGCCGTTCGGCAAGGGCCGCCCACCGGGCGACGATCGCATCGCGTTTTTCATCTTCCGGCAGGCATTCGATGAGATCCACCATAGCCATGGCCGCCCAGCCGATGGCACGCGACCAGTGGGCCGGCGACTGGCCGGTGTCGGGGTTGGCCCAGGGCTGTGCCTTTGCGGAATCATAAGCGTGGCGATAAAGACGGCTGTCGGCATCATAGGTGAGTTCGAGCCCCGCCAGCAATTCGTCGGCGGCGTCGGCGACCAGGTCCGGCCTGTCGAAGGCGAGACCGTATTCCGCCTTGAACGGCAGGCCCATATAGAGACCGTCGAGCCAGACCTGTTCGGGATAGCGATGCTTGTGCCAGTGCGGCCCTTCTTTGACGCGCGGATGATCCGCCAACTGCGCGACCAGCCGGTCGGCGGCCTTGCGGTAGCGCGGATCGTCGGTGCGCCGCGCCAGCCAGACCAGGGCGCGGCCGGACAAAATGTTGTCGATGTTGAAATCCTCGGCCGCGTAGCCGTTCATCACGCCGTCTTCATCGACCTGCGCGCTGACGTGGCGCACAAGGTGATCGAACCAGCGCGCTTCGCCGGTCGCCTCATAAAGCGCGATCAGACCGCGATAGAGGCAGCCATCCTCATAGCAGAGCGCCCCGCCCTTATAGGCGCGATAGTCGGCGGCATATTCGTCGCAATAGCGCAGAAGCGCCTGACGGTAATAGGGCTCTTCCGCCCCTTCCCTGACGAAAACGACATTCCTGGCGGTAACGGCCGCGTTCTCGGCAATGATGCCGCCATGGCGCACCGGGTCGATATGGCAGGCCATGACCGGCGGCTGGGCCTCGGCGTCCGGCGCATAGGAGACGGTATAGTCCTCGATCGTTACATTCTCGATCGGCATTTCCGGCAGGCCGTAAAAGGCTGCGGCGGCGGTGTGTACATTGCGCGCGACGATGCGGCGGAAGGTGATGTCCGACATGCGCGGCGTCACCGCGCTGGCAGGGTGCGGATCGCGCGACTGGACATAGTCCGACTTGCCGTCGGCGTCGCAGAAATAGAAGGCGTTCATCACAAAGGGGCTGACGACATTGTCCATGTCGCAATCCTCGACGAGGATGCGGGAAACGAAGCCGCCGCGGCCGCGCCGGGTCTTGACCCTCAGCCCGCGATCCGTATCGCGCATCTCGCAACGCGCGACTGTAACGCCCGAAACGGAGCCGCTCATTTCCGAACCGATGACGACGCCGCCATGACCGCGTTCCATGAAGCAGTTTTCGATGCTGATGTTGCGGGTTGACCCATCGAGGCCGCCCTTCGGATCGCGCTTTCCCGCCTTGATGGCGATGCAGTCGTCGCCGACGGAGAAGCGGATGCCGCGCATGCGGACATTTTCGCAGCATTCCGGATCGAAGCCGTCGGTGTTGGGCGAATCCGGATCGCTCTCGATCTTCACATCGGCAACGAGCATGTCTTTGGTAAAGACGGGATGCACCATCCAGGCGGGGGAGTTGCGGACGGTGACGCCGGTGACCGTGACATGTTCGCAGCGGTTGAAGAACAGGCTGCGCGGACGGCGCGCGCCATTGCGGGTTTCCTTGTGCCAGCTCCACCAGTCGCCGCGGTCACCGCCGGCATCGATGACGCCGCCGCCGACAATGGCAATGCCGGACGCGTTGATGGCGGTCAACAGGCTGGCGTAGCAGGCCTCTGCCACGCCTTCCCAGGTGCCGAGCACGCGGCCGTCCTCGTCACGGGCGGGCAGGATCGGGTATTGGTCGCGATCGGCAATGCCATACAGTACGGCGCCGGCATCGAGCAGCAACGTCAGGCCGGATTTCAGGAAAAGCGGGCCGCTCTTCCACACGCCCGGACCGAAACGGAGCGTCGCGCCCTCGGGCAGGCCATCGATCGCCTTCTGCAGCGCAGGGGCATTGTTTTCCGATTGCAGGCTTGCGCCGCAGGCGGCAACATCGACGAATGCGCTTTCGTTTCCTGTCACGAAATCGAAGACTTCTCCGCCCGCAACCAGACGATAGGCGGTGTGCGGCTCAAGACCGTTGATCGAGAACACCGTGCGCTCGCTCACGCCTTCGGCCACCGTTTCATCGGTGCTCTCCATTGCAAGCCGCCAGGAAACGGGCGCCTTGAGGAAATATTTGTTCTCGCCGGAAAAGACAGCAAAGGTCACCGTCCTCGCCGAGACAGCGAGCAGCTCGATGGCAGTCATCACAATCGTCCAAAAAGGATTTGGGAAAGAGGGGGCGGCGGCAAGAAGCGCCGCCCCCGGAAGGCTTGGTTAGTTGCGGACGCGGTCCAGCACGTCGTTGACATTGTAGATGATGTCATCGGCGGCCGTTTCGGCGTCGATCTGGCCATAGGCGAACTCTTCGAGCGTATCGCCGATCGCCGAGGCGATCTGCGGATGCTCGAAATAGGGAGAGATCGTCGGACCGGTCGCATCCAGAATGATCTGGTGCGCGTCGATCTGTTCCTGCTCGATGGCGCCGGCAGCCGTCAGTTGATCGAACGCCTGCTTGGAAGCCGGAATGCCGCGGGTCGTGCCGAGAATGTCGATCGCGCCCTCGTCGTTCAGGAGGCAATTGACCACTTCGGCGGCCGCTTCCTGATTGTCGGAATTGCGCGAGATCGAGAACAGCATGGACGGCTTGCGGTAGACGCCGTCATTGGTGGCGCCTTCTGCGAGCAGGATCTTCGAGGGAACCAGGACCTGGCCTTCCTGCAGCGGGTCGGAGATCTTGAAATAGACCGTATCCCACTGATAGGTGCCGGCGATATGGCCATCGGCCCAGGCCGGGTTTTCATGCAGAACCAGATTGCCGCCGGCGGCGACCTTCGGCCAGGGGATGATCACGCCTTCGTCGGTGTAGCGCTTGTACATTTCCAGCGCGTCGACCATCTCGTCCATCGTGTAGTTGAACTCGAGCGTCTCCGGATCGATCATCGTCTTGCCGGTCTTCTGGGTGAGATAGGCCGTCATCAGAAGACGGGCGTCAAGGCCGTCCGTGCCGGTCGCCTCATAGGGATAGTAGTCGTCGCCGAGCTTTTCCTTGAACACCTTGCCGGCTTCTTCCAGTTCGTCCCAGGTGGTCGGGATCGAAAGACCTGCCTTTTCGAAGGTCGTCTGGTTGAACCAGGGCAGACGGCCGGTGATCGACAGCGGAAGGCCCTGCAGATGGCCGTTCACGGTCGAGGTTGCGAGTTCCCCCTCGGTCCACTGCGTGAGGTCGATCGTGTCGGAGAACTCGTTGAGATCGGCAAAGCCTTCGCCGTTCGGCGTGAACAGCGGCAGCCAGGGCCAGTTGATCTGCATGATGTCGGCTTCGGTTCCGCCGGCAAGCTGGGTGGTGATCTTCTCCTGGTGACCGGACCAGCCGGTGAATTCCGGAGAAATGCTGTGGCCAAGCTTTTCGCCGCAATATTTCAGCGCTTCCTGGGTTGCAAGGTGACGGCTGTCGCCGCCCCACCAGGACATGCGAAGATCGGCGGCATTGGCTGCCGAAAGCGATGTTGCGGCCATCAGGCCGGCGAGAATTGTCAGTTTCATGGTCATATTTTCCTCCCTTTGAAAAAGACGGTTTCGAAGATCTATGCCGACAGCGAGATGTTCTCGCCGGTGCGGCGGTGGAAGATGTGCAGCGCGTCTTCCTGCGGCATGATGCGGATGGCATCGTCACGCAGATACTGACGCTCGATGCCCGTTGCCGGGACGACGACGATGAAGGACTGATCCTCCACCGTGATGTAGAGGTAGACCTCGTGGCCCATGAACTCGACATGGGAGATGCGGCCAAGAAGCCCTTCTTCGGCATTCTGATCCACCACCGTGAAGTGCTGCGGACGAACACCGAAGGTGACCTCGCTCGGGGCATCCTTGTCGATGCGGGCGCAGGCCTTGTCGTCGATGGTAAAGGTCTGCGTGCCGATCCTGAGCTTGTTGCCGTCGACCAGCGTCGCATCGCCAATATTCATCTCCGGCGAGCCGATGAAGCCCGCAACGAAGGCGTTCGCCGGCTTGCGATAGAGGGTGAAGGGATCGGCGACCTGCATGATCCGGCCTTCCTTCATCACGCAGATGCGGTTGCCCATGGTCATGGCTTCAGTCTGGTCATGGGTGACGTAGACGACGGTCGAGTGCATGCCTTCAGCAAGCAACTGCTTGTGCAGGTCGGTGATGCGCACGCGCATCGAGGCGCGCAGCTTTGCATCAAGGTTCGACAGCGGTTCGTCGAACAGGAAGACCTGCGGCTTCTTGATCAGCGCGCGGCCAACGGCAACGCGCTGGGCCTGACCGCCGGAAAGCTGCTTGGGCAGGCGCTCCAGATAGTCCTCGATCTCGAGGATGTGCGAGACTTCCTCGGTGGAGGCGGCGATCTCCGCCTTCGGCGCATGCTTGAGGCGCAGGCCGAAGGAGAGGTTGTTCTTCACCTTCATATGCGGATAGAGCGCGTAGTTCTGGAACACCATCGCGATGCCGCGCTGGCCCGGGGGCTTGTCGTTGACGAGATCGTCGCCGATGCGGATCTCACCGCCGGAGATGCGCTCCAGACCGGCAATCATCCTGAGCGTCGTCGACTTGGCGCAGCCGGACGGGCCGACCAGCACCATGAACTCGCCATCCTCGATTTCCAGGTCGATGCCGTGGACGGCCTTGAACTTGCCGTAGACCTTTTCGAGACTTTTCAGCTGAACTCTGGCCATGGTTTTTATCCTTTGACTCCGCCAGCGGAGATACCTTCGATGAAATATTTCTGCGCCATGAAAAACACGACGAGGGCGGGCGTGATCGCGAGCACCGACATGGAGAGGATCTTGTTCCAGGCAAATGCTTCGGTGGTATCGATCGACAGTTTGAGGGCCAGGGAGACCGGGTATTTGTCGACGGAGGACAGGTAGATCAACGGCCCGAGGAAGTCGTTCATCGTCCACATGAACTGGAACAGGCAGACCGAGATGAGGGCCGGCGTGAGCAGCGGTACGACGATGAAGAGCAGGGCCTGCCAGCTCGAGGCGCCGTCGACGCGCGCGGCCTCTTCCATGTCGCGCGGAATGGCGCGCAGGAACTGGACCAGCATGAAGACGAAGAACGCGTCACCGGCAAGCGCGGAGGGCACCCACAGCGGCAGGAAACTATCGAGCCAGCCGAATTCCCGGAACAGCAGATACTGAGGAATGCGGGTGACGACGTTGGGCAGGAGCAGGATAGCGATCAGCGACGCGAACAGCACCTTCTTGCCGGGGAACTCGAACCTGGCGAAGCCGTAGGCAACGGCGGTGGCCGAGATCGCGGTCCCGATCATCTTCGGGATCAGAATCAGGAAGGTGTTGAGGAAGAACCGGCCGAACGTATAGGGCGTCGAGGTTTTCCAGCCTTCGATATAGCCGCTGACGGTCGGATGAGTCGGCCAGAAGCCCGCGCTCGCGAACATTTCGGCATTGGTCTTGAACGATGCGCCGATCAGCCAGATCAGCGGGTAGAGCATGATCAGCCCGACCAAGAACAGGATCACGTAGCGGATGATCGACGAGATCAGGACTTTACGCTGTTCGCGCTTGCGGGCGCGGATGGCTTCCAGATCGCGGGCAGACAGCATGCTCGACAAGGTTTGCTCTGTCATGATCAGCTCCTCTTGTCGCCGGCGTAATAGACCCAGTGGCGCGATGACCAGAAGGCGATCAGCGTCAGGACCATGATGATGGCGAACATGACCCAGGCAATGGCCGAGGCATATCCCATGCGGAAGTTCTTGAAGGCCTCGTCATAGATGTAGAGCGGCAGCAGGTAGGTGGATTTCAGCGGACCGCCGCCGGTGATGATGTAGGGACCGTTGAATTCCTGGAAGGCCTGCACCGTCTGCATGATGAGGTTGAAGAAGATCACCGGCGTGATCAGCGGCAGGGTGATGAAGAAGAAGGTCTTCCACTTGCCGGCGCCGTCGATGGCGGCTGCCTCGTAGAGCGAATTGTCGACGCTCTGAAGGGCGGCCAGGAAGATCACCATCGCCGAACCAAATTGCCACAGACGCAGCAGCGTGATGGTAAACAGCGCGTTGTTGGGATCGCCGAACCAGTTGACGCCCTGAAGGCCGATGCTTTCCAGCATCATGTTGATCAGGCCGACATCGGCGAAGAGATAGCGCCACAAAACCGCGATCGCGACCGAACCGCCGAGGATCGACGGGACATAGAAGGCCGTGCGGAAGAAGTTGATGAACTTCAGCTTGTAGTTCAGGATCACCGCGATGAAGAGCGCGAAGGCGAGCTTCAGCGGCACCGTCGAGAACACGTAGATCAGCGTGACCGACAGCGATTTGTTGAAGGTGCGGTCATGGGTGAACAGACGGATATAATTCTTCAGGCCGACGAAATGCGGCGAGCTCATCAGCGAGTAGTCGGTGAACGACAACACGAATGACGCAAGAAATGGCACTGCAGTGAAAAGCAGCAGGCCGATGATATATGGGGACAGATAGGCGAGCCCCATAAAACGATTTTCACCGCTCATGACCGCATTCCCGTTTGTTGGTTCCGGCAGGCGCGGCTGTCCCGTGGGAGCGCATTGCCACGGCCTTGTCCACCGTCAAGGCGGTGAGCTGAGGGCATGCGAAAAGGCAGCCGACCCCGAAGGGCAGCACGGACGTTGTTGTGTTCTGATTTGTGCATGGCGCTAAGGCGCAGGCGAGGGATCAACCCTACAGGGTCTTGCTTTTTCCCATACGAGCGACATCCTCCCAGATGTTTCTTGATGCGATACGCCTTTATTTCGGCGTTTCCACTGTTCATAATCATGTTTGGACACAGTTTTGGAATAGAGGGTTTCGGACAAAAGGATGGATAAAATCGAAGGTGGGATTCTTGACGGTCTTGCGGTTAACGCCCTCAATCTGACGCTGACCCGCTCGACCATCAGGATGCTGCACACCTCGACCTGGACGGCGGACAAGGTCAACAAGGTGCATGACCTCGTCATCTGCCTGACGGGCAGGGCCGAATACGAGGTCTCCGGCGAAACCTTCGAGATGAAACCGGGCCGGGCCATGCTGATCCCCGCCGGAGAACGTTTCGTCGGGCGCTCGACATCCGATGAACTCTATACCGGTGTCGCACAGCATTTCAGGGCGGAGGTCTTCGGCCGGATGGACCTTTTCGAGCAAATGGACTGCCGGATCTGGGTCGATCTGCCGCGCTGGGAGATGATCGCCCCGCTGGCACGCCACTATCGCGAAACCGCCCCTCTGTCCTCGACAACCTTTGCCCAGCACCACATCTTCATGGTGCTGCTGATCGAGTTCGTCGAAGCCGCCTTCATCCGCTGGCGGCCTCAGAAGGACGTCGCCGTCAACAATCCGGACAGCCTGTCGTTGTCGGTCATGGTCGCAGCATCGCAGATCGCCGCCGACCCTCTGAACCCGGACACGGTCGACCGCGTTCTGGGCTCGATCCCCTATAACCAGGATTATTTTCGCCGCGAGTTCAAGAAGCAGGTTGGTCTCACACCGCCGAAATATCAGGAGTTCAAGAGGATGGAGCGGGCCATGGCCCTGCTGGCCAGCGGCCAGAGCGTGAAACAGGCCTCCGCCTTTGTCGGCTACGACGACAGCTACTATTTCTCGCGGATGTTCAAGCGCTATATCGGCGTCAGTCCGGCTGGCTACAAAATGCTGAACAAGCGCCACCAGGAAGGCGCCTTCCCCCGCGGCGAGGAAGACGGCATGGCCGTCTTCCCCCTTTTGCGCCAGGCGGAGTGAGCGTCAGACAGCCACCAGCGCGCCGCGCGCGCCAATGACGCGAGCAGAAAGCGCCGAACCTTGTTCCAGCGCCTCAACCAGCGGGGCGCCCATCATCAGGGCCGCGATCAGGCCGGCATTGAAACTGTCGCCGGCGGCGGTGGTGTCAACAACGTTTTCCGATGGTGTCGGCTTGAAGGTAACCGAACCTTCTTCCTCGTCCTCGGCATGGATCGTGTCGGGTCCGTTCTTGACGATCACGGTCTTCACGCCCGCAGCCCGGTATCTGGCGATCGTCGCCTCAGGGCTTTTGTCGCCAAACACGGCGCCGTCCTCGTCGAAGGACGGCAGCACGATGTCGCTGACGCCGGCCGCCTCCATGATTGTCTCGGCCATGACATCGCGCGAGGGCCAGAGACGCGCACGCATGTTGGGATCGAAGGCGATGACCGTGCCGGCAGCGCGCGCTTCGGCCAACAGGTCAAGCAGGGTCCGGCGATGCTCTTCATTGACCACGGCCATGGTGATGCCGGAGAAGAGCACGAGCCCCCTGCCCGCAAGCGCCTTTCCCAGCGCCTCAGGGTCCTCTGCCAGAAGCTTTGCGGCCGACTGTCCGCGCCAGTAGGAAAAGCTGCGTTCCCCGTTCTTCAGCGCGATCATGTAAAGCCCGACGGTGCGTTCCTCGATCCGGCGCACCGAGGCCGTGCCGACGCCGGCCTTTTCCATGAAGGTCAGCATCTCGTCGGAAACCGTATCTGTTCCCGCTCCGGTGAAATAATCGACGGTGAATTCATCCGCCAGCGTGCGGGCAAGATACCAGGCGGAATTGAAGGTGTCGCCGGCAAAGCCGCGGGTATAGGCGCCGTCTTCGCGCGGGGCCATCTCGACCATGCATTCGCCGATGCACAGGATAGTCTTGGGGAGGTTTCTCATTCGTCTTCCATTTCGAAAAAAGCCGGATGCGAGACGTTGATACGCTCGACGATCTTGGCGATCTGCGACAAATGCTCCCGCATGGCCGAAACGGCCGCCTCCACGTCATGCGCCTCGATCGCGTGCAGTATCCCGGCATGTTCGTTGAGCGCGCTTGTCGCGCCGAAGGACAGGCTGAGATACCGCACACGGTCCATATGCGCCTTGTGGTCGCGAATCAATGCCCAGGCGTCGCCATGGCCGGAAAGCTCGCAGATCTGTTTGTGGAACTCGTCGTCGAGGGCGTGAAAGCCGGCCTTGTCGCCGGCGCGGATGGCGGCATCCTGTTCGGCGATGTTGGCCCGCAGCATATCGGCGTCTTCCTGCGTGCAGCACCGGGCGGCGGCCTCCGCCGTCGCAAGTTCGAGCGCGCTGCGGATGAAATGCGCCTGCATCACGGCCCGCTTCGAGATATGGGTGACCAGCGTCGCCCGCTGCGGTCGGATCAGCAGGAAGCCCTGCTGCGAGAGCCGGTAGAAGGCGTCGCGCACGGGCTGGCGCGAGACGCCGAGAACCCGCGCGACCTCGACCTCGGAAAGCTTGGAGCCCGGCGGCAACTCGTTCTCGATGACCTGACGATAAAGATGGGCATAGACCAGGTCGGTCACGGTCGGCTGGCGGGCCTGATCCAGCGCTCCGGTTTTTAATTTCCCGACCATTCATTCCTCCCATTGACAGGTTTCGCATACTAACATATTAGTTTTTTGAAGAAATGCAATCGTGCATTCTATCAGAAAAACCCGATGCGGGAGACGAAGAGATGCTGAACAAGGACCGGCTTTTTCCGATCGAACCGAAGACGCGGGACCTGGCGCGCGCGCTTTACAATGAAATCAGCACGCTGCCGATTGTCAGCCCGCACGGCCACACCGACCCCCGCTGGTACGCGGAAAACGAGCCCTTCCCCGATCCGGCTCAGCTGTTCGTGGTGCCGGACCACTATGTCTTCCGCATGCTCTGCTCGCAAGGCGTGAAACTGACGGATCTCGGCGTGCCGCGGGTCGACGGTGGCGAAACGGAAACCGACAGCCGCAAGATCTGGCGTCTTTTCGCCGAAAATTTCTACCTTCTGCGCGGCACGCCGAGCCGCGGCTGGCTGGAACATTCCTTCGAACATGTCTTCGGCCTCACAAAGCGCTTCGGCCCCGAGACCGCCGATGAGTTCTACGACCATATCGACGAATGCCTGCAGAAGCCGGAATTCCGCCCGCGCGCCCTGTTCGAACGCTTCAACATCGAGGTGATCGCGACCACGGAAAGCCCACTCGATGACCTGAAATGGCATGCGATGATCAGGGATTCCGGTTGGACCGGCGGCAAGGTCGTCACCGCCTATCGCCCGGACCCGGTCGTGGACCCCGATTTCGAAGGCTTTGCCGAGAACGTCGAAAAATTCGGTGAGCTGACCGGCGTCGACGCCACCAAATACGACAATTATCTGGAGGCGCACCGCATCCGCCGCGCCTTTTTCAAGCAGTATGGCGCCACCTCGACCGACCACGGTCACCCGACCGCGCGCACCGAGGACTTGCCGAAAGCCGACGTCGAGGCACTTTTTGCCAAGGCTCTGAAGGGCGAATGCTCGGCCGAGGAAGCCGATGCATTCCGCGGCCACATGCTGACCGAAATGGCCCGCATGAGTGTCGAGGACGGCCTCGTTCTGCAGATCCATCCGGGCTCCACCCGCAACCATTCGGCCGAAGTCATGGCCCGCCACGGCCGCGACAAGGGCTTCGATATTCCCTCGCAGACCAGTTACGTCGAGGCGTTGCGTCCGCTGCTCAATGCCGTGGGCATGGAACCGGACCTGACGATCGTGCTGTTCACGCTCGACGAGACAGCCTATTCGCGCGAACTGGCCCCGCTTGCCGGCGTCTATCCCGCGCTCCGTCTCGGCCCGGCATGGTGGTTCCACGACAGCCCCGAGGGCATGCGCCGCTACCGTGAAATGGTCACGGAAACGGCGGGTTTCTACAACACGGTCGGCTTTAACGACGACACGCGTGCATTCTGCTCGATCCCCGCACGCCACGATGTCGCACGCCGCGTCGACTGCGCCTTCCTGGCGACCCTGGTCGCCACCGGACGCCTGGACGAAGACGAGGCACCGGAAGTCGCGCGCGACCTGACCTACAATCTGGTCAAGCGCGCATACCGGCTGTAGCAACAGCCATTTTCAAGCAGGGAGAGATTTTTTGAAACGCTTGAAAAATCCGGGACGCCAAATTGTGCAACCATCAATGCCGCGCCTTTCTCCCGGGCGCGGCTGCCCTATGTGGGGGCCTGCCCCGGTCTTGTTGCCGTCAGAGCAGGCACCCGAAAGGCCGGTCGAGGAAAATCCGCCTCTCGCCGAAAGCCGGCGGGAGGCACCGGCACGGCGCCAGCCTTGGCCCCAAAGCTGACGGAGGCGTGAACGGGGCATGATGACTGACGCCTTCACGTCCCGAACGTGAAGTCTTTTCAATGAAGTGAAGGAGAATAAGATGTTGAATATCGAAATTCGCCACGCGATCGATCCGGTCACGGCGAGCACGTTCGACACGAGCGAACTGCGCGAACATTTTCAGACCAGCAACCTTTTCGTTCCCGGTGAAATCAATCTCATCTACACCCATTACGACCGCATGATCGTCGGCGGCGCCTGCCCGGCAGACGGTCCGCTGGAACTCGATCACGTCGCGCCCTGCGGCACCGCATCGATCCTCGACCGTCGCGAGATGACGATCGTGAAGCTCGGCGGTCCCGGAAAGGTGACCTGCGACGCGGAATACGACATGGTCCACGGCGACATGCTCTATCTCGGCATGGGTGCCGGCAAGATCACGTTTTCCGGTGAGGGCCGCTTCTACATTCTTTCCGCACCGGCGCACCAGACCTATCCGTCGCGCCTGATCAAGATCGCCGAAGCGGCGAATGTGACGCTGGGAGCTGCCGAAAACTGCAACGAGCGCACGATCTATCAGTTCGTCCATCCCGACGTGATGAAATCCTGCCAACTCGTTGTCGGCATGACCAAGCTGCAGAAGGGCTCGATCTGGAACACCATGCCGGCCCACGTTCACGACCGCCGTTCGGAAGCCTACCTCTACATCGACCTCGATGAGAATGCCCGCGTATTCCACATGATGGGCGAGCCCGACGAGACCCGTCATCTCGTTCTGAAGAACGAAGAAGGCGCGCTGTCGCCGCCCTGGTCGATCCATTGCGGCGCCGGAACGTCGAACTACACCTTCATTTGGGCCATGGCGGGCGACAATGTCGACTACAAGGATGTCGAAATGGTATCCATGGAGACGCTGAAGTAATGGCTCTTTCTTTCTCTCTCGAAGGCAAGCGCGCGCTGGTGACAGGCGCCAATACCGGTATCGGCCAGGGCATTGCTATTGCCCTTGGCGAGGCCGGCGCGGAGGTGTTGTGCACCAGCCGTACCGACAGCGACGAGACGGTGAAGATTATCAAGGATGCTGGCGGCAAGGCCGTCAGCGAGATCCTCGATCTTTCCGATCCGATGAACGGCAAGAAATTCATCGAGGCCTATGACAAGCCGATCGATATTCTGGTCAACAATGCGGGCCTCATCCGCCGCGAGGATGCCGTCGACTTTTCGGAAGAAGACTGGGACGACGTTATGGACATGAACGTCAAGGCGGTCTTCTTCGCCTGCCAGGGCTTCGCCAAGAAGGTTCTGGAACGCGGCGGCACCGGCAAGATCATCAACATCGCCTCAATGCTGTCCTTCCAGGGCGGCATTCGCGTTCCCTCCTACACCGCGTCGAAAAGCGGCGTGGCCGGCATCACCAAGCTGATGTGCAACGAGTGGGCGGCCAAGGGCATCAATGTGAACGCGATCGCGCCGGGCTACATCGCCACGAACAACACTGCCGCACTGCGCGCCGACGAAGCGCGCTCTGCGGAAATTCTCGGCCGGATTCCGGCCAATCGCTGGGGCGACCCGGCTGACCTGGGCGGCACGGCCGTCTTTCTTGCTTCGTCTGCCGCTGATTATATCAACGGGGCGATCCTTAATGTCGATGGAGGGTGGCTTGCCCGCTAAAGCCGAACGCCTTCCCCGGTTGAAACGTCCGGACGTCCCGCGTCCGGGCTCGGGGATTGTGCATCTGGGCCTGGGAGCGTTCTATCGCTCCCACGGCGCCATTTATATCTATGAAGCAATGCAAAAGTCCGGCGGCGACTGGGGCATTGTCGGCGTCAATCTGATGACGCCGCCGAAACAGCGCGAGATCTTCGAGCCGCAGGGCTTTGCCTACACGGCCGTCTCGCTCGCGCCCGAGGGCATCGAGCCGCAGGTGATCCCTGTGCTGAACGATGTGCTTGATGCTCCCGATGATCCGGAAGCCGTCCTGACGCTGATGGCCGATCCGAAGATCAAGATCGTCACCTCGACGGTGACCGAGAAGGGCTATTGCCATTTCCCGTCGACCGGCAAGCTCAACCGCGAACACCCCTTCATCCTCGAGGACCTGAAGGACGAAAACAGGCCGAAATCGGCGCTCGGCTACATCGTCCGCGCGCTCGACCGCCGCCGCAAGGCAGGCGTCCGTCCCTTCACGATGATGAGTTCCGACAACCTGCCGAACAACGGCCATGTCGTTCACGCCGTTGTCGTCGAACTGGCCGGCATGATCGATCCCGAATTGCAGGCCTGGATCGAAAAGGAAGTCACCTTCCCCTGCACCATGATCGACCGTATCGTTCCGGCCACCAAGCCGGAAGACATCGAGCGCGTCGCGGAACTGACCGGCGTCTACGACCCCGTTCCGGTGATGCACGAGCCCTTCCGCCAGTGGGTTGTCGAAGACAAGTTCGTTGATGGTGAGCGCCCCGATATCGGCGCTGTCGGCGCGCAGCTTGTCGAGGACGTGACCCCGTTCGAGCACATGAAGCTTCGCTGCCTCAACGGCACGCATTCCTCGATTTCCTATCTCGGCTATCTGGCCGGCAAGGACACGATCTACGACACAGTCTCGGACACGGTTTTTGCGGCCTATTGCAAATTCCTCTGGGAAAAGGAGATCATTCCGGCTGTTGACGCGCCGCCCGGGGTAAGCCTGAAGGACTACACGGCAGCCCTTTTCGAACGTTATTCCAACCCTTCGATTCGCCACCTGACCTGGCAGATCGCTATGGACGGCTCGCAGAAACTGCCGCAGCGCATTCTCGAGACGGTTCAGGAAGACCTCGACGCCGGCCGGCCGGTTCCGGGCCTTTCGCTCGCGATCGCAGCCTGGATGCGTTACGTCGGCGGCATCGACGAGCGCGGCAACCCGATCGACGTGCGCGACCCGCTCGCCGAGAAGCTCAAGGCGCTGTCGGACGCCGGCGCGACCCCGCGCGACAAGGTCACCGCACTGATCGGCGTTTCCGACGTGTTCCCAAAGGCGCTTCAGGACAACAACGTCTTCGTTGAAGGTCTCGTCGCCGCCTATGAAGGCCTTGTGGAAAAAGGCGCCCGCGCCATGGCCGAAGCGGTCGTGAGATAGGCAAGCGCCGGGCGTCGCTCGTCTGCCGCGACGCCCGGACCAATGTCGTTATCCCGGGGAGCACCCGGTCGGGAGGTACTATCGTGGCTGAACTCTGTCTCAAACTTCACCCCAAGGACACGGTGTCCATCCTTGCCGGACGCGCCGACACGGGTGACACGCCGCTTGGCTTCGGCGTGCCGCTCGACAAGCCCGTGACCCGTGGGCACAAGATCGCAAATACCGACATTCCCGAAGGCGGCGGCATCCTCAAGTTCGGCCAGTTGATCGGCTATGCCGCGCGCGACATCAAGGCCGGCGAACACGTCCATGTGCACAATTGCACCTTCGGCGACCATGGCCGCGATTACGAAATCGGCGCCGATCTGGAAACGGCGAAGGCCGCCATCCCCGAAGTCGCGCCCCGCACCTTCATGGGCTATCGCCGCGCCGACGGCTCCGCCGGCACGCGCAACTACATCGCCATTTGCGGCACGGTGAACTGTTCGGCGACGGTAATCCGCCGCGCCGCAGACATCATCAACCATTCCGGCATTCTCGATAACTATCCGCATATCGACGGCGTTGCCGCCTTTGCCCATGGCACCGGCTGCGGCATGGCCAATTCCGGCCCCGGCTTCGACAATCTGCAGCGCGTTCTCTGGGGCTATGCGACGCATCCGAATGTCGGCGCCGCGCTTTTCGTCGGCCTTGGCTGCGAACAGATGCAGCTTGCCCGCATGCGCGAGATCCACGGCGAGATGGACGAAAGCCGTTTCTTCATGATGACCATCCAAGAAAACGGCGGCACGCAGAAATCGATCGACAAGATTGTCGACCACATCAAGGAACTCCTGTCGAAGGTCGATGAGGCGCGTCGGGTGGAAATTCCGGTTTCCGAGTTGAAGCTTGCCCTGCAATGCGGCGGTTCCGACGGCTTTTCGGGCATCACCGCCAATCCCGCGCTCGGCATCGCCTCCGACCTTCTCGTCGGCATGGGCGGCACTGTGGTTCTCTCCGAAACGCCGGAAATCTACGGCGCCGAGCAGCTACTCCTGCGCCGCGCGGCAAGCAAGGAAGTCGCCGAAAAGCTGCTCGCCCGCATCAAATGGTGGGAAGACTATACCGAAGCCAATCACGGCTCGATGGACAACAATCCCTCCCCCGGCAACAAGCAGGGCGGATTGACCACCATTCTGGAAAAATCGCTCGGCGCAGTCGCGAAAGCCGGCAGCACGCCGCTGATGGACGTTCTCGAATATGGTGAGCAGATCCGCGAGAAGGGCCTCCTGTTCATGGATACGCCCGGATACGATCCGGTCTCGGCCACCGGCCAGATCGCCGGCGGCGCCCAGATCCTCTGTTTCACCACCGGGCGCGGCTCCGCCTTCGGCTCCAAACCGACGCCGACGGTCAAGGTCGCGACCAACTCCGCGCTTTTCGCCTCCATGCCCGACGACATGGACCTCAACTGCGGCGACATTCTCTCCGAGGGCGCCGACCTTCACAAGAAGGGCGAGGAACTGCTCGACTACCTGATCGCCACGGCCTCGGGGCAAAAGACCAAGTCGGAAGCGCTCGGCCTCGGCGACAATGAATTCGTGCCGTGGCAGGTTGGCGCCACGATGTAGTCCGACGGAAAGCCACTTTTTCGACACGGGCCGGAAGCCGGAAGGTTTCCGGCCCGTGTCGTTCTTGGCGCGACTAAACCCGAAAATCGCAGACACACGCAATGCAACCTGCGTTTTGTCAATCTTCGAGCGACAAAGATGACGTTCCGACGACAATCAATCATTTCGAAGGCAATTACAGGACCTTAATAAATGCTTCCTGTTTGAGTTAAGTATCTTGCGCGCAAGCATTCCGCGTGGCATAGAAAATGAAACGGGAAACCTAAGATGGCCGCCTTCGGTTCATCGCCGGTTTCGGAGAAACAGGTTCGATGACGACGGACAAGGCGCCGGCTCACTCCCGGGAGCGCGACAACGCGGAGCACGGAAAGGTATGAGCAACGACCCGACCATGGAGACGGTTAGGCAGGGCCGCATCGTCTCGCTTGAAAGCCTCCAGCCCGGCGAAAGCGGCATTGTCGAAATCGTCGAAGCCGGCAGTTTCGAGAACGGGCTTTCGGTGCGCCTCAGGGCCCTTGGTCTCTCAAGCCCGCACCAGGTCTCCATGGTCAGGCGCGCCTGGTTCGGCGGGCCGCTTGTCGTGCGCGCCGGCAAGGCGACGGAAATCGCGATCCGCCGCACCGAGGCCGAACTGGTCAAGGTGCGCAAGATCGAAGGCTGACCGAAGAACGCCGGCGTGCGTCGCGCGCGCCGGCCATCATAAACGAAAAGAATGCCGGCGACGGCGCGCGGGTCAAAACGAGCAGACTGAAAACACCGTCAGGCGGAGCTTTTCCGCCGGCCCAAGCTCCGGAAGACGCCATGTCTCATTGTTCGCCGGCAGAAGCCAATCTCGACCTGAACGACGTTCCCCGCATCGCCATGATCGGCCAGCCGAATACCGGCAAGTCGATGCTCTATAACCGCATCACCGGCGCCAGCGCCTATGTCGGCAACTGGCCGGGCATCACGGTCTCGCTCTCCAATGCGCGCGTCAAACTCGGCGGCAAGACGCTGGAATTCGTCGATCTTCCCGGCATTTACGACCTCGAGGGCTTTTCCGAGGACGAGACCGTCGTCGCCGATTTCCTCAAGACCTATCCCGTCGATCTCGTCATCATCGTCATCAATGCCAGCCAGATCGACCGCCAGATCCTGATGCCGCTGCAGGTCAAGCAGCTCGGCCTGCCCGCCGTCGTCATGCTGAACATGGCCGACGAGGCCCGCAAGAACGGCATCGAGATCGATACGGAAGCGCTGTCCGCCCGCCTCGGCCTGCCGGTCCAACTGATCAGCGCAAAATATGGCGAGGGCTATCCCAGGGCGATCGAAAGCGTCTCCGCCATGCTCGAAGCACGCGCCGGTCAGCCTCCGGTGCTGGCCGACTACGAGACGCTGCGTTCGACGCTGATGACCGAGGAAACCCTTGCCGAAACGCTTTCCGGCGCGGTCGTCTATCCCGAAGCGCCGCCGCAGACGATCACCCAGAAGCTCGACCGTTTCCTGCTTCATCCGGTTTTCGGCCTGCCGCTGTTCTTCGCGGTCATGCTGTTCGTCTTCTATATCGTCTGGTCCATCGGCCTGCCCTCGCAGGACTGGGTCGGCTTCATCACCGACTGGATCCAGAACCACATCCTCGAACCGGTCCTGAGCCTCGGACCGGGCTGGCTGCGAAACTTCGTCATCAACGGCATCTGGCTTGGCGTCGCCACCGTCGCTTCCTTCGTGCCGCTGATCATGCTGTTCTTCTTCTGCATGGCGGCTGTGGAGGATTCGGGCTACCTGTCGCGCGCGGCCTATCTGATGGACACCTGGATGCGCCGCATCGGCCTCGACGGCCGCTCCTTCGTCATGCAGATGATGGGTTTCGGCTGCAATGTGCCGGCGCTGATGGGCACGCGGGTGATGCGCTCGCAGCCGCTCCGGCTGCTCTCCATGCTGATCATCCCGTTCTCGCTCTGCTCGGCCCGGCTTGCCGTATTCGTCTTCATCATCGCCGCCGTCTTCCCGCCCGCCCAGGGCCCGATCGTCCTGTTTTCCTTCTACGTCATCTCCTTTGCCGCGGCCTTCCTCGCCGCCGCGATCTTTTCGCGCTCGAAGCAGTTCAGGAATACCGAGCCCTTCGTGCTGGAACTGCCGCCCTACCGGGTGCCGACACTCAGGCAGGTGTGGCTGCGCGGCTATGGCGAGCTCAGGGAATTCCTGCACCGAGCAACGAATTTCATCATCATCGGCACGGTTGCCGTCTGGTTCCTGACCAATTTCCCGACCGATGCCACTGGACTTGATACCTGGGGCGGCAAGCTCGGCGAGCTTCTCCAGCCGGTCATGGCCCCGATCGGCATCAACCCCTATCTGACGCTGGCGCTGATCTTCGGCTTCATCGCCAAGGAAGTGGTGATCGGGTCGCTGTCGACGATCTACGCCATGTCATCCGGCCTCGTCGCGCACCAGATCGCCATCTCGGTCTCGCCGGCGGCCGCCTATTCCTTCTGCCTGTTCTGCCTGCTCTACACGCCCTGCCTGACGACAGTGGCAACGGTAAAGGCCGAAAGCCGGTCCTGGGGCTTCATGATCTTCTCGCTGATCTTCTCTCTCCTCTATGCCTGGGTAATCGCCTTCCTGTTCTACCAGGGCGCCCTGCTTCTGGGCTTTGAATAGGTCGCGGGAACAGGGCTTGCGAGGCGTCTGTCGCGCCCTGACGACAGCCGCAAAGCCCCTGCCACAAAACATTCTCTTTCGTTTTCGTCAAAAAATGTGTAAGAGCGCGGCAAGTGTAACAGGCGCCTCCCAATTGGCAGCGGTCCTCCCACCGTTGCGACATGCCCGCGCCCAGCCCCAGAGATCGATAAAAATGGCACTTCGCAATATCGCGATCATCGCGCACGTTGACCATGGCAAGACGACGCTCGTTGACGAGCTCCTGAAGCAGTCCGGCGCATTCCGCGAAAACCAGCGCGTCGATGAGCGCGTGATGGACAGCAACGACCTCGAGAAGGAACGCGGCATCACCATTCTCGCCAAGGCGACCTCGGTCGTCTGGAAGGATACCCGCATCAACATCGTCGACACCCCCGGCCACGCCGATTTCGGCGGCGAGGTCGAGCGCATCCTTTCGATGGTGGACGGCGCGATCGTTCTGGTGGACGCCGCCGAAGGCCCGATGCCGCAGACCAAGTTCGTGGTCGGCAAGGCGCTGAAGGTCGGCCTCAAGCCGATCGTCGCCATCAACAAGATCGACCGCCCGGATGCCCGCGCCGATGAAGTCGTCAACGAGGTCTTCGACCTGTTTGCCGCACTCGACGCCACCGACGAACAGCTCGATTTCCACATTCTCTACGGCTCCGGTCGCGCCGGCTGGATGAACACCGCGCCGGAAGGTCCGCAGGACCAGGGCCTCGGCCCGTTGCTCGACCTCGTCGTCGATCATGTTCCCGCGCCGAAGGTTGCCGAAGGCCCGTTCAAGATGATCGGCACGCTGCTGGAGGCCAACCCCTATCTCGGCCGCATCATCACCGGCCGCGTCTTCTCCGGCTCGATCAAGCCGAACCAGCCGGTCAAGGTCCTCTCCCAGGACGGCAAGACGGTTGAAACCGGCCGCGTCTCGAAGATCCTCGCCTTCCGCGGCATCGAGCGCCAGCCGATCGACGAAGCGCAGGCGGGTGACATCATCGCCATTGCCGGTCTTTCCAAGGGCACGGTTGCAGACACGTTCTGCGATCCCTCCGTGACCGAGCCGCTTCAGGCCCAGCCGATCGATCCGCCGACGGTCACCATGTCCTTCATCGTCAATGACAGTCCGCTTGCCGGCACCGAGGGCGACAAGGTGACGAGCCGCGTCATCCGCGACCGGCTGATGAAGGAAGCGGAAGGCAATGTCGCGCTGAAGATCGAGGAAGCCGAGGGCAAGGATTCATTTTATGTTTCCGGTCGCGGCGAACTCCAGCTTGCCGTGCTGATCGAAACCATGCGCCGCGAAGGCTTCGAGATTGCCGTTTCGCGTCCGCGCGTGGTCATGCACAAGGATGAGGAAACCGGCCAGTTGATGGAACCGGTCGAGGAAGTCGTCATCGACGTCGATGAGGAGCATTCCGGCGTCGTCGTCCAGAAGATGGCCGAGCGCAAGGGCGAGATGGTCGAGCTGCGTCCCTCGGGCGGCGACCGCGTGCGTCTGGTCTTCTTCGCCCCGACGCGCGGCCTGATCGGCTACCAGTCGGAGCTTTTGACCGACACGCGCGGTACGGCGATCATGAACCGCCTGTTCCACAACTACCAGCCCTACAAGGGCGAGATCGGCGGCCGCAACCAGGGCGTTCTCCTGTCGAACCAGGCCGGTGAGGCCGTGGCCTACGCGATGTTCAACCTTGAGGATCGCGGCCCGATGATCATCGAGCCCGGCGACAAGGTCTATGCCGGCATGATCGTCGGCATCCATACCCGCGACAACGATCTCGAGGTCAACGTGCTGAAGGGCAAGCAGCTCACCAATATCCGCTCCGCCGGCAAGGACGAAGCGGTGAAGCTGACGCCGCCGATCCGCATGACGCTCGACCGGGCCCTGTCGTGGATCCAGGACGACGAACTGATGGAGGTCACACCGAAGTCGATCCGCCTCAGAAAGATGTATCTCGACTCCAACGAGCGCAAGCGTTTTGAGAAGTCCCGCGCGGCGGGCTGATCAGGCGATCTTCATGTCATGACGAAGAAGGCGACCCATTGCGGTCGCCTTTATTTTTGGAAAAAGAACCAGAAGACATAAAAGCTCACGATCGTCCAGACATCAAAAACGAGCATGGGCCATTTGCGCGCAAGCCTTCTCCGGCCTTTGACACAAAAAACCGCTGGCCTGCCGATCATAAGTTCTGCATAGTGGTATTATGTACCATTTTACTGATGGTCGGACTCTGTTCAGTCCACTGGGAGGAAAGTTTTGAAGAGAATGACGGGAAGAACCGCGCTGGTCACCGGCGCGGCCGACGGGCTGGGCGCGGCAATCGCGGCGCGGCTCGCCGACGAGGGCGCGCGCATCGGCATCATCGACCGTTCGGAAGAGGCGATCGAGAAGGCGCGGCAGAGCGATAGTCTGGCCTCTGCGGTCTTCATCGCCGGCGACCTGACTGATGGCGACGACATTGCCCGGATGATGGCCGATTTTGCCGCGCGGGACATGGTCTTCGACATCCTCGTCAACAATGCCGGCGGATCGCTGCACACCCCGCGCGCCTTTCTGGAGGAGACGGACGAGGACTGGGACCGGGTGATGACGCTCAATGTCACAGCGGCGGTCAGGATCAGCCGCCACGTGCTGCCGGGCATGATTGCGGCAGGCTTCGGTCGGGTGATCAATCTCGGCTCCAAGGCCGGGCGCTACGGCAGCCTGTTCACCGGCGCCAATTATGTCGCCGCCAAGGGCGCCATCCAGTCGATGACGCTGCAGATGGCGCAGGAGTTCGGGCCGATGGGCATCACCTGCAACGCCGTCTGCCCCGGGGCCATCTCCACGCCGCGCGTGGAACGGCTGCTCAATGAGCGCATGACACCGGAAGAACGCCGGCGCGCGCTTGAAGGCGTGCCTGTGCGCCGCCATGGCCGCGTGGAGGATGTGGCCGCCGCCGTCGCCTTCTTCGCTTCCGAAGAGGCAGGCTTCATCACGGGCCAGCTTCTCGACGTCAACGGCGGACAGGGAATGGCATCATGAACGGCATAGACAACACCCCGCATACGCCGCTCAAGGTCCTGGTCACTGGCGGCACAGGATTTCTCGGCCAGGCGCTGACGAAGGCGCTCGCCGCGCGCGGCGACCAGGTCACCGTTCTCGACCTCAAACTTCCGGCCGAGACGGCGCGCATTCCCGGCGTCACCTATGTCGAGGGCAACATCACAGAACCGGACTCGGTCGAAGGGACCATCGCGCGCTTCGGGACCGAGGCGATCCTGCATCTTGCCGCCCTCGTCATTCCCGCCTGCCGGGCAAATCCGGCGCTCGGCGCCCAGGTCAATGTCGTCGGCCACATCAACATCATGCAGGCGGCGCTGAAGGCCGGCATTTCCCGCATCGTCTACGCAAGTTCGCTTGCCGCGCGACCGCGCGGCCCCCTCGCCTCACCCGTCAACCTCTATGGCGCGTTCAAGCATTGCTGCGAGGAGATCTCCAAGATCTATTTCCTCGACCACGGTCTCGGCTCGGTGGGCCTGAGGCCGCATGTGGTCTACGGACCGGGCCGCACCAGCGGGGAAACGGCGGCGATCACGCTTGCCATGCAGGCCGCCGCACGCGGCGAACCTTACGAGATCCCGTTTTCCGGAAAGATGTGCTTCCAGCATATCGACGAGGTGGCCGAGATATTCCTGCGATCGCTCGACCGGCCGGCGCCCGCGCCGATCGTCAGCGACCTGACCACGACCATCGGTTCGAGCGAGGATGTGGCAGAGGCGATCCGCACGGTGGTGCCGGAGGCGCGGATCACCATTGCCGAACGGCCCCGGCCGATGCCGGACGCGCTCGACAACGCGCCGCTGCGCGATTTTCTCGGCGACTGGAACGCCGTTTCTCTTGAAGAAGGCACCCGCCGTACCATTGAGGCCTTTCGCGCGACCGCCGATAGCTGATAGACATAAGGTCGCGCGGCGAAAAAACGCCGTGCGGACAATGTCGAGCCAGGGACAGGCTTTTGGTGCGGATCAAGCCGGCCGGCGATCAGGCCGTGACGATAGAATTTGGCGACAGCATCGACGAGGCGGTCAGCGCGCGCGTGATCGCCCTCGATCGTGACCTGAAGGATGACCCGTTCGCCGGCATCACCGAAACCGTTCCGACCTACCGCTCGCTGCTTGTATTCTACGATCCGGCAATCGTCGCCGGCGCTGACCTTGCGAAACGCCTCGAAGCGCGCGCGGCAGCGACGAAGGCGTCGAACGAGACGCTGGCCCGTCATTTCACCGTCCCGGTCTGTTATCAGGGCGCAGATGCGCTCGATCTTCAGGCCGTGGCGGCAGAGAGGGCGATGAGCGCGGACGAGGTCATCGCCCTTCACACGGGCGCCACCTTCCGGGTCTTCATGATCGGCTTTGCCCCGGGCTTTGCCTATCTCGGCGGCCTGCCGGAAGCGCTCGCCACGCCGCGGCTTGCCGAACCGCGTCAGCATGTGCCGGCCGGCGCAGTCGGGATCGGCGGACGACAGGCGGCAATCAACTCACTCCCCGGCCCGAGCGGCTGGCGCTATATCGGCCGCACGCCGCTGAGGCTGTTCGACGCCGGGCGCGGCGAACCTGCCTTTTTCCGCGCGGGAGACGTCATCCGCTTTGCCGCCGTCTCGCCCGCCGAGATGGCCGACCTTGACAGACGGGCAGACCTTGGAGAAGCGATCGTGGAAGCGCAGCCGCCATGGTGATGCTGGACGTTTTGAGGGCCGGCCTGCTGGTGACGGTCCAGGCAAAGCCGCGCACGGAATACCTGGCGGCCGGCGTCTCGCCGTCGGGGCCGATGGATGAGGATGCCTTCCGCATCGCCCAGGCGCTTGTCGGCAACGGTCCTGATGCCGCCGCGCTCGAATTCGCCCAGTATGGCGGAAGCTACCGCGTTTCCGAGCCTGCGCTTGTGGCCGTCACCGGCGGGGCGGTTGAAGTCATGATCGACGGGCGGCCCGCGCCCTGCTGGGAAAGTCATCTCCTGAGACCCGGCGAACGGCTCGATGTCGGCGTGCTGCGCGGCGGCATGTGGGGCTATGTCGCCTTTTCCGGCGGCATCGACGTTCCCGTCCTGCTCGGTTCGCGCGCCACCCATGTGCGAAACGGGATGGGCGGCTTCGAGGGGCGGGCGCTTACGGCCGGAGACAGGCTGAACCTTTTTGCGTCCCCGGCGCTTTCGCCACGCCGGATGCGGTCGATCTTCCGCAGGCCTTCGGGGCCGATCCGGGTGATCGCCGGGCCCCAGGATGATTATTTCGACGCCCGCGCCTGGTCTCTGTTTCTCGAAGAACCCTTTGCCGTCTCGACGCGCCGCGACCGGATGGCGAGCCTGCTTTTCGGGCCGGCACTCAAGGCATCGCGCGGCCACGACATCATTTCCGACGGAACGCCGCCTGGCTCCATCCAGGTGCCCGGCTCGGGCACGGCGACCGTGCTGACGGCGGAGCGCCAGACGACAGGCGGCTACCCCAAGATCGCGACAATCATTTCGGCGGACTTGCCGCGCCTGGCGCAGATGCCCGGCGGCCTGCCCTTCCGCTTCGCGCTGGTACAAAGAGACCAGGCAGAGGATAGCCTGCTTGTGGCAAGACGGCTGGCGGACACGATCATCGCCGAGATCGTAAACGCCTGACGGACTTTATTTCAGGAGCACGTCATTGCGCAGCTGGAAGCGCGCGGGATCGTATATTGCCTGCGAGATTTCAACCAGCTCACCGTTCTGGCTATAGAGTTCGGCCTCGATGGACAGCACCGGCGTTCCCACAGAAAGGCCGATAGCATCGGCGGCGGGCTGCGGACAGGCGATTGCGTTGGCACTCTGACTGACGCGGACGATCGGCCGGTCGAACATCTCCTCGATCAGATTGTAGACCGAGCCGACCCGGTGGCGCGAGAGCGACGGTTCAATGCCGGCATAGGGCCCGGCGACGAACATGCGCGACCAGTTGAACGGCCTCAGCCTGCCGGGGATCCGCCGGACGCCAATCACTTCCAGCCAGAAACCGGTGGCGCTCTCATGGCTGCCGAGCGCCGGATCGGAATGGTTCTCCACATGCCGCGATGTCCAGACCTCCAGCACCGTTTCCCGCGTCACGCGCATCAATTCCGGCATGCTGTTGGTGGCCATGCGGAAATGCTGTTGCGGGGTTTGCGAGGCGATGATCGTGCCGACCCGCTTGCGCCGCGCGACCAGGCCTTCGGACTCGAGTTCGCTCAGAGCGCGCCTCAGCGTCGTACGGCTGACGCCCCTTTCAACCGCGAACTCCACCTCCGGCGGCAGCCGGTCGCCGACTTTCCAGCGGCCCGAGGTAATTTCCTCACGCAAAGAACGGGTTAGCAATTTGTGTCGCGGTGCGCTCATTCCATCTTTCCCGGCAGCCAAAGAACGATCTGTGGGAAGGTCGCCAGAAGCAGGGCAAAGGCGACCAGAATAAGGAAGAAGGGCGCAACGGCGCGAACCAGTCTTCCAATCGTTTCGCCGGTTTGCGCCTGTATGACGAACAGGTTGAATCCCACCGGTGGCGTTATCTGGGATATCTCTACAGCAACAACGACAAAAATACCAAACCAAATCGGATCAAAACCTGCGGACGTAACCAAAGGCAGCGTGATCGGCAAAGTCATGACGATGATCGACGTTCCGTCGAGGAACATGCCGATCAGTACATAGAACAGCAGAAGGATGGTGATCAGGGCAAAGGGCGCGAGATCAAGCGCGGCGATCCATCCGGCGATCGCGCGTGGAAGCCCGAGAAAGCCGAGCGCGGCATTGAGAAGCGCCGCGCCGATGAGGATCAGCCCCATCATCGCGCTGGTCCGCACCGCGCTGTTGCCCGCTTTCAGGAGGTTGGCCAGGGTCAGCTCGCGCCTGAGCGCCGCCAGAATGATGGCGCCGAGAACGCCGACGGAGGCCAGTTCCGTTGGGCTTGCAAAGCCGAAATAGAGCGCGCCCATGATGCCGGCGATCAGCGCCACCATCGGCGCGATCTCGACCAGACCTCGCCAACGCTCACCCCAGCTGTAACGCTCTGCGCTCGCCCGGCCGCCGGACACCGTGTGCGCGGCGGCGATATAGAGGCTATAGAGGCTGGCAAGCAGCAGTCCGGGCACGATGCCGGCGATGAACAGCCTGAGAATGCTCTGCTCTGAGACGACGCCGTAAATGATCATGATGATCGATGGCGGAATGAGAAAGCCGAGCGTGCCTGCGCCCGCAAGCGAACCGATCGATAGGCGCCGGTCATAGCCATGGGCCTGAAGCTCGGGAAGCGTTACCCTTCCGACGATCGCCGTCGTTGCCGCGGACGAGCCGGAAACGGCGGCAAACAGCGTGGAGCCGGCGACATTGACATGCACCAGTCCGCCCGGAAGCCGGCTGACCCAGGGCGCAAGGCCCGAAAACAGCGAGCGGCCGAGGCGCGCCGTCACGAGAATATCGCTCATAAGGATGAACAGCGGCAGGGCGAGCAGTTCCTGCGCCGTGCCCGCCTGCCACATCAGTTTGCCGGCAAAGGCCTCGAGCGGGATATTGGGCTTGTACACCGAAAGCAGGATATAGCCGACGCCAAAAAGCGAAAGGCCGACCCATACGGAACCGAGAAGCAGAACCGCAAAGAGCAGCAGCGTGACGAGGCCGATCTCAACCATCTTCCGCCTCCCGTGCAAGCTCCGGCTCCAGGCCGAGCAAAAGCCGCAGCAACCGCGCCGCCATGGCGAGCACGAACTCCACCGCACCGGCGACTGCAAGCGCCTGGGGGATTGCAAGCGGCGTATTCATGTAGCTCGACTGGCGCAGCCCGCGCGTGAAGGAAGCATGAAAGACGGTCCAGAAGGCTTCCAGCAGCAGGCAGGCGAGGACGAGGCCGACAAGCGTTGCGGCGATATCGACGACCCGGGAAAAGCGAGGTCCACGCGACAGGAGCAGAGAAACCCGCACCTGCGTCCCGTGCTGCAGCGCGGGACCGAGACCGAGCAGAAACACGCCGCACATGGCGAAGGCGGAATATTCCCACGAAAAAGCCAGACTTCGGCTGAGAAAGCCACGACTGAAGACCTCCGCCAGCATCATCGCGCAGAAACAGTAGAGCAGCGCCATGGCCACGGTCTGTGCAATCCTGGCGGTCCAGTCGGTAAATGTCAGAAAGGCACGAACCATTGCATATCCATGGCAAGAAGGCTTCCGGGATCGGCACCCCGGAAACCCCGTTCATGAAAGGAGCGCCCGCGGCGACAGACCGCGGGCAGCGGCCGCTACTTGCCGGCCGCCTCCGTGTAGGCATCGATGATCGGACCGGCCGCGGGCACGCGTTCGATGAAGCTGCCCCACATCTCGTGTCCGGCCTCGGACATGACCGCCTTCATCGAGTCTGCGGCCTCCGTCACGGTGATGCCGTTTTCGACAAGGATCTCCGTCTTGCCCTCGTCCTCGGCCGCACTCTGCGCCCAGAACTCGGCCTCGAGCGCCTCGACCACGCCTTCGATCGCGGCCTGGTCCTCGGCGGAAAGCGCATTCCATGCGTCGAGATTGATGGTCACCGCATCGGTCGAGGTCGACCATTGCAGCGGGTTGAAATAGGAGGTCGTGTCCCACAGCTTGCCGTCGACGCCCGAGGAGGTCGAGGTCGCCACGCCGTCAATCGTTCCGGCCGCAAGCGCCGGCACGACATCGCCCCAGGGCATTTCCAGCGGCGCTGCCCCGAGCTTGGTCAGGAATTCAAAGCTGGCCGGGTTGAAGGCGCGAATGCGCTGGCCTTCGAGATCCTCGGCCGTGGTGATTTCCGAACGCGAGTAGAGGCCGGGCGAAGGCCACGGAACATAATAGAGGATCTTCTGGTTGTGGCTTTCCGCGATCTCGTCGAACGCCGGCGAGGCGATTTCGAGGAAGGTCGCCATCTCCTCCTGACCCTGGATCAGATAAGGCAGCGTGTCGATCGCCAGAAGCGGCTCCTCGCCGGCCTGCAGGAACAGCAGGAAATCGGCCATCTGAACGATCCCGCTTTCCACCGCCGCCATGCTCTCGGAACCGGAAACGCCGATTTCGCCGGCGTTGAAGACGTTGATCTGGACGTTGCCGTCGGTCGCCTTGGCCACGGCGTCGGCAAACTGGCGCGCTGCCTTCGCCTGGAAATTGGTGTCCGGCCACGGAGTCGAGAAGTCCAGTGTCGTCTCAGCCGAAGCCGCAGCGGCGCTCAGACTGACGGCCGCAACGGCCAGCATGGGGATCGTTCGCATTGCCCTATTCTCCTCTATCGGTTTCATGCACCTTAACATTGTGCCCGTTTTCATTGTACCCGTAATCGCGCCCGGCCGCAGCGGGGCTGACGAGCCCGCGCTCAAGATCGATCGCCAGTTTTTTCCGGTCACGACGCCCGGGCGGGCCAAAGCCGCCGCCGCCCGGCGTCCTCAGGATCAGCGCCTCGCCCGGCGGGATGGTATAAAGCCCCTTGCTCGCGATCACCGTGCCGTCGGTAATCTCGGCATGACCGGGCGCGCCGGCCTGTCCGCCTTCCCGGCCCTCTGCTCCCTTCCGCAGGCGTTCGAAGGCCGCCGCCGACAGGATCAGGCTCTGGCCCAGCGCCGACCGGATGCGTATCTCCTGGCCAAGGCCGCCGCGATATTCCCCCGCCCCGCCGCTGTCCGGCGCGAATTCCTTCTTCTCGTAGATCAGCGGCGCCACGGTTTCTGCCACCTCGACCGGCACCGTGCCGACGCCGGAGGGGAAGGCCGTGGTCGACAGACCGTCGGAGGCCGGACGCGCGCCCATGCCGCCGAGCGCGACATTGAGCGAGGCAAAGCCGCCCTCGCCCTCCGCCGTGATTGCCAGAACCCAGAGCGCGCCGGCGCTTTCGGCGAGAATTTCCCCGCGCTTGGCCTCCGCCAGGCAGCCGAGCATCAGGTCCGGCAGGGCCTGCCCCACGACGTGGCGCGCCGTCACGGGCCATGGCCGTTCGGCGCTCACGATCAGGCCCGGCGGCGCATCGATCCGGATCGGCGCGAGCGAGGCATGGTTGTTCGGAACCTCCGGTGCGATCGCCACCTTGATGCCAAAGGAGGCATAGGCCTGACTGTAGTTCAGCGGACAATTGATGCCCTTGGCGACGGCTGGCGACGATCCCTTGAGGTCGACCGATATCTCGCCGTCCCTGACCGTCATCTCCGCCTTCAGCCGGATCGGCGCGTCATAGCCGTCAAGTTCGATCTCGGCGTGGTAGACGCCTTCCGGCACCTTCTCGATCGCCGCCCGCGTTGCTTCGGCCGAGCGGGTGAAGATGAATTCCGCAAGCGGTTCGAGTGAATCCGCGTCATATTCCTCCATCAGGGCGAGAAGCCGCCTCAGCCCCTCGTCATTGCAGCTCATCAGCGAGATCACGTCGCCGCGCGCCTCGCGCGGGACGCGGGAATTGACGGCGATCAGCGCAAGCAGTTCCTCGTTGACCACGCCCTTGCGCCGAAGCCGCGTCACCGGGATGACCACGCCCTCCTCGAACACCGAACGCGCCTCCGCCGACCAGCCGAGCCCGCCGATATCGACGACATGGCAGGTCGAGGCGATATAGGCGACGATCGTCCCCTTCCAGAAGACCGGGGTGACCAGAACGAAGTCGAAGACATGGCCGGCCCCGAGCCAGGGGTCGTTGGTCACCAGAACGTCACCGTCTTCCAGCGTTTCGGCCGGCACATGTTCCAGCATGGCATTGACCGATTTCGCCATGGTGTTGACGTGGCCGGGGGTGCCGGTGACGGCCTGGGCCATCATCCGACCGCTCGCGTCGAAAATGCCGGCCGACAGGTCGCCCGCCTCGCGCACGATGGCCCCGAAGGCGACGCGCAGAAGCGCATTCGCCTGTTCCTCGCAGACCGAGATCAGGCGGTTCCACATGACATTCATGGCGATGATGTCGGCGTCGGTGAGTTGCTTTTCGGTCATCATACGACCCCTTCCCGCTCGAGCACGATATGGCCGAGCGCATGGACATAGCCGCGCCAGCCTTCGGGCGCGTAGATCGTCGTCTGGTCCTCGACGATCAGCATCGGGCCCTCGAAGACCGCGCCGGGGCTCTCGTCGCCGCGCCGGTAACGCGCGAATGTGACCCGCTCGCCCGAGAGCGACGAGAACACGGCTGCTTCGCCGATGGGGGTAGCGGGACGCGGGTCGAAGGAGCCGTCGGTCACAGTCGCGACCACCGGTTCCGGTCCCTTGGCGACAAGGCTGAGCGCCACGAGCTCGATCCCATTGCCATTGTGCTCTGCGCCGTAGACCGAACGATAGGTTTCGACAAAGGCGGAGCGCATCTTTTCCAGCGCCTCCTGCGTTTCGACGGGACCGTCGAGGCCGATCCTGAGAGCATGCCCCTGGCCTTCGTAGCGCAGTTCGGCGGCGATCGCGATATCCGGCTCGAACCCTTTGGCCAGCGCCGGCTTCACGACCCCGTTGGCCTCGTCCGCCATCTCCGACTGCAGACGCTTGAGACGGTCGAGGTCGATCCTGCCGAGCGGCGCAAGAACGCTGCGCGCCACCTCATAGGCGATCGGCGCGCTCAGAAAGCCGACCGCCGAGCCGACGCCCGCGAAAGCGGGAATGACGATGCGCGAAATGCCGAGTTTTTCCGCAAGACGCGCGGCGTGAAGCGGCCCGGCACCGCCGGAGGCCATAAGCGTGTAGGCCGAAACGTTCTTTCCCTGTTCGACGGCGTGGACGCGCGCCGCATTGGCCATTGCCTCCTCGCCGATTTCGGTGATGCCGGCCGCTGCCCACTCGCACGAACTCATGCCGAGCGGTCCCACGACCTTTTCCTCGATTGCAGAAACGGCCAGTTCCGGCCGGAGCGTCAGCCGTCCGCCGGCAAAGCCCTCCGGAGAAAGCTTGCCGAGAACGACATTGGCGTCAGTGATCGTAGGTTCCGTGCCGCCAAGACCGTAGGCGGCCGGCCCCGGCGCCGCTCCGGCGCTCTTCGGCCCGACGGCAAGCCTGCCGAGCGTGTCGCGCCGGGCGATCGAGCCGCCGCCGGCCCCGATCTCGACGAGCTCGGTCGTCGGAATGCGCACCGGCAGACCGGAACCCTTGATGTCACGCCAGGCGCGCGCCACCTCGAAGCGGCGCGCGGTCGCCGGCCGCGCATTCTCCAGAAAGCAGATCTTCGCCGTGGTGCCGCCCATGTCGAAGGCCAGCATTCGGGAAACGCCGACCTCGCGGGCTACCCGCGCGCCGAGCGCGACGCCGCCGGCAGGACCCGATTCGACCAGACGGATCGGCATGCGCGCCGCCTGATCGACCGTCGTCAGGCCGCCGCCCGACAGCATCAGCAGAAATTCGCCGGAGAAGCCGCGCGCGCGCATCGCCGCGTCGAAACGGTTGAGATAGCGCGACATCAGCGGACGAACATAGGCATTGGCCGCCACGGTCGAAAACCGCTCATACTCACGGATTTCCGGGGAAACTTCGCTCGAAAGACAGATGGTTACATTCTCGGGCAGGCGGTCCCGCAACCACTCAGCCACCTGCCGTTCATGCACGTCATTGGCGGTGGCATGAAGAAAGCCGATGGCCACGGCCTCCACCCCGTTTTCGCGTAATCGCGCTGCGATCGCATCAATCTCGCCTTGCTGCGGAACGCGGATGGGATTGCCATGGGCATCCATGCGTTCGTCGACGGTCATCCGCAACTCGCGCGGCACCAGCGGGGCGGGCAATTCCAGATTGACGTCGTATTGCTCGAAGCGGCGCTCGTAACCCATTTCGAGTATGTCGCGGAAACCACTGGTCGTAACCAGAGCCGTCTTCGCGCCGCGCCGCTCGATCAGCGCATTGGTCGCAAGCGTCGTCCCGTGAATGACGGCAGAGACGTCGGAAAAATCCACATTGTTTTCGCAAAGCAGCGCCAGGCTACCCTCAAGTGCGGCCTTTTCAGGCGCTTCGGGCGTCGTCAGGACCTTCAGAGAGGAGAGGCCGTCGCCTTCCAACACGATATCCGTGAACGTTCCGCCGATATCAATTGCTAGTCTAAACATAAAATCATTATGTTCGTACTTTTTAGCAAGCGTCAAGAGGAGAAGGGCCAGAGCGCCAGCGGTCGAGTCATACCAAGAAAAAAAGGGCGCGACCACGCTTGAAACCGGCGTTTTCCCTGCCAGCGCCTCATCAAATAGTAGGGCGGCGGTCCTGCCGGTCCGCCGCCCTAGCGCATCGGCCCGAAAATCGGAATCGATTTTCGGAAAGCTCGATGCGTAGATTCAATAGGTTAGAGCGCCGTGCGTCCGAATGGACGCACGGCGCTCTAATGCGCAAGACTGCGCGTTGCCCTATCGCGGTTCGCTGTGGAGCCCCTTGAGGATGGCAAAACAGGCGAGCAGCAGCACGATGGTGAACGGGAAGCCCGTCGACACCGCCATGGCCTGAAGCGCCGTCAGTCCGCCGCCGAGCAGAAGCGCGATCGCGACCAGCCCCTCGAAGCTCGCCCAGAACACGCGCTGCGGCACCGGCGCATCGACCTTGCCGCCGGCGGTGATGGTGTCGATCACGATCGAGCCCGAGTCCGACGATGTCACGAAGAAGACAATGACCAGGATGATGCCGATGATAGAGGTGATCGTCGCCAGCGGCAGCGCCTCCAGCATAACGAACAGCTTCAGGTCGAGGGGCGCATTGCCGAGCGCCTCGTAATTGTTGACGATGATCTCGCGGATCGCGGTATCACCGAACACCGTCATCCACACGATCGAGACGACCGACGGAATGATAAGCACGCAGGTGATGAACTCACGCACCGTGCGGCCGCGCGAAACGCGAGCGATGAACATGCCGACGAAGGGCGACCAGGAAATCCACCATGCCCAGTAGAACGATGTCCAGCCATCCAGGAAGTTCTTGTCGGTTCGCCCGAACGGATTGGCAAGTTCCGGCAGGTAGCGCGCATAGTCGACGAAGTTCGAGAAAAGTCCGCCGAGAATGGCCAGCGTCGGGCCAACGATGATGACGAAGAACAGCAGAATGCCGGCGAGCGCCATGTTGATCATCGACAGCCTCTGCACCCCGGCATCCATGCCGGCAACGACGGAGCCGAGCGCAATGCCGGTGATCGCGAGGATCAGCAGCACCTTGGAGAGGTCGTCCACGGGAAGGCCGAAAATGTGGTTAAGACCCGCATTCGCCTGTTCGGCGCCGATACCGAGCGAGGTGGCAAGGCCGAACAACGTGGCAAGCACGGCGAGCACGTCGATGACATGGCCCGTCCAGCCCCAGACCCGGTCGCCGAATATCGGGTAGAACACCGAGCGCATGGCGAGCGGAAGACCCTTGTTGTAGGAAAACAGCGCCAGGGCCAGCGCGACGATCGCATAGATCGCCCAGGGATGGAGCGCCCAGTGGAAAATGGTCGAGGCCATCGCCAGGCTCTTTGCTTCGGCCGGGTTGCCGGGCGCGCCGCCGAGCGGCGCCCAGCTGTCGGCGGTGCCGGCATTTTCGGCGACCGAGGCCGTGTAGTGGGAAATCGGCTCGGACACGCCGTAAAACATCAGGCCGATGCCCATGCCAGCGGCAAACAGCATGGCGAACCAGCCGGTGTAGGAATAGTCCGGCGTTGCCTCCGCGCCGCCGAGGCGAATCTTGCCATAGGGCGAGAAGATCAGGAAAATGCCGAGCAGAACGAAGATGTTGCCGGCGATGAGGAAGAACCAGTCGAAAGTCGACGTCAGCCAGTCCCGCATGCCGTTGAAAATAGTCGCGGCCTCTTCCTGAAAGGCCAGTGTCGCCAACACGAAGGCAACAACGGCGAGACCGGAGATCAGAAAGACCGGATTATGGATGTCCAGCCCGAAGGGACCGATGTTCGTCGTGATATTATCCTGGCCGATCTCGTAATCGGTATCGATAATCTCCGTTTCGCCCTCGGGCTCGGGTATCCCCGTGTCGGTCATAAAAAATCTCCTTGTTTTGCAATCGTTTCGCGCCTAACCGGATCAATCCGGGCAGTCGCGGCATCAGCCGCGAACCAGGAATACCGATGCGTCGGTATGGGTGGCGAGCTGGCCGCCGTGCGAATGCATGAAGTGATCCGCGAGATTGGGCACGTGGGTGGCCATGATCACCAGATCGCAACCGCTGTCGTCCACCGCGCGGGCAAGCGACCGATTGAGATCAACCGCAGGGTCGTGCGCGATGACGGTACGGCTATCGGTTGAAATGCCGTAACGGGCGGATTGTTCCCCGGCAAAAGCCTTGAGCTTTGCCTCGAATTCCCTGGGGTTGTGGCCGAGTGCGCCAGGCGCCGAAGAGGTCACGCCGACATAAGTGACGGGCGCACCATAGAGTTTCGCGATTTCGGCCGTCGTGTTGAGCGCGCGCGTCAGCTTGTCGGCATGCGCAAGGTCGACGGGCACCATGATTTTCTTGAACATGTTGAACTACGGTCCTTCACCGTTTGCGGGCTTGCCGACCCGCATCTTTCCTTCCTCTTCTGCCGCGCCTTCGGTGGCGGGCCGGTACGGCTCGACAAAGCCGGACACGAAAATGCCATATTTCGCCTAACATCGCCAAAACCGCCATGCAAATCAACCCTGTCCCCGCCCGGCGGGCCGTCGCAAGCGTTCGGCGTCAGGGCCCGACAGGCTCCAGCGCCGCCAGGACAGGGGGTTGCGCCCGGCTGGAAGGCCCGGACAACGACCACGAAACCGAGAGCGAGGACAGCATCAAAAAAGCCCCACCGCTTCGTGCGATGAGGCTTCTTGGCGTCGGCAGGGAGGCGAGGCTCAAGCCTCTTCGAGCTGCGGCAGGATCTGCAACTCGTAGAGACGGCGATAAGGGCCGTCATGGGCGAGCAGATCGCGCTGCGGTCCCTGTTCGAGGATTTCGCCGTTTTCGAGCACGACGATATTGTCCGCCGAGGTGATCGTCGCCAGGCGGTGGGCGATCACGATCGTCGTGCGGTCCTTCGTCAGCCGCGCTAGCGCGTCCTGCACGAGCGATTCAGCATAGGAATCAAGAGCGCTGGTGGCTTCATCGAGAATCAGGATGTCGGCGTTGCGCAGCATGGCGCGGGCGATTGCCAGGCGCTGTTTCTGGCCGCCGGAGAGGTTGCCGCCGTTTTCACCGACGAGCGAATCATAGCCATTGTTCATGTTCATGATGAAGTCATGCGCATGCGCAGCCTTGGCCGCCTCGATGATTTCCTCTTCCGTCGCGCCCTGTCGTCCGAGCGCCAGGTTTTCCCGCACCGTGCCGTTGAACAGGAATGTATCCTGGCCGACATAGGACATGTGGGCGCGCAGCGATTCGAAGGAAACCTGCCTGAGATCGAGGCCGTTGACCGTGATTGTTCCTTCATCCGGATCGAACATGCGCATTACGAGATTGATGATCGTCGACTTGCCGCCGCCGGACGCGCCCACCAGAGCAGTGGTCTTTCCCGCGGGAAAGACCAGATTCAGGTTCTTGAACAGCGGCTTGTCCGCGTCATAGGAGAAACCAACGTCGTCGAATACGATCTCGCCGCCGCCGGGCGGAACCGGCTGGGCGTTCTCAGCCTCCGTCAGCATGATCGGATGATCCTTGATCTCGTACATCATCCTGACGCCGACCATCGCGGTCTCCAGGTTGACGCGCATGCGCGCCAGACGTTTTGCCGGCTCATAGGCCAGGAGAAGAGCGGTGATGAAGGACATCAGCTCGCCGGGCGTCTGGTCGCCGCCGACGACCCAGAGACCGCTCAGCGCGATGACGCCGGCAATGGCCAGCCCCGAAAGCGTTTCCATGATCGGGCTTGTGGCGGCGGACAGCCTGGCGATGCTGTTGGCGCGATGCTCCACCTGCGTGACCTGCCGGTCCATGCGCGTGCGCATATGCTCTTCCAGACCGAATGCCTTGATGATGCGCACCCCGGTGGAGGCCTCCTGCACGCTTTCGATGATTTTCGCGAAAGCGGTCAGTTCCTGCCGCATGATGTCGCGGACCTTGTTGGTCAGATAGCGTACGCCGATAAAGGCTGCCGGCCCCAGAATGAAGGAGACCAGAGACAGGATCGGCTGCTGGATGAACATCACGATCACCAGCCCGACCAGCGAGAACAGGTCGCGGATCGCCGACGTCAAAATCAGGTCCATCGCCGTGCGGGCCGCCTGGGCATTGTTGGTCAGGCGCATGACGAGATCGGACGACGGGAACCGGATGAAGAAGTTGAGGTCCTGCTGCAGGATCCGGCTGAAGATGCTGCTCTGCGTCCTGGCGATGATGTTGTTGCCGGCCTTGCTCAGGATCACGATCTGGAAATAGGTCGCGATGCCCTTGACGATGAAGATCATCGCCACGCCCCCGGCCAGCATGAACATGCGGTTCATGTTCTGCGAGACCACGGTCTCGTTGACGATGTCCTTCATGATCCAGGCGCTGAGGGAAGTCATGCCGGCAACGATCAGCATCGCGACGGTTGCGAGCGCATACCAGGGCGCCTGGGCGCGCAGGTTTTCCGACAAAAGGCGGTAGAGCAGGCTGCGGTTCGCTCTTGGAAGGAACCGCGCCGCCAGCGCGTTGAGCAAACCGGCAAAGGGCTTGGATAGCTGCATGGGGATCCGCATTTCCATATAGGTTCGTGGCCTCCGTTCTTCGAAGGGACGGCGCTTGTCTCAGCGTCGCGGTCCCTGATCGGCCTCGGCGCGAGAGCAATAGGGCAAACGGCCTGCAAGAGCAAGCCTTCGTTTGTCCGCCCTCTTGCCGCCTTGACCCGCTCATGGAGCAGGCGGCCTCTCTCAACCGCGCAGATAGCTCACGTCTGCCGTGCCGCCTTGCGGAAGATGTGACTGCCGCCTGCGGCTTACGGTAATCGTCTTCCCCACGCCGGGCAGCAGCGTGAAGCAATTGTCCGAGTAGACGTCGTCGCCGCCGTGGTCATAGGTCACGTAGAGGGCCGGACGGTCGCTGGTCAGCGTGATGCGACGCGTACCGTCGCCAAGCATCTCGACCGCTGTCGCGATCTCGGGCTCGGCAAAGCGATAGGCCTTGGGCCTTTGCGGCAGATACTCGTTCTCGCCGAGAACATTGCCTGCAGCATCCTGCCAGTCGAAGACGAGGAAGGCGCCGTCTTCCAGCGTCTCCTCGTGAATGCGCGCAACCTCGACAACGCTCCGGGCCTCTGCCCTCACCGGATAGACGCCGATTTCCGTCACTTTGCCGGACGCCGCGTTGACGCTTGAAAGCCGCACGGTGATCGAAGCGTCTACCATCGTGTCGGAAACCGCGAGCAGCGTGATCGCGCCGGTCTCGGCATCAGGTTGTGCCGTCACCAGAAGATCGGCGAAGAAACGGCGGGCGAGATATTGAGTCGCCTTCCAGCCGCCGCCATATTCGAGACTCGACCAGCTCGCCACCGGCCAGGTGTCGTTCAACTGCCAGAACAGCGTGCCCATCGTGCGCGGACGGTTGGAACGCCAGAACTCGATTGCCGTCTTCATCGCCAGCCCCTGGCTTAGCTGGCTGAGATAAACCATATCCTCGAAACTGTCGGGAAAGCGAAAGTAGCGGGCGATGGTTTCAACGATCCGGCTGTTGCCGCCCTCATTGCGCTGGTGAACGTCCATGACGGCCGAGGAGACGTTGCGGTCCTCCGCCTCGGTGAAGCTTTCAATCACGCGCATGGAGGGGAAGGACTGGAAGCCGAATTCCGAGCAGAAGCGCGGGCGGACGCTGCGGTAATGCTCGAAATCCTTGGCCGAATGCCAGACATCCCAGAAATGCATGTCGCCGGAAGTATCCACATGCCAGCCGTCGCCGAAGTCGAGACGGCCGACCGAGGGTGAAGAGGGCCGGAAGGGCAGGCCGAGATCCTCATCTTCCACTGCTTCTTCCAAGACGTGATTCAGCCGGTCGTATATCGCCAGGTAGCGGTCGCGGTTTTCAAGGCTCTCCCTGTACCAGGTCAGCGCGCCGACAAGCTCGTTGTCGCCGCACCACAGCGCCATTGCCGCAAAGCGGGAAAGCCGGCGCAGCTGCTGGCGCGCCTCCTTGCGCACGAGATCGAGAAACGGACGCTCGTGGGCGGGATAGAGATTGCAGGCGAACATGAAGTCGTGCCAGATCATCAGGCCGAGTTCGTCGCACAGTTCATAGAACCAGTCGGCCTCATACTGCCCGCCGCCCCAGACGCGGATCATGTTCATATTGGCTTCGACCGCCGAGACCAGCAGGTCGCGCACCTGTTCCTTCGAGGCGCGTTCGGGCAGCGCGTCGCCCGGGATCCAGTTCGCGCCCTTCATGAAGATCTCGCGGCCGTTAACCCTGAAGGCGAAGCGGTTGCCGATCCCGTCGGCGTCGGTCAGGAGCTCGACATCGCGAAGGCCGATGCGGAATTCCCGTTTCTGTCCGCCGAGCGAAACGGCAAGGTCGTAAAAGGCCTGTTCTCCTTGGCCCGCCGGCCACCACAGACGCGGATTGTCCACCTTCACGGTGACGCGGACGCGATTTTCGCCCGGATAGGCGCGAAGCGTGGCCCTCTCCTCATGGCCGTCGATCGCGACCGCCGCCTCTTCCACCGCCGGAGCGAAGGCAAAGGCGTGCAGCGTCACGTCCAGCTCGACCGCGCCTTCCGTGTGGCGCTGGCGGATGGCGACGTCATCCAGGCGCAGGTCGCCGGTGCGGACCAGCGTGATATCGCCGTAGAACCCGAGCGGGCAGAGCGCGATTCCCCAGTCCCAGCCGCCATGGCACTGCGCCTTGCGCAGAAAATTGAGATGGCCGATTCGGCTGTTGGCCGTATACGGCATCGGAAACTCGGACTGCTGCGCCCGCTTCTCAGCCTCCAGCGAATTGGAGCGAAACACGACCTCGATCACGTTCTCTCCCTCATTGAGAAGGCCGGTCACATCGAAATCATAGCGCAGGAACTGGCTTTCGCAGCGCCCGGCCGGCTTGCCGTTGACGATGACATCTGCCAGGCAGTCCACGCTGTCGAAGCGGAGGGTAAAATGGCCGTCTTGCAGATGTTCGAGATCGAACGACCGCCGCGCGGTCCAGACCGAGCGGTGGACCCAGTCCGTCCTCGTCTCGTTGTCGCGCCAGTAGGGATCCTCTATCTTGCCCGCGGCAAGCAGGGCGGAGTGGATGTCGCCCGGAACCGCAAGCGGGACGGCGATGTCCGCCTCTTCGCATGTTGCCGTCCAGCCGTCATTGAGGTTCAGTCTCGCTGCTTCTGTCATGATGCTCCGTCCCGTTTCCTGCCGCTCGGTCTGCGCTTCTCGGCGATGACGGCTCACCTTTTAATCCATTTAAAGGTTTGCGCGAACCGACATTTCGCTGCGATTGCCGAAATTTTAACCGGCCGGGCGCGTTCTTTGACAATAGTGGTTTGACGCAGGCCGCGCGGCGATGCACTCTCGTCGGCATTCTTCACGTGCAAGCGCCATCATGAAAAAAAAGCCCCTGTTCATCGCCCTCCTCGTCATCGCCTCGGCCTTTGCCGCAACGCGTCCCGCCTCCGCCGAGACGGTCAATGTCGCCGTAGCCGCCAATTTCACGGCGGCGGCCGAGGAGATTGCCGCCCTCTTTGCCGCGGAGACCGGGCATGAGGCGGTTCTCAGCTTCGGCTCAACCGGCAGGCTCTACGCCCAGATCCTGCACGGCGCGCCGTTTTCCGTCCTTCTCGCCGCCGACCAGGAGCGACCGCGCCTTGCCGTCGAGGCCGGGCTTGCGCTTGCCGACAGCCGCTTCACATATGCGCTGGGCGCGCTGGTGCTCTTCAGCGCCGAGGAAGACCTCTTCGATGACGGCAGCATTCTGCAACGGCCCGCCGATTTCAACCGGCTCGCCATCGCCAATCCGGCCTCCGCGCCCTATGGCGCTGCCGCCGTTGAAACGCTTGAAGCCCTGAAGCTCTACGACAGGCTGAAGGACCGGATCGTGCAGGGTGAAAACATCACCCAGGCCTTCCAGTTCGTGGCAACCGGCAACGCCGATATCGGCTTCGTCGCTCTCTCCCAGGTTGCCGGACGTGAAGGCGGATCGCGCTGGCGCGTGCCGCAGGATCTCTACAAACCGATCGCCCAGGATGCCGTGCTTCTGAACTCCGGCGCGGACAATCCGGCGGCGGTTTCGTTCATGGCGTTTCTGAAAAGCGACGCCGCACACAAAATAGTCCAGAACCACGGCTACCAGATCGCCCCGTGATTCCCGAGGTTACCGGCCGAGCAAGGAGGAGAGATGGGGGAAGCCGTATTTCTGACGCTGAAACTGGCGGCCGTCACCACGTTCTTCCTCATGCTCTTCGGCGTGCCGCTCGCCTGGTGGCTGGCGCGGTCGCAGCGGTGGTGGAAGGAAGTGGTCGGCACGATCGTGGCGCTGCCGCTGGTGCTGCCGCCGACGGTGCTCGGCTTCTACCTCCTGATCGCGCTTGCCCCCCAGAGCCCGCTTGGCGAGGCGATCAAGGCGGTAACGGGTTTCTCCCTGCCCTTTACCTTCGCCGGGCTGGTTGTAGGCTCGGTAATCTATTCCCTGCCCTTTGCCGTACAGCCGGTGCGCAACGCCTTCGAGGCAATCGGAAATGATCCTCTGGAGGCGGCGGCAACGCTCAGGGCCGGACCGTTCGACCGGTTCTTCAACGTCGCGCTTCCCCTTGCGCGCCCCGGCCTCTTGACCGGCGCGATCCTCGGCTTTGCCCACACCGTCGGCGAGTTCGGCGTGGTGCTGATGATCGGCGGCAATATTCCAGGCGAAACGAAGGTTCTTTCCGTCGCGATCTATGATTATGTCGAGACGTTGCAGTGGCAGAAGGCTCACATCCTTGCCTTCGGCATGGTGGCCTTCTCCTTTGCCGTCATCCTGTCGACTATGCTGATCGAGCGTCATGTCCGGAGGCGGTTTCCATGAGTGATGTCATGCTGGAGGCCCGTTTCGCCGGAACGCTCGGCGCATTTTCGCTGGATGCGGCGTTCGACTTTCCGCAAAACGGGGTGACAGCGCTTTTCGGTCCCTCGGGCTGCGGCAAGACGACGCTTCTGCGGTGCTTTGCCGGCCTTGAACACCTCAAGGACGGCACATTCTCGATCGACGGCGAGGTCTGGCAGGACGGAAGACGCTTCCGGCCCGCACACCGGCGCGCCGTCGGCTACGTCTTCCAGCATGCCAATCTTTTCCAGCATCTGACGGTAAGGAACAATCTGCGTTTCGCCATGAAACGGGCCAGAGGCGAAAGCGCCGGCCGTTTCGACGAACTGACATCCCTTCTCGGCCTCGAAGACCTTCTCGAACGCACACCGGGCCGGCTTTCCGGCGGCGAGCGCCAGCGCGTCGGCATTGCCCGGGCGCTGCTGTCCGCCCCGCGCCTGCTTTTGATGGACGAACCGATGTCTGCGCTCGACCTGCAGGCCCGCCAGGACATTTTCCCTTATCTGGAAAACCTCCGCCACACGCTCTCCATTCCCGTGCTTTACGTCACCCACGCGCCGGAGGAAGTGGCGCGCTTCACCGATCATCTCGTGGTCTTGCGCGAGGGACGGGTGATTGGCGCCGGACCGACGCCGGAGACGCTTGCGCGGCTCGACCTGCCGATCGCTCACGAGCGCCGGGCCGGCATCGCCGTCGACGCCACAATCGCCGATATCGACCTGAAATGGCATCTGGCGCTCGCCAAGTTCGACGGCGGCGCGCTGTGGGTCAGCGACACCGGAAAGGCGGTGGGCGAGTGCGTGCGGCTGATGATCCATGCCCGCGACGTCTCGATCGCGCTTGTCGAAAATCCCAAGGTCTCGATTGTCAACCGCGTTCCGGCGACGATCCGCCAGATCAGCCGAAGCGAAGACCCGTCCGTACACGTGATCACGCTCGCAATAGGCAATACGATCATCATGGCCCGCGTGACGGCGCGCTCCTCTTACCTGCTCGACCTGAAGCCAGAAATGAAGGTTTTCGCGCAGATCAAATCCGTGGCGGTCATCAGCTAGAGCGCCATGCGTCCATTCGGCCGCACAAAGGACGCTTTAACCTCTTGAATCTACGCATCGTGCTTTCCGAAAATCGATTCCGATTTTCGGGCCGATGCGCTAGAGCTGAACGGCGTTTAACCGAAACATCTTGCCGCTCCCTCTATCTGTTTCACCGCCTTTTCGGGGAAGCCGGTTGAAATCAACCGACCGGGGGATGCTTGCAATCGAGCCAGACGCTTCTCAGCCGGAGAACCGCTCTTTCAAGGGGTCGGCGGCACCCAGGCGCTTTCGGACGCCGCCCGTTCGCAGAATGCGGCGGCGCTCTTGCGGGCCTCCTCAGCGACGGCTCTGAGAATATTCTGGCCGACGGCGGTCTGGTAGCTCGCAACGATCGGCATCGGCGGAAACGGTTTTGCAACATTCACGCGGCAAAGCAGCCGATTTTCAAGTTCGCGCGCGATCGCGACGGAGGGAATGGCGGCGACGCCGAATCCGCCGATCAGAAGATTGATCATGGCAAAAAGAGAGTTGGAACTGGTGAGCTTGGAGGCCAGCACCCGCTCGTCCTGAAAATAGGGCGCCACATAGGCATAGGGCGGCGTGCCCTTGGGAAAGGTGATGATCGGCATGTTCGACAATTCGTCGACGCTGTAGGTGGTCTTCTCGTCGATCACCGCAGGCGCTGCCGCCCAGACCATCTCGTAATAGCAGATGATGAAGGAGCGGAAATTATCGCCGATCGCCGGCTCGATGCCGAAGATCAGGTCGAATTCGCCGCGCGAAAGGCCGGCAACCAGATCACGCGTGCCCTCGATGGTGAGCTCCACCCTGAGATTGGGCATGGCCTGGCTGAGCGCCTCGATGAAATCCGGCATCCAGGTGGCGACCACGGAATCGATCGCGCCGATGCGCACGATATAGGCTGCATCGCTGCCGCCCTCCTTCAGGTCGGATCTGAGGGCATTAAGCTTTTCCAGGACATCCTGAAACACGATCAGCGCCTCTTCGCCCGCCGGCGTCAGGCGGAACTCGCGGTCGCCGCGCTCCACCAGCCGGCAGGCATATTCGCGCTCCAGAATGGCGAGACGCGAGGAAATGGCCGGCTGCGTCGTGTTCATCTCCTGCGCCGTCCGGCCGAAATGCCGATTGCGTGCCAAGGCAACGAAGGTGGCCATGTCGATGATGCGCATGGGCATCTATTACCAGCCTCCCTCGCCGCAGACAATCAGGCTCAGTCGAGCGCGGTCATCACATGGCGGACCTGGGTATAGTCGAGGAGCGACTGCATGGAGAGATCCGAGCCATAGCCTGAATTCTTCATACCCCCATGGGGCATCTCGGTTGCGAAGACGCCGTGGGTGTTGATCCAGGTGACGCCGTATTCGAGCGCGCCGGCAATGCGCGCCGCACATGCGCTGTCCTTCGACCAGACGGAGGAGGCGAGACCGTATTCCGAGGCATTGGCGATGGCGAGCGCTTCCTTGTCGTCGGCGACGCTTGTGAGCGAAATCACCGGGCCGAAGACCTCCTTCTGCACGATCTCGGCTTCGGCACGCGCTTCCACCAGCGTCGGCTCAAAGAAATAGCCGTCGCCTTCCGGCGCCTTGCCGCCGGCAAGCACGATGCCGCCCTCGGCTTTCGCGCGCTCGACAAAACCGGCAATGCGGTCGCGGTGGCGGGCGGTGATGACGGGGCCGAACTCGACATCGTCGCGTTCCGGCGCGCCATAGGTGAGATCGCCGATCATGGCGACCAGACGTTCTTTCAACTCGTCAGCGCGCGACTGGACGACGAGGATGCGGCAGGCGGCGGTGCAGTCCTGTCCTGCATTGTAGAAACTCGCCTCGCGCAGCGTCGCGACAAGCTTATCGAGATCGGCATCGTCGGCGACGATCACCGGCGCCTTGCCGCCCAATTCCAGATGGGTGCGCTTGATCATGGGGCCGGCGGCCGCCTGGAGCACGGCGCGGCCGGTGCGGACATCCCCCGTCAGGGAAATCATCCGCACCCGATCGTGCGAGATCAGCTTCTGGCCGACGTCGAGGCCGTTGCCGAGCACGACATTGATGACGCCCGTCGGCAGGAGATCGCCGATGATTTCGGCAAGCTTCAGCAGGCTGAGCGGCGTATGCTCGGACGGCTTGATCACCACCGTATTGCCGGCGGCAACGGCGGGCGCGATCTTCCACGCCGCCATCAACAGCGGGTAGTTCCACGGCGCGATCTGGGCAATCACGCCGACCGGATCGCGCCGCATCATGCTCATCATCGCGGACGAGCGGTAGTGACCGGCGGCCGATGCCGGCATATTGCGGATCGCGGACGCAAAGAAACGGAAGACGTCGGCGACATTGGCCAGTTCGCCCGCGACGACGAAACGCAGCGGCTTGCCGGCATTGACGGATTCGATTGCCGCCAGTTCGCCATTGCCTTCCACCTTGTCGGCGATGGCGTTGAGGGCTTTTGCCCGTTCCCTCGGCGTCGTCAGCGCAAAGCCGTTCCGCGCGGCGTCGGCGGCTTCGACCGCGCGGTTGATCTGCGCTTCGCTCGCAGAGGCGACATCCGCGAGCTTTCGGCCGGTCGCGGGCTCGAACGCGGTTTCAGGACTGCCTTCGCCGGCCTCGAACCGGCCATTGATGAAAAGTCGCGTTTCGAAATCCGACATGGGATCTTCCTTCGGTTGGGATCAGGCGTTCTAGTGGTCCGATTCCAACATTTGGTTCCCGTTTCAGCGACCTCGGTGCCAAATGTTGGAATCAACAGGACCACTAGTAAGTTTATGTTTCTAGTGGAATTTTCGAATTTGACATTTGATGTATGCGCTCGCTGCGACGGGAATCAAATGTCAAATTCATTCCACTAGCGATCAAGAACGCGGATGCGGTCGGGCGCTATGGAAAGCATCACGTCTTCGCCCGGCTTCAGCACGATCTCGTTTGCCGTCAGCATGCGGATGGTCTGGCCGGCAAGCGAAAGGACATAGCGGTTGCGCCCGCCGAGATAGACGCGGGTCCTGACCCTGGCCTTCAGACCCCCGCCATCGGCAGCCACGCCGAGATCCTCCTGCCGGAGCGCGACCGAGACCGGGCCGTCCGGCCTGTCGGAAACCGGCAGCGCAAGCCGTTGCCCGTCTTCCAGAACCGCATCCCCCGCCTCGACCGTGGCCGGCAGAATATTGGCCGAACCGATGAAGCCGGAGACGAATTCGGTGGCGGGCTCGGCATAGATCGCCTCCGGCGCCCCTTCCTGTTCCACCTTTCCGGCATTCAGCAACACGACCCGGTCGGAAAGGCTCAAGGCCTCCTCCTGGTCGTGGGTGACGAACAGCGTCGTCAGGCCGAGGCGGCGGTGGATCTCGATCAGCTCCACCTGCATGTCCTCGCGCAAACGCGCGTCGAGATTGGAAAGCGGCTCGTCGAGCAGCAGCACTTTCGGGTTCGAGACGATGGCGCGGGCAAGGGCCACGCGCTGCTGCTGGCCGCCGGAAAGCTGGCGCGGGAAACGGTCGGAAAGATGCGGCAACTGCACGGTCTCAAGCGCGTCCTTCACCCGCTGGTCCTGTTCGGCGCGCGTGCCGATGCGGCGCATGCGCAGGGGAAAACGGACGTTTTCATAGACGTTGAGATGCGGCAGCAGCGCATAGGACTGGAACATCATCGCGATGTCCCGGCGCTCCGGCGGCAGGTTGGTGACGTCCTGATGGTCGATGACCACGCGCCCGGCAGACGCCGCTTCCAACCCGGCGACGGTGCGCAACAGCGTGGTCTTGCCGCAGCCCGAAGCGCCCAGGAGGCTGACGAATTCGCCGGAGGAGAGCTGGAGGTCAATGCCGTGAAGCACTTCCACATGGCCATAGGATTTTCTGATCCGGTCGAGATGAATGTCTGACATGATTGTGTTCCTATGCGCTCGCGAACTTGCCGATTCCGAGAACGCGGTCGATCACGAGAATGAGCAGAACGGTAAGCGCGATCATGATCGTGGAGACCGCGGCGACGGAGGGGTCGGGACTGAATTCGAGCTGGCCGTAGATCTGTACCGGCAGCGTGGTCAGGTCCGGCGTTCTAAGGAAGAGCGACAGCACCGCCTCGTCGAAGGATATGTTGAAGGCGAAGAAGGCCCCTGCGGCAAGGCCTGGCCGGCATTGCGGCAGCACCACGAAGAAGAGACGCTGGATGCGCCCGGCCCCCATGGTGCGCGCCGCCTCCTCGATGAAGGGATCGGATTCCGTCAGCACGGCAAGCGTGGTGCGCACCACATAGGGCAACGTGATCGCCGTATGGCCGATCCAGAGCGTGACGAAGGAAACACGACCGAAGGCGGCGCTCCAGAACATCAACAGGCCGATGGCATAGATGATCGTCGGCAGGATCAGCGGCGACAGGAAAAGAGCGCCGAGAAGCTCCGATTTCGGCAATTGCCGCCGGTGGATCGCGATCGCCGCCGCCCCGCCGATGATGACGGCCGAAAGCGTGACCAGAAGCGCGATCGCCAGGCTGAGCCCGGCCGAGCCGAGATAGGCATCCGACGACAGAACCTTTCGGTACCATTCCAGCGAGAAATCCCTTGGCGGGAAGGCGATGAACTGGTTGGCGGAAAAGGACGTGCCGACCACCACGATCAGCGGCGCGAGCATCAGCACGACGATGAGCGCGATGAAGACATAGGTCGCAATCTTGAGCCAGAGCGGAACCGCCTTAACCATGCCGGCCTCCCGTGAGCCTGAAATAGGGAATGAGGGTCAGTGCGATACCGAGGAACAGGATGACCGCCTGAGCAGCGGCGAAATGCCAGTCGAGCGTCTGCGTTACCGAGGAATATATCGAGGAGGCCAGAACCTGCAGCCTGGGGCCTCCGAGAAGACTCGGCGTGACGAAGGAGCTCGCGGAAAGCGTGAAGGCGAGCAGCGAGCCGGCGGCAATCCCCGGCATGGACAGCGGCAGCACAACGTGACGGAAGGACTGGAGAAAATTGCAGCCCATGGTGCGCGCGGCCTCTTCCAGCCGCTGGTCGATCCGCGTGATCACGCCGAGGATCGACAGCGTCATGAAGGGCAGCAAAACCTGCACCATGCCGATGACGATCGCGGTCTCGGTCCGCATCAGGGTGAAATTGCGCTTGACCAAGCCGAGATCGTAGAGCGTGCCGGAAACGATGCCGCCGCGCTCGAAGATCACCATCCAGCCGAAGGTGCGGATGACGACGCTGGTCATCAGCGGCAGCAGGATGACGATGATCAGCCACAGCCGTGCGCGCGGTCCCGTCCGCGCCATGATATAGGCCAGCGGAAAGCCGACCAGCGCGGAAACCAGCGTGATGATGAAGGAGAGCCGGATCGTGCGCCACAAGACGCCGAGATAATATGGCTCGCTGACAAATTGGGCGAAATGGGCAAGCGTGAAGCCCCCCTCCTCGGCCATCACCGAAAGCCCGAGCATGCGGGCAATCGGGAGAAAGAAGGCGAGCGCCAGCAGCAGAAGCCCGGGCGAAACCAGGAGCGCGTTTTCTGCACGGTCAGTGTTCATCCACGTTCCTTCTGACGGTGGGGACAATCGCAATATCCACCTTCCGCGCAAAAAGCGCGAGCCTTTCCGAAGGTGATAGCGCCGAGACCTGGCCCCCTCACGGGTTTTTCATCGAGGGGGGCTGCCGCAGGTCGCCTTGCAGCACAGCCTCCGCACTTTCCCGCTCCGGAAGGGCGCGATATCGAGGCAGCCAGGGGGACGAGCGTCGGCACGGGCGCTCTCACAACATTGAAAGGCCGCGTCTCCCTCGCTGCCCCTTCGGCTCATCTCTCCCGCAAGCGGGAGAGAATGGCAGGAACAAGCTGCAAGATTGATGCTCTTCCCCCAAGGGGCATGGCTTTCTCGCAATTCGACGGCCGGTTGCGACGCCGGGCGGTTTGTTCGCCCCGCATCCCGGTTGGAGGCGGGATACGGGGCGGGCGCACCCCATGATTATTGGGCGATGGCCTTGTTCCACTCGACGACCCAGTCGGCGCGGCTTGCCTCGATCACTTCCGGGTCGAAGCGCAGCAGGCTCTTCACGCCTTCCTCGCCATAGGCGACATCGGCGGCAACCTCTGCCGGCAGTTCGGTCTTGGCATTGGTCGGCGTATAGCGCAGCGCCTCGGCGAAGCAGGCCTGGGCTTCGGGCGAAAGCTCGACATCGATGAACTTCAGCGCCAGGTCTTCATTGTCGCGGCCGGCCACCAGATTGGCGGTGATGTAGCTTGCCGGCGTGCCTTCCGCGCCCTGCTGGAACTTGACCGGCAGACCAGCCTTTCTCAGCGTAAAGGCATAGTCGGAGGCATAAGGCGCAACGAAAGCTCCACCCTGCGCGAAGGACTGCTGGATTTCCGGCGACTTGGAAACGACATAGGCGCCGTTGTCGAGCATGGTTTTCACCGCGTCGAGGCCCGGCTGGATGTTTTCGAGGTCACCGCCGGCGACCTGGTTCAGCATCAGGAAGCCGAACAGGCCGTAGGTGTTGGAGATGTCGGTCAGCACCAGGCCTTCCGCCATTTCCGGCTTCATCAGGTCGGCCCAATTTGCCGGCGCTTCGGCAAGCTCGTCGCTGTTGTACAGCAGGCCGATGGCCGCGATCTGGTAGGCCGGGCCCTCGCCCTTTTCCATGTTGGCGCCGGCGAAGGGGTAGAGGTCGGCGGCATTCGAGAGTTTCGAGGGATCGATCGGCGCGAGCAGGCCCTCCTCGGCGCCGACGATCTCCTGACCGCCGGAAAAATGGATGACATCGAACTGCGGCGCGTCCTTCTGGGCACGCAGCTGGGCGAAGGCGTCCGCCGAATAGGCGGTGACGATCTTCACATCCGCGCCGGTCTCTGCCGTGAACGGCTCGATGACGCATTTGCGGTGGGCCTCTTCATAGGCGCCGCCAAAGGAGTTGATGGTGATTTCCGCCGCGACGGCAGAAGCCTGCGAGGCGGCGAGAACTGACACAGTCGCCAGCAGTGTGGTTACGCGTTTCATGCTATTCCCTTCCTCTTTTTTATGTTTCAGGGGATTCAGGCGAGACGCCCGACTTCCACCCGCTTTGCGCCTTCGATGCGGATGCGTTTGCACTGCTCGGCAACCGCATCAAGGTTTTCTGTCATTTTTCCGATATAGGTGCAGGAAATCCAGCCGGTCGGGCCAAAAGTACGCCCGCCTTGCCCATAGAACATGCCAAGCTCCCAGAACTCCGACGGATCGTTCTTGAAGAAGTTCTTGGGCTGGTAGAACCACAGCATTTCGCCGGGTTCGGGCAGGATCGTCTGGTTTTCCGGCGGCAGTTTCGTCGGGTCGAAATTGCGCGCTTCCTCAGGCAGGCCCATCATGATCTCGGGACCCGCGAACATGGCATGGGTCGCCGGCCACTGGATTGGCTTTTCGAGCGCGCCCCAGATGGCCTTGCAGGTCTCCGGCGCATTCTCCCAATAAAGAGAAATTATGCCCTGAACGTCGGCGTCTATGAATTTGAGGTAGAGTTTTCGGTCGTCCACTATGTCGCTCCCTCTATTTCCTTATGGTGAGTGAAGCGGAACAAGGCTGTCCATGTCCAATTTCAATTTCTCATATTTCGATAGAAAAATTTTATCATAAAGCGCCTCGCGCAAAGTTGATGGGCGGCAAGCCGGAAGCATCTCCTATACTCGGCGCTCATGCGATCAAAGGAGTTTCAGATGATGCAAAGACGCAGCCTGCTGAAGGGCGTCCTCGCTGGTTCGGGACTGGCGCTGTCGCCTTTCGGCGCAGCCCTCGCCCACGAACCGACGCCGCAGGAGGTTTTCGCGGACCCGAACGCGCCCGTCCTCGGCAACCCGGAAGGCGACGTTACCGTGGTCGAATATTTCGACTTTCAGTGCGCCTATTGCAAGCGCGACTACCCGATGGTGCGCGACGTCGTGGCAAAGGACGGCAATGTGAGGCTGGTAATGAAGGACTGGCCGATCTTCGGCGAAGTCTCCGTCTATGCTGCCCAGGCTGTTCAGGGCGCGGCGGCGCTCGGCGAATATGACACGGCGCTCAACGCGCTGATGACCGCGCAGGGACGTCTCACGCATGAGCGGATCGAGACGCTTCTGACCTCCGCCGGGCTGGATTTCGACGCCATTGCCGAGGCGGTGAAGGCGAACGAGAAGAAAATCTCCGACCTGCTCGATCGCAACTACCACCAGGCCGAAGCCTTCCAGTTCAACGGCACGCCCTCCTATGTCATCGGCCGCATGGTCTATCCGGGCGTGCTCGACAGGATCATGCTGGAGTCGGCGATCGCCGAGGCGCGATCGGCAGGCTGAACGCCGTAAAACCGCATGGACAGACCTTTGCAAGAAAGCTCTGGACCGTCCGCCGCGCCATGGTTAGCCTCCACGGCGAGAGCGTCCGTCCGTGACGCGCGCCAACCTGACCAGTACGAAGGCCGATCATGAGCAAGCTGACACGTTTTTCCGTCGCCCCACTTTCCGAAATGACGCGGCGGCTCGCCGACGTCGCCTTTGGCCGCGCGGAGCCCGACCTGGTCATCACCGGCGCGCGGGCGCTGTCGACCTATTCGGAACGCATGCTCGATGACCGCGAACTCTGGATTGCGGGCGGGCGCATCGCCGCGATGAAGCCGGCCGGAACCTATCGCGGCAAGGCGGCGAACGTCCACGATGTCAAGGGCGGCATCATTGCGCCCGGCCTGGTGGATCCGCATCTCCATATCGAATCCAGCATGGTCACGGCCTGCGCCTATGCCGAGGCAGCGCTTCTGAACGGCACCACGACGATCTTCTGCGACAGCCACGAAATCGGCAATGTCATGGATGTCGCGGGCGTGGAGGCGATGCTGGAGGATGCGCGCGAGGCGCCGCTTTCGATCTTCCTCACAGTTCCCAGCACGGTACCAGCCACCAGCCCCGGGATGGAAACGGCCGGCGGCGACCTGACGCCGGAAAAGATCGCTAAAATCTTCGACCGCTGGCCGGAGGCCGTAGCGCTCGGCGAGAAGATGGACTTCGTGCCGGTCGCCATGAGCGACGAGCGCTCGCATGCCATCATCGCCGAATCGCTGAAGCGCGGTCGGCCCGTCTCCGGCCATGTCTATGGCCGCGATTTCGTCGCGGCCTATGCGGCAGCCGGCGTGACCGATACGCATGAGGCGATCGATCGCGAGATCGCCAATGACCTGATCGAAGCCGGCGTCTGGGTCTTCCTGCGCGGTGGCCCGCCGACGACGCCCTGGCATTCTCTGCCCGAGGCGATCAAGGCCGTCACCGAGCTCGGCGCCTCGCACAAGCGGGTGGCCGTCTGCACCGATGACCGCGACGCCGACGACCTCCTGATGTTCGGCCAGGACTGGGTGACGCGCCAGGCGGTGAAGGCCGGCATCAAGCCGGAACAGGCCTGGTCGATGGGCTCGTTGCATGGTGCCACGCGTTTCGGCATGGGCGAGGAGATCGGCGGGCTCGGCGGCGGCAGACGCGCCGATATCGTGCTGCTGGACGACACGCTGAAGCCGGTCAACACCTGGTATGGCGGCGAGCTCGTTGTGGAAGACGAAAAAGTGACGCCGCTGCTCGATGAAGCGCTGTCGAAGCGTTATCGCTACCCGGAAGCCGCCTATCATACGGTGAAACTGCCGAAGGAGATCAAGCTGACGCCCGATCTTCCGACGAAGAAGGTCGTGGCCCACTGCATCCGCACCGAACTGCCGGGTATCACGCTGATCCACGACAGGATCGAGCTCGAACTGGCCAATGACTGGCAGGACCATTTCGACCGGCACGACCTCTGCTTCGTCTCGGTGATCGAGCGCCACGGCAAGTCCGACGGCAATGTCGCCAACGGCCTGCTTGCCGACTTCTCGCTGAAGCGCGGCGCCGTCGCCTCGTCCGTCGGCCATGACAGCCACAACATCATCGTCGCCGGCACCAACGAGGCCGACATGCAGGTGGCTGTGCGCGCCATCGAGGAGAGCCAGGGCGGCGTTTGCGTGGTCAATGAGGGCAAGGTCCGCGCCATGGTCGAACTGCCGATCGCGGGGCTTCTTTCCGACAAGCGCGTGAACGATGTCGCAGACGCCGTGCGCGTGCTGAAGCTCGAATGGGAGGAAGCGGGCTGCGCCATCCCCTATATGGGCTTCAACCTCATCCCGCTCTCCGTCATCCCCGAAATCCGCCTCACCGACAAGGGACTGGTTCTGGTGCCGGAGATGGAAGTGATCGACCTGTTCGAGGAGGTGTGAGGGCGCACACGACTTGTCCATTGCCGCATCTGTCCCGCCGGGATTTCGGTTCCCTGATGGTCGTTCACCACCCACTTGCGTCATGCTCGGGCCTGTCCCGAGCATCTAACCACGTCTGACGCGAGACGCGTTGGCGAACGAGTGACGTGACAGTTCAAGGTTTCATGACGCCGCAAACGCCTGTCGCCGGGCAGGGCGCTTGGGTCCTCGGCACAGGGCCCGAGGGTGACACCGAGAGAAAAGGGGCCTTCGATTGCCTTTTTACGCCCCGTTTCAATCGCCTGATCCCTGAAGTCACCTCCCATCCAGCACCCTGATTTTCCATCTTGTCCATCCTTGACCGATTTATTACTAACTGGTAGGTAATAAACAGGTTGATGGGAGGAGAATAAATGTCTGATACCAATCGTATCGGGATCATCATGCACGGCGTTACCGGCCGCATGGGCATGAACCAGCATTTGATCCGTTCGGTTCTGGCCATCCGCGATTCTGGCGGACTGCGCCTGAAAGACGGCTCCAGGGCGATGCCGGACCCGATCATTGTCGGCCGCAACGCCGCCAAGATCGAGGAACTGGCCAGGCGCCATAGCGTTGAGCGTTACACGACCGATCTCGATGCGGCCCTTGCCGATCCCTACAACATCATCTTCTTTGACGCGGCCTCAACCAAGCTGCGCCCGACATTGCTCAAGAAAGCGATTGATGCCGGCAAGCACGTCTACTCCGAAAAGCCCGTCTCCGAAGGCCTTGAGGAGGCCGTCTCGATCGCCCGCTACGCCAGGGAAAAGGGCGTCAAGAACGGGATCGTCCATGACAAGCTCGACCTGCCGGGCCTTCTCAAGCTGAAGCGGCTGCGCGACAACGGCTTCTTCGGCAAGATCCTCTCGGTGAAGGGCGAGTTCGGCTACTGGGTCTTCACCGGCGAGGACCAGCCGGCGCAACGCCCGAGCTGGAACTACCGCGCGGCAGATGGCGGCGGCATGGTCTCCGACATGCTCTGCCATTGGCGCTATGTGCTCGACAATGTGGTGGCGCCGGTCAAATCCGTGTCCTGCACCACCGCGACCCATATTCCGACCCGCTATGATGAAGACGGCAAGGCGTACGAGGCAACCGCCGATGACGCGGCCTATGCAACCTTCATGCTCGAAGGCGATATCGTTGCCCATATCAATTCGAGCTGGTGCACAAGAGTGCGCCGCGACGACCTTGTGACCTTCCAGGTCGACGGCACCCATGGCTCGGCCGTCGCCGGCCTGCACAAGTGCTATAGCCAGCACCGCGCCAACACGCCGAAACCTGTCTGGAACCCGGACGAGCCGCAGAAGATGAACTTCTTCGATGACTGGCAGGAAGTGCCTGACAACACCGTGTTCGACAACGGCTTCAAGGTGCAGTGGGAACAATTCCTGCGCCACGTTCTTGAAGACGCTCCCTTTGCCTACACGCTGAGCGAAGGCGCCAAGGGCGTGCAGCTTGCCGAGGCCGGCTACGAGAGCGCGCGCGAACGCCGCTGGGTTGACATCGAAGATCTGGGGATCTGATCATGACCGCTATCAAGCTTCCGACCGTTTCAGGCGGCCTCGAAACCTTCACCTTCTCCGGCAAGCCGGTCGCCGCAGACAAGGGCGAATGGAACCGTTCCGTTTTTGCAGCTGCCCATGTCGTCGTCGATCCGCTCGCCGACAACAATCCCTGGTCCGACTGCAATGTCGACTGGGACAGGACGCTCGCCTTCCGCCGCCATCTGTGGTCGCTCGGCTTCGGCGTGGCCGAGGCCATGGACACGGCCCAGCGCGGCATGGGCATGGACTGGCCGACATCGCTGGAACTGATCCAGCGCTCGGTGAAAGAGGCAAAGGCCGGCGGTCATTCGATCGCCTGTGGCGCGGGCACCGACCATCTTGATCCGGCTGACGCAAAGACCATCGATGACGTGATCGCGGCTTACGAAATGCAGTGCGAAGCGGTCGAGGCGACCGGCGGTCAGGTGATCCTGATGGCGTCCCGCGCACTCTGCCGGGTCGCCAAGAGCGCCGATGACTATGCCCGCGTCTATGGCCGCATCCTGCAGGGGCTCAGAAGGCCTGCCATTCTGCACTGGCTCGGCGAAATGTTCGATCCCGCGCTCGAAGGCTATTGGGCGAGCGCAGACCACATGACGGCGATGGACACCTGCCTGCAGGTAATCGCCGGCAACGCCGACAAGGTCGACGGCATCAAGATCTCGCTGCTTTCGGCCGAAAAGGAAATCGCCATGCGTCGCCGGCTGCCGGACGGCGTGAAGATGTATACCGGTGACGACTTCAACTACCCGGAACTGATTGCCGGTGACGACCAGGGCTACAGCCACGCGCTCCTCGGCATTTTCGATCCGATCGCGCCGGTGGCCGCCACCGGTCTTGCAGCCCTTGCCAAGGGCGACATGCAGCGCTGGAACGCGGTGATGGAGCCGACCGTGCCGCTCTCGCGCCACATCTTCAAGGCGCCGACGCGCTATTACAAGACCGGCGTCGTGTTTCTGGCCTATCTGATGGGCCATCAGGACCATTTCACCATGCTCGGCGGCCAGCAGAGCGCCCGTTCCGCGCAGCATCTGGCCGACGTCGTGCGCCTTGCCGACAAGGCCGGGCTGATCGCCGATGCCGACATGGCGGCAACGCGTACCGCCCGCGTGATGGCAACGTATGGCATAGGGACCTGAGCGCATGGAGACGATTACTCCCGAACGGCTTTCTCTGAACACCGCCACGACGCGCCCGCAATGGGCGCTCGACAAGGCGATCGACGGGGCCGCGCGCCACGGCCTGGGCGGCGTTTCGCCATGGCGCGACCAGTTGCAGGCACTCGGCGCGGAGAAAGCGGCGCGCCAGCTTCGCGAAGCCGGACTTTCCGTTTCCGGGCTCTGCCGCGGCGGCTGGTTCACGGCCGAAGGCGCCTTGACGAAGAGCGTGCTGGACGACAATCGCCGCGCCGTGGACGAGGCGGCAACCATCGGGGCGGTCTGCCTCGTCATGGTGGTCGGCGGACTTGCCCCCAGAAGTCGCGACCTTGAGGGCGCGCGGACCATGATCGAGGAAGGTCTCGGCAAAACGCTTGAGTTTGCCCGCACCGTCGGGGTGAAGATCGCCATCGAGCCGCTTCATCCGATGTATGCCGCAGACCGCGCCGCCGTGAACACCATGGCCCAGGCGCTCGACATCTGCGACCGGCTGGGCGACGGCATCGGCGTCGCCGCGGACGTCTATCACATCTGGTGGGACCCGGACGTCAAGGCACAAATCGCGCGCGCGGGCAAAGACCGGCTCATGGCCTTTCATCTATGCGACTGGCTGGTGCCGACCACCGACATGCTGAACGACCGGGGCATGATGGGTGACGGAGTGATAGATATTCCCGATCTGAGACAGGCTGTCGAAGCGGAAGGCTTTGCCGGCCTCAACGAGGTCGAGATCTTCTCGGCGGAGAACTGGTGGAAGCGCGATCCCGACGAGGTGCTGGAGACGATCATCGCGCGGGCCGCCGCTTACTGCTGAACGAGGAACATGCCTGCCCGCGCAGGCAGGTGGCTGCGCGCCGCGCTTTCAGGGAAGAGGAGTTCCCGGCGGCGGTGTGGCCCGGAAACTGCGCATTCGCCGCACCCGGCAGCAAGCCGGGCGCACTCAATCGACCATCCGGTCGTCAAGGGAGGAGACTATGCATACCACGTTCTTGAAGCTGGCCGTTTCCGCGGCCGCATTCGCCGTTATCGCCTCAGGCGCGGCAACCGCACAGACATGGGAGCCCGACCGCCCGATCAACATCATCGTGCCGTGGTCGGCCGGCGGCTCCACCGACCAGGTGACCCGCGTCGTCGCGCCGATCCTGGAAGAAGCGCTCGGGACCGAGGTCGTCGTCGTCAACCAGCCCGGCGCCTCCGGATCGATCGGCACCAAGGCGGCGCTTGACGCACCGCGCGACGGCTATACCTGGACGGCGAACGCGATCGCCAACAACGCGACCTATCAGGTCTCGGGCCTTCTGGAGGAATCCGGTATCGATGATTACCGGGTCTATCTTCATGTCGCCAATGCGCCGGTGATCTCGGTCAACGCCGACGCGCCCTACAAGGATTTCGGCGAGCTGCTGGAAGCCATGAAAACCGGCAATGTGACCGTCGGCACCGCCGGCGTCACCTCGTCGGGCGGCATGGCGCTGGCAGCGCTCAGGGATGCCGCCGGCGGCGACATGACCGCACGCATGGTGACCTATGACGGCGGCAATCCGGCCGTGATCGCAGCGGCCTCCGGCGAGGTCGACATGACCACGCAACTTGCCGTAGAGCAGACGGAGATGATCAAGGCCGGCCGCCTGCGCCCACTCGCCGTCATTTCCGACACGCCGCTCGAGATCGAAGGCCTGGAGCCGGTTCCACCGGTCACCAACTGGCTCGACATGCATGTCGCGCCCGATTATTTCGGCGTCTTCATCCCCGCCGGCGCGCCTCAGGAGGTCTACGATACCGTCGACCAGGTTTGGGAAGAGCATGTGATGAACGCTCCGGCACTGAAGAAATACGCCAATGAACGCGGCGCCATGTTCAATCCGAGTTATGGCGATCAGGCCCGCGAACGCGCCATGCCGGTGGTGATCTCGGAAGCCTGTGCGCTCAAATCGCGGGGCGAGGCCGTCAAGGACCCGTCGGAACTCGGCATCACCTGCGAATAGGGCCGTCCAGGAAAAGTGAAACCCGGTTTTCCGTCCGGACGCGCGGAAAAACAAAAGGTTAGGGCATGTCCGCGATGCAAGGAAACGCGGACATGCTCTGGCGCCGGGGCCGGAACTTGCGGCAGGGCCGGCAGGCCCTGCCCTCTTCTCTCGGCACATATGGTCGGGGCAAGGACTAAAGGCGTCCTCGCGCCCGCCGTCTCACTCACCCCCCCCGAAACCCGGAGGACGACATGCTGAAGTTACGTTCCGTAGACCTTACCGTGACCGTCATTCTTCTGGCGGTCGGCATTGCCCAGTTCGTCGGCGGTTTGACCATGGATAGGCTGGAGATGCGACGCATTCACCCCGCCAGCATTCCCGGCCTGCTGCCGATGATCCTCGGCATCGCCATCACGATTGTGGCCGGGCTGCAGCTCTGGGGCTTGATGCGCCGGGGGGACAATGATGACGGCGCCCATGTGTCCGGTTTCATTGCGCACACAGAGTTGCTGAAGCTTCTGGGCCTTATCGCGATCTGCGCCGCCTATGCGCTTTTTCTGGTCGGACGCATCCATTTCTGGGCGGCAAGCAGCCTGTTTGTCGCGAGCTTCATCATCATCTTCGAATTTTCCTCCGCCATGCCGCGCAGGGCGCTGTTGTTTATGATCGCGCGTGCCGTGATCATCGCCGTCGCCTTCGGGGGCGCGCTGTCATATCTGTTTGAGGATCTCTTTCTGGTGCGACTGCCATGAACACGGTTTTCGACGCGCTTCTCTCCGCTTTCGCCAACCTCTCGACGCCGATGATGCTGTTCAACGTCGTCTGGGCGACGCTGCTCGGCATATTCGTCGGCGCGCTGCCCGGCCTGACGGCAACCATGGGCGTCGCGCTTCTGACGACGCTGACCTATTCGCTCGACCGCGACGCGGCGATCCTGGTGCTGATCTGCATGTATGTGGGCGCGATCTACGGCGGCTCGCGCAGCGCCATCCTGCTCAATATTCCCGGAACGCCGGCAAGTGCCGCAACCGCGCTCGACGGGTTTCCGCTGGTGCGCCAGGGCAAGGGCGCGCTTGCCATGGCGATCGCGACGCTCGGCTCCATGCTCGGCACGCTGGTCGGCATTGTCATGCTGATCGCGATTGCGCCGCCCCTGGCGGAAGCCGCCTTCGGCTTCGGTTCCTATGAATTCTTCTGGCTGGCGCTGTTCGGCATCGTCATTTCCGGCCAGCTCACGCATTCCGGCGAGCCGCTGAAAGGGTATATGGCCGGCCTCATCGGGCTTTCGGTGGCGATGATCGGCTCGGAAGGCATTCATTCATACGTCCGTTTCAATTTTGACATCCAGCAGATGAATGGCGGCATCGACCTGATTCCGGCGATGGTCGGCGCTTTCGGCTTTGCCGAGGTTCTGTTCGCCATGACGCTGCCGGCCGCCCAGATGGTGGAGAAGAAATCCGTCCCCGCCCCGATCCGAGACCTGCTGAAAAGCGTGTGGCGCTACAAGCGCACCGTCTTCGAAAGCGGCGTGATCGGCACCCTGGTCGGCATCATTCCCGGCGTGGGCGAGGATATCGGCGCCTGGGGTTCCTACGCCGCCGCCAAGCGCCATTCGAAGGAGCGCGCGGAATTCGGCAAGGGCAGTCAGGAGGGTCTGATCGCCGCCGAAACAGGCAATTCCGCCGTGGTGCCGGGCTCTTTGATTCCGACGCTGACGCTTGGCGTCCCGGGCTCGGCTTCCGCCGCCGTGCTGATTGCGGCACTCTTCCTGCATGGGGTGCGCCCCGGCCCGATGATCATGTTCGACCAGCCGGAAATGATCTACACCATTGCCGTGATGCTGATCTTCGCGACGATTGCCATGGGCGTTTTCGGCATGGCGCTGACGCCGGTCTTCGTCCGCGTTCTGAAAGTGCCTCGCACCATCCTGATGCCCCTGGTTTTCTGCCTCTGCGTCATCGGGCCCTATGCGTTGACCCAGCGGATTTTCGATATCTGGGTCATGTTCTTCTTCGGCGTCGTCGGCTATGTGCTGCGCAGGCTGAACTATCCGATGGCCCCGCTCGTGCTCGGCATCATTCTCGGCAGCCTGCTCGACAAGAGCCTGAGACGCGGCCTCATTCTGTCGAACGGCGATATCACAGCCTTCTTCACACGACCGGTCTCGGCGGGCTTTGCGATCGTGATCGCTCTTATCATCCTGCTTTCTATCCCGCCGGTCCGTCGTCTTCTGCAGTTCAAACGCAGAGGCGGCAGTGCTAACAGTGAAGAGACAGGCAACGGCGCGGATTAGGGAGAAACGCGGTGGCGAGAAGCGGCAAGACGACGATAACAAGGGCAAGGCGGGGCGTGCGCGACGCGGAGGCCTCGCGCGCCGCAATCCTCCAGGCCGCGCTCGATGAATTTTCGTCCGTCGGCTATGACGGCGCGCGCGTCGACCGGATCGCCGCCGAGGCGGGGCTTTCGAAGCCGCTGCTCTACGACTATTTCGGCGACAAGGACGAGCTCTACAAGGCGGCGCTGCGGGAGGCCTATGTGCAGATCCGCGCCGGCGAGGAAAAACTCGCCCTCGACGCGCTTTCGCCGGAAGAGGCGGTCGCCGCGCTCGTGATGTTCACAATGACCCATTTCCGCACCCGACCCTGGTTCATCACCATGCTGAACACAGAGAACCTGCGGCACGGCTCTTCCGTCAGTGCCATCGGAGACCGGCGCGAAATCCAGTCGAAGCTTCTGGTCAAGCTTTCGGACGTGCTCGAGCGCGGTTGGGAGGACGGCGTCTTCAAGCGCCGCGCCAAGCCGCTCGAGGTCTATATCATGATCGCCTCGCTCTGCTATTTTCCGGTGTCCAACCGTTTCACGCTTGCCGAGGTCTTCGGTTTCGACACCAGCGAGCAGGGACTCAACGCTCACGCCAGACGCGCCACCGAGGCCGTGGTCGGCTGGCTGAGGCAAAAAGGGGAGGAGGCATGAAGCCTCTTGCCGTCGCCACAGCTAGGGCCAGCGCACCGTTCGCCAAAGCCCGTCATGGCGCGCTCGGGAGAGGCGGATGACGGACGCGCCGCGGCTTGAGGTCAACGCCGTCTCTTTCGCCACGCGGCGGGTCCGCTTCCGCCTGCCATTTCATTTCGGCAATAGCGTCGTCACCGAGACGGAAGAGGGCGTTGTCTCGCTGACGATCACCGTCGGCGGCAAACGGGCGGAAGGGCGCTCCGCCCAGCTTCTCGTGCCACGCTGGTTCGACAAGCGCGCCGTCCGCAGCAATGACGAGACAGTCGCGGATCTGCGCCTGTCGCTGGAGATTGCCTGCCGGCTGGCCGAGACCATTTCAGGGGAAACGATCGGCGAAGCGACAACCCGCCTGCGCGCCGGCACTGAAGCGGCGATGCCCGCCGGCACGCCGCGCCTTGCCGCCCATTTCGGCCCCGCCCTTGTCGAAATGGCGTTGATCGACGCGCTGTGCTTTGCCTTCGGCCTGAACTTCACCCAGGCTGCACGGGCCGATCTCTTCGGCGTGGCGGCCATGACGGCGCCCGATATCGCGCCGCAGACAATCACAGCGACGCTCGCCCGCATCGCCCCGCTGCCGGCGATCACGCCGCGCCAGACCATCGGTTTCGACGCTCCTTTGACGGCGGAGGCGGTGACCACGGACATGCCCGAAGACAGCCGTCCGGTCAGTCTTGAAGCGATCATCCGCGCCACCGGCATCCGCGCCTTCAAGATCAAGCTCAAGGGCGACCCGGACGCCGATATCGACAGGCTTTCGGCGATTGCCCGGATCGTGGGCGCCATGGACGGTTTGCGCGTGACGCTTGATGCCAACGAACAATACTCCGCTGCGCGGTTCGCCGGCTTTCTCGACCGGCTTGTTGCCGACGAGGCGCTGTCTTCCTTCCGCGAGGCGATTGCCTTCATCGAACAGCCTTTCGACCGGGAGGAAGCGCTTGCACAGGACATCACGCCGGAGATCGGACGTTTCCCGCTGATCATCGATGAAAGCGACGATCATGATGGGGCCTTTGCGAGCGCGCTGGAACGCGGCTGGTCGGGAACATCGATCAAATCCTGCAAGGGCGTTCTGCGCGCGCTTCTCAACTTCTGCCGCGTGCAGGCAGCCCGCGCCGAGGGCAGACGGGTCTTCATTTCGGCGGAAGACCTGACATGCCAGCCTGGCCTCTGCTGGCAGCAGGACACCCTGGTGGCGGCCACCCTGGGCCTCGCCGATGTCGAGCGTAACGGCCATCATTTCGCAGGCGGAATGCAGGGATGCGACGATCTGCAGAAGGCGCGTCTTCTTGCCGCCCATCCGGACATCTATACGAAGCAGAACAGCCAGATCGGCCTCAGGATCATCGACGGGACGATCGCGGTCGGCTCGCTCTTCGTCCCGGGATTCGGCCGTTAGTGCGCCCTGCGTCCATTCGAACGCACAAAGGACGCTAACCTGTTGAAACCACGCATCGTGCTTTCTCTTGCAGCCGCGGCCGCCTTCGGCGAACGACCGGCGCGACGCCCTCGCCCGCCATCTGCCCACATTTAAGGCATACAAAACGAGCCTTGCATTTTTTGCATAGGGGCATTGCTTTTGCCCCACTGCCTCATTGCAAAGCCACCGCGTATATAGGGATCAACAACAGCGAAGACGAAGCCAACACAGGAGACCGGAAATGAGCATGACCCGTTCGTTCAACAACTGGCTCAAATACCGCGAGACCGTGACCGAGCTTGGCCGCATGAGCAACCGCGAACTGCACGACCTCGGCATCAATCGCGAAGATATCCGCCGCGTTGCCCGCAAGGCCGCGTTCTAAGGAATTGACCCGGCCCGCCTGAGCGGGCCGCGGAAAAGTTTTCGGAGCCGCGCCCTCCTCCTCCCAGCGCGCTTCGATCTGGACCGGCGATCCTCCTCCTCCCAATCGCTGGTCACCATGATGACGCCCACCGGATCCTCCTCCCCCGGTGGGCGTTTTCTTTTGTGCAAACGACCCACGGCGCCGGTATCAGCAGGACCAGGCGGCTCGCGGTCTCGTCAATTGTATCATGACAGGATTCAGACGGCTCAGCGGGCAGGCTTGCCCGATGTGGCCTGGAGGAACTCAACCTCGCGATCCGGCCTGATGATGGCCGCCGTCAGGCGATCGGTGGCATAGGCGCCGGTGTCGATGGAGATCACGCCATTGGCCATCTGCGGCACCTGAACGATCGTGTGGCCGTGAACGATCCACTTCCCGTCACGGCGCGGCAGCTGGCCGAAGGCCTGATGCCCCCATGTGAGGTTTCGGGAAGACTGCTCGTCAAGCGGCTTGCGCGGATCGGCGCCGGCATGGACCACGGCCATGTTGCCGCTCGTCCAGACAAGCGGCATCTCCTTCAGCCAGTCGAGCCGCTCCTCTCCGAGCCGTTCAATCACCGCATCGCGCAGGCGCGGGATGTCTTTCCTGCCGTAGGCGTCCCCGGTCGGCCCGAAACTGGCGACGGTCTGCAGGCCGCCATAACGCAGCCAGCGCTCGCCATTCTGCAAAGGGTCGTCGAGAAACTCGAGAAACATCTCCTCGTGATTGCCCTTGAGGCAGATGACATCGGCACGTTCCTTTTGCCGGGCGAACAGCATGTCCAGAACCTTCGCCGAATGATCTCCGCGATCGACATAATCGCCGACATGCACCAGGGGCAGATCGGGCACTGTCCGATCGAGCTTTTCCCAAAGCCGCTCCAGGTTCTCGGCACAGCCATGAATGTCGCCGATCGCGACAAAGGCGCGGTCCGGCTTCGGCAGGCCGCCGCGAAAGGTCGGCGCCGGCTCCGGGCGCGGTGCGGATTTCGGCTTCGGCGAAGTGAACAGACGGCGCAGCGATTTCATCGGCGGAGCAGACCTCTCTTGGATGACAACCGGCCGGGCCCGCGGCCCGATCCGGTGACCCTAACACTAGGGTGAGGCTTGCTTCAGTTCAACATGATATACGGCGTCGCAACCGACACTCCGCCAGACACGCCCGAATGGCCCCGGAATGTCCCGCCTATTCCGGCTGCCCGTAATAGGCTGTAGCGCCGTGCTTGCGCAGGAAATGCTTGTCGAGCAGTTCCTGTTCGATCGCCTGCAGGCCCGGATTGAGCTGCATCGACATCAGCGCCATTTCAGCGATGCATTCCACCGCGACGGCAACCTCAACGGCCTTGGCCACTGATTTGCCCCAGGTGAAGGGTGCGTGGCGGTTGACGAGCACGCCCGGAAAATCGAGCGGGTTCAGGCCCTTGAACCGTTCGAGGATGACATTGCCGGTTTTCCACTCGTAAGCCGACGCGATTTCCTCCGGCGTCATCTTCCGCGTCACCGGAATTTCGCCGTAGAAATAATCGGCATGGGTGGTGCCGAAATTGGGGATCGGCTTGCCGGCCTGGGCGAAGGCCGTCGCCTTGGTCGAATGGGTGTGGACCACGCCGCCGATGCCCTCGAAGGCGAGCAGCAGGCAGCGATGCGTCGGCGTGTCGGAGGAGGGCCGCATGTTGCCCTCCACGATCTTTCCGTCGAAATCGACAATCACCATGTTTTCCGGTGACAGATCGTCATAATCGACGCCGGAGGGCTTGATGGCGAAAACGCCCTTGTCGCGATCAGCCGCACTTGCATTGCCGAAGGTCAGGTTGATCAGCCCGTGGCGTGGAAGCGCGAGGTTGGCCTCGTAAGCCTCGCGCCGGATTTCCGTATACATTGCTTACCCCTTTCTCAGGCCTTGATGCCGAGACCGAGATGCCAGTAGATCTCGTTGTTGCGGAGATCCTGCTTGAAGCGATCGAGCTTGGTATCGCCGTCGATGACCGCAAGTTCGATCCCCGCCATGGTGGCGAAATCGTCCAGCATCTCCGTCGTCACGTCATTGCTGTAGGCGGTGTGATGGGCGCCGCCGGCAAGGATCCACGCCGAGAGCGCGGTCTTGAAGTCAGGCTTGCATTCCCACACCGCGCGCGCAACCGGCAGGTTTGGCAGATCGGGATGCGGCACCGACGTCACTTCGTTGACCAGCAGGCGGAAACGGTTGCCCATATCCATCAGCGAGGCATTCAGCGCCGGACCGAGCTTCGCGTTGAAAACCATGCGCACCGGATCTGCCTTGCCGCCGATGCCGAGCGGGTGGATCTCCACCTTCGGCTTGCCATCGGCTATCGTCGGGCAGACTTCCAGCATATGCGAGCCGAGCACCTGCTCGTGGCCCGGCGCCATGTGATAGGTATAGTCCTCCATGAACGAGGTCGCCCCGCTCATGCCGTGGCCCATCACCTTCAGCGCCCTGACCAGCGCCACCGTCTTCCAGTCGCCCTCGCCGGCAAAGCCGTAGCCCGCCGCCATCATCCGCTGGGTTGCCATGCCCGGCAGCGTTTCCATGCCGTGCAGGTCCTCGAACGTGTCGGTGAAGCCCTTGAAGCCGCCGGCCTCCATGAAGGCCTTGAGGCCGAGCTCCTGGCGCGCGGCGTTCAGCAGCGCGTCGTGGCGCGCGCCGCCTCGTCTCAGCACATCGACGACATCATACTGGTTCTCGTATTCGGCGGCAAGCGCTGCGACGTCATCGTCGGCAAGCGTGTTCATCACGTCGACCAGGTCCATGATACCGTAGCCATTGACGGAAAAACCGAGCTTCATTTCGGCTGCCACCTTGTCGCCCTCGGTCACCGCAACCTCGCGCATATTGTCGCCGAAGCGGCAGAAGCGGCCGCCCTGCCAGTCGTCCCAGGCGCGCGCGGCGCGCATCCAGGCGTCGATCCGGGCATGGACATCCGGGTCCGACCAGTGGCCGGAAACCACCTTGCGGCCAAGCCGCATGCGGGTGTGGATGAAGCCCGCCTCGCGGTCGCCGTGGGCCGACTGGTTGAGGTTCATGTAATCCATGTCGATCGTATCCCACGGCAGCTCGCGGGCATATTGCGTATGGAAATGCAGGAAGGGCTTGTTGAGCATGGAGAGCCCGCGGATCCACATTTTCGACGGCGAGAATGTGTGCATCCAGAGAATAAGCCCGCCGCATTCGGGATCGGAATTGGCGCGCACCGCAAGCTCGGCGGCTTCCGCCGGGCTTTTGACGACGGGTTGCGGCACGATCTCGAGCGGCAGATTGCCATCCTTGGAAAGCGCGTCGGCAATGGCGTTGAACTGAGCGTCGACTTCCGCCAGCGCTTCGGGTCCGTAAAGGTGCTGCGAGCCGCACACGAACCAGATCTTGAGGGGCTTCAGGCCGATCATGTTACTTAATCCTTCTGCAATTGGCGGAACGGGGCGGCCTCAGCCGCGCACCTTGTCCCGAATTTCGATCAAATCCTTCATCACCTGCGACATGTCGCTGTCGCGGGTGATGCCGCCGAAACCATCGTGAAGCGTGAGATAAAGCCCGTAGAGCTCCTCGTAGATCGCGACGTTTTCGGGAATGGGGTCGTAGCGGATGTCCTTCAGCCCGGTCATCGCGCGCGTCGTTTCGCCGATATTCTCATGCGATCCGCCAACGGCGGCCGCGGCCACGGCAGCGCCCAGCGCACAGGTCTGGGCCGAGCGCGTGACCAGCATGGTGCGGTTCATCACATCGGCATAGATCTGCATCAGCATCGGGTTCTTTTCGGCAATGCCTCCGGCGCAGACGACCTTGTCGATCGGCACGCCGAAATCCGTCATCCGCTCGACGATGGCGCGCGCGCCGAACGCCGTCGCCTCGACAAGAGCGCGATAGATTTCCGCGCGGGTCGAATAGAGCGTCTGGCCGAGGATCAGACCCGTCAGCCGCTGATCGACGAGGATCGTGCGATTGCCATTGTTCCAGTCAAGCGCAAGAAGGCCGCTCTGGCCAGGTTTCATCGCGGTCGCTTCTTCCGTCAATTCACGGTGCAGTTCCGGCCCGCCCTGGCAGACGCGCTCCACCCACCACTTGAAGATGTCGCCGACGGCAGACTGTCCGGCCTCGATGCCGAAAAAGCCCGGCAGGATGGAGCCTTCGACGATACCGCAGACGCCCGGGATCGTGTCGGATTTGGAGAGATCGACGATCGCGCAGTCGCAGGTCGAGGTGCCGATGACCTTGACCAGCATGCCCTCCTCGATGCCGCAGCCGATCGAACCCAGATGGTTGTCGAAGGCACCGGTGGCAATGGCGATGCCTTCCGGCAGGCCGAGCTTTTCCGCCCATTCAGGGCAGAGCGTGCCGGCAGGCACAGAGATATCCTGCGCTGTGTCATAGAGCCGGTCGCGCAGGTCGGCGATGGCCGGATCGAGCTTGCCGAGAAATTCCTTGTCCGGCAGACCGCCCCATTTGGGGTTGTAGAGCCCCTTGTGGCCGGCGGCGCACACGCCACGTTTGATATCGGCCGGCGCCTTGACGCCGGCAAGCACGGAAGGAATCCAGTCGGCGAGCTCGACCCAGGAGGCCGCCGCATCAAAGACGGCCCGGTCGACATTGAGGCAGTGCCAGATTTTCGACCACCACCATTCCGAGGAATAGGTGTCGCCGACCATGGCGAGGTAGTGCGGCCGCTCGGCCTTGCCGAGCGCGGTGATCTTCTCCGCCTCGCGCCAGCTCGTATGGTCTTTCCACAGCCAGCAATGGGCGTTGAGATTGTCGGTGAAACGCGGGTCCATCGCCAGCGCGCCGTTTTTCTCGTCGACCGGAAGCGGGCTGGAGCCGGTCGAATCCACACCGATCCCGATCACCTTCGCCGCGTCGAAGGCCTCATGCTTCGCCGCTTCGGCGAGCGCGCCGCGCACGCTTTCCTCGAGCCCTTTCAGATAGTCCGCCGGGCTCTGGCGCGCGAGCAGCGGATCGGACGGGTCCAGCAGAACGCCCTGGTCGCCGCTTGGGTAGTTGTAGACATGGGTTCCGTATTCAAAACCGTCGTCGCAGCCCACAACGAGCGCGCGAACCGAATTGGTTCCGTAATCGATTCCGATGGAGAACATTGTGTGCCTCGTTCTTATTGTCTCATTGTGTTGCCGGCGCCGCCTTGTCCGCGCCGGCAACCTTCTCTTGCAGGGTCAGGGTGCCGCAGTGCGTTCGACAGTCAGCTTCAGAAGCCCCTTCTGCAGCACGATGAAGAGCAGAAGCAGGATGCCGATCGCGATCTTGGTCCACCAGCTGGAAAGCGTGCCATCGAAAACGATGTAGGTCTGGATCAGGCCCATGGTCAACACGCCGAACAGCGTGCCGAAGACATATCCCGCGCCGCCGGTCAGAAGCGTGCCGCCGATGACCACGGTCGCAATCGCCGTCAGCTCGGTGCCCACCGTCGCCAACGGATAGCCGGACCCGGTATAGATGGCGAAGACGATGCCGGAAAGGCCGGCCATGAAGCCGGAGAAGGCATAGATCAGCACCGTCGTCTGGCCGATCTTGGAGCCCATCAGCGCTGCCGTCTGCTGGCCGCCGCCGATGGCGAAGACATTGGCGCCGAAACGGGTCTTGTGGGCGACGAAATGGCCGATAACGAAGGCGATCAGCATGACAATGCCGATCAGCGTCAGCCGCCCCTTGCCCGGCATCAGCCAATAGGCTCCCTGCAGCATGTCAAAGAAAGGGTTGTCGATCGGCACGGAATCGATCGTCAGCATGTAGGCGACGCCGCGCGCCAGGAACATGCCGGCCAGCGTCACGATGAAAGCCGGCATGCCGAGCGTGTAGATCAGCCAGCCCATAGCCGCGCCGAAGGCCGTCGTGACCGCCAGAAGCAGGGCAAAGACGACGAGCGGGTGAAGCCCTGTATCGCGCAGGAGCACGGCGATGAACACGCCGGAAAAAGCGATCACCGAGCCGACCGAAAGATCGATCCCGCCCGACAGGATCACCACCGTCATGCCGACGGCGACGATGCCGAGATAGGCGTTATCGGTTAGAAGATTACCCGCCACCCGGGTCGACAGCATGAACGGAAACTGGATGTAGCAGATCGCATAGGCCACGATGAAAATGGCGATGGTGGCAAACAGGGGATAGAGACGCGGATTTTTCATTTGCCTGCCTCCTGCCGGGCTTCGGGCTTGGCGCGCCCCGCAAACAGGTTCTGTTTCAAAAACTTCAGGTCGCCGGCGATGTTGGGCGATTGCAGCACCAGGATGATGACGACCAGAACCGCCTTGATCACCAGATTGTATTCCGACGGGAAACCCGCCAGCAGAATGCCGGTGTCGATCGTCTGGATGATCATCGCGCCGATGACGGCGGCCGAGATCGAGAACCGCCCGCCAAGCAGCGAATTGCCGCCGATAACGGTTGCCAGCACCGCGTCAAGCTCCAGCCAGAGCCCGGCATTGTTGGCGTCCGCGCCGCGAATATCCGCCGTGATGATGATGCCGGCAAGCGCCGCGCAGAACCCCGATGCCATGTAGACGGCGATCAGCAGAACCCGCGCATTGACGCCGGCTAGCGCGCTTGCCCGCCGGTTGACGCCGATCGATTCGATCAGTAGCCCGAGCGCTGTCCGGCGAACGAGAAGGATAACGAAGGCCGCCGTCAGCACCCAAATCCACACCGGAACCGGGATGCCGAGCACCTGGCCGGAGCCGAGAAAGGCAAAGCTCGGCAGATTGAAGGTCAGGATCCGCCCCTCGGTGATCAACTGCGCGATACCTCGCCCGGAAATCATCAGTATCAGCGTCGCGACAATCGGCTGAATGCCGATGAAGGCGACCAGAATGCCGTTGAACAGTCCTGCGGCAAGCCCTGCGGCGATCGCCGTGACAAGCGCCGGCACGAGACCGTAACCGCTTGCGATCGTCGCCGCGCCGACCGCGCCCGAAATCGCGATCACGGTGCCGACCGAAAGGTCGATCCCGCGCGTCGCGACCACGAGCGTCATGCCGATCGCCAGCAGGGCCACGGGCGCACCCCGTTTCAGAACATCGATCACCGGCCCGACAAAGCGGCCGCCGGAATACTCGACCTGCAGGAAGGTCGGGAAGAAAAGGCTGACCAGCGCCACGAGAAAGACGAGCGTGACAAGTTGCGGAATAACCCGCTTCAGACCGCCTGGCATCAGACCGCCTCCCTTCTCTCGGCTGCCGAACTGGCAATTGCCTTGACGATGTTCTCCGTCGCGATGTCCGCGCCGGTCAGTTCAGCCACATGGCGGCGGTCGCGCACGACGATGACCCGGTCGGAGACCGCGATCAGCTCGTCGAGTTCGGAGGAGATGATCAGGATCGACATGCCTTCCGCCGTGATCTGGTGAATGAGATGAAGGATTTCGGCATGCGCACCGACATCGATGCCGCGCGTCGGTTCATCAAGAATGAGGAAGCGCGGGTTCATCGCCAGCCAACGGGCAAGCACCACCTTCTGCTGGTTGCCGCCCGACAGTTCGCCGACCGGCTTTTCCGCGCTCGAGGTGCGGATATCGAGTTTTTCGATATAGTCGGCGGCAAGCCGCGCCTGTTCGCCCCGACTGATCGGCCGCGCCCAGCCGCGCCGCGCCTGAAGCGCCAGCGCGATGTTCTCGCGCACCGAAAGATCGGCAATGATGCCATCTGTCTTCCGGTCTTCCGGGGCAAAGCCGAAGCCCGCGGCGATCGCATCGCGCGGGCTGCCGATCGCGATTTTGCCGCTCTCATCCGAGACCGTTCCCGATTGGGCTGTGCGCACGCCGAAGACAAGCTCCGCAGTCTCCGTGCGACCCGAGCCCAGAAGGCCGGCAAGGCCGATGACTTCGCCCTTGTGTACCTCGAGGTCAAAGGGTTCGACATAATTCTTCCGTCCGACGCCCTTGAAGCTGAGGAGCGGTTTTTCGCCGACGCGTCCCGCCGTATCGCGCCGGGCGCCGGTCTCTTCCGCCTCGTCCAGCTCGCGGCCGAGCATATGGGAAATCAGCCGCACCCGGTCGAGTTCGGCGGTCTTTTCCGTGGTGATCTTGCAGCCGTTCCTCAGCACCGTCAGCCGGTCTGTCAGTTCGAACACCTGGTCGAGGAAGTGCGAAACAAAGATGATGCCGAGTCCCTTGTCGCGCAATTGCCGGACGACCTCGAACAGCATTTCGACCTCGCGCGTATCGAGACTTGCGGTCGGCTCGTCGAGGATCAGCACCTTGCCGGACAGCGCCACCGCGCGGGCAATGGCGACGATCTGCTGGACGGCGACGGAATAGCTGCCGAGGTCGCGATTGACGTCGATATCGAGGCCGTAGCCTTCCAGCATCGCCTCCGCATCGCGGCGCATTGCGCGCCCGTCGATAATGCCGAAGCGGCGTTTTTCGCGCCCGAAGACAAGGTTCTGGGCAACGGTGAGGTTCGGCAGAAGGTTGACCTCCTGATAGACCGTGCCGATGCCGAGATCCTGCGCTTCCAGTGTCGAGCGCGGCGAGATGGTCTCGCCGTTCAGCGTGATGATGCCCGAATCGCGGCTATAGGCCCCGGTCAGGCATTTGATGAGGGTCGATTTGCCGGCGCCGTTTTCGCCGAGAAGGGCGTGAACCTCGCCGGCTTCAAGCTCGAAGGAAACGTCATCGAGCGCCTTCATGCCGACAAAGGTCTTTGTGAGGTTTTTGATTGTCAGAAGCATTTCCCAGCACCTTGGATCGATCGCGCGGCGCCATGATCAGGAACCGAGGCGGCCGGGACCCTTAAGTCCCGACCGCACCCGGGAGGAAGCGGACTTAGTAGCCGAGGCCCTTGCGGCGCTCGTATTCGCCCTGCGGATCGTCGGCCTGGGTATAGAGCCTGGATTCCGTCTGGATGAATTTCGGCGGCATGGTGCCGTCGGCCCAGTAGGCTTCCAGCGCGTCGAAGGCCGGACCCGCCATGTTCGGCGTCAGTTCCACCGTGGCGTTCGCATCGCCCTCGGCCATGGCCTTGAAATAGTCCGGCACGGCGTCAATCGCGACGATCAGGATGTCGTCGCCGGGGTTGAGCCCGGCTTCCTTGATCGCCTGGATGGCGCCGACGGCCATGTCGTCATTATGGGCATAGAGCGCGCAGATGTCCGCGCCGCCGTTTTCGGCCTGCAGGAAGCTTTCCATGACTTCCTTGCCCTGCGAGCGGGTGAAGTCGCCGGTCTGGCTGCGGACGATCTCGAGATTGTCATGGCCTTCCAGCGCATTGCGGAAGCCGGTGGCGCGGTCGATGGCCGGCGACGAACCGGTCGTGCCCTGCAACTCGACAACGCGGCAGGGCTGGTCGCCCACCGTATCCACCAGCCACTGGCCGGCTACTTCGCCCTCATGCACGAGGTTGGAGCCGACCGCCGTCAGGTAGAGATCGTCGGAACTGTCGACCTGGCGGTCAAGCAGGACCACCGGAATATCGGCATCCTTGGCCTCTTCCAACGCCGAATCCCAGCCCGTTGCGACGACCGGGGCGAGCAGGATGGCATCGACGCCCTGCGCGACAAAGGCGCGGATCGCGGCGATCTGGTTTTCCTGTTTCTGCTGGGCATCGGAGAATTTCAGGTCAATGCCGCGCTCTTCGGCCTGCTGTTTGGTCAGCGTCGTCTCGGCTGCGCGCCAGCCCGATTCCGAGCCGATCTGCGAAAAGCCGACGGTTTGCGCCGATGCGGCGGTCGCAGCGAGGGTGAAGGCGGCGACGCCTGCTAGAAATATCGATTTCATCAGTCTTGTCCTCCCGTTAGGAACAGATGGCAATCTTGATTGCCGTTCCGGCACCGGCCTCCGCCGGATGGGGAGACCCTGCCTTTCGGCCCTTGCGGCCGATCCATCGCAATGCCAAGGTTGACACGGTTTTCGGCCTTTTCCTCCCGGCGAAACCGTGTCGGCCTGCCACAGGGCGAAAGGGGTGATGTGCCCGCTTTTTCTGCGTTAAAAAGGCCTTGCGACGTGGGGAATTCTTGCAATTTCCCGCCATACGGACAAATGAATAATCGTGTTTCTGATATAGCAGAATTGGTATGGATATCATGGCGCACGACCCACGCCAGAAAAGTCAGGACGAATTTATCCGCCGCGGTCTGCGCTTCTCGCAGATGCGCCTGATCGCCCTTCTTGACCGCAAGGGGCAGATTTCTTCAGCCGCAGCGCAGCTGGGCATGACCCAGTCGGCGGCCTCGCGTCTCCTGTCCGAACTCGAGCACACGGTCGGCGCGAAGCTTTACGAGCGCCATGGCCGCGGCGTCGTATTGAGCGAGGCCGGGCAGGCCATGGCGCGCCAGGCGATGATTATCCTGAACCAGCTTGACAGCGCTCACCAGGAGATATCGCAGATCGTTGACGGCGCCCGCGGCCAGGTGAGGATCGGCGCGGTGACCGGCCCCTCGATGCAGCTCGTGCTGCCGGTGATCCATGAACTTCGGGAGAATTATCCCGAGATCGAACTTTCGGTGCTGGTCGACACCTCCGACAAGCTCGCCGAGGCGCTCTTCTCCCATGATCTCGATTTCTACATCGGCCGCCTGCCAGAGGAGGTAGACGCCAAATCGGTGACCATGCGCCCGCTCGGCGTCGAGCCGATCAACATGATAGCCCGCACCGGCCACCCGCTTTGCGACAGGGGGCCGATCTCGATCGGGGCATGCCTGGACTATGATTGGGTGCTGCAGCCCGTCGGGGCGCCGATGCGCCGCTCGATCGAGGCGCATCTTCTCGCCAACGGCTTTACCCTGCCCCGTCACGTCTTTGTCACCACATCGCCGCTTCTGTCGCTCGCCATCATTGCCGACACGGACGCCGTGACGCCGGTAGCCCGTCCGGTAGCGGATTTCCTGCACATCGACGGCAGGCTGGGGGCTGATATCTGCCAGTTGCCCGTGCGCGAAAGCATCGATGTCAGCCCCTATTCGATCATCCAGCGCGTCACCGCCGTCCAGCCGCCGCCGGTCGAACGGGTGCTCGCTCTGATCGACCGGGAAATCAAGCGAAGGCCTGAGCAGTTTCCCGAGGACCTGATCGGCCGGTGAACTTCGCGCCGGCTCTTTTCAACGGACCGCAAGCGCGTTAACGGTGATGGGCAGGCTTGCCGATCCTTCCGCCTGCCGAAGCATCGAGGACAGTATGAGTGCTTTCAAGATCGCGATTGTCGGTTACGGCAAGATCGCCGTTGACGAGCATCGCCCGGCGATCGACCGAGCCCGTGATTTCGAGCTTGCAGCGATTGTCACCAAAGGCGCCGCGACTGCCGCTCTTCCCGTCTTTTCCGATCTTGCCGGCCTTTTCGACAAGGGGCCGGCTGTAGATTGCGTCGCGCTCTGCGTGCCGACGTCCGCGCGCTTCGCGCTTGCCGTCGAGGCGCTTGACGCGGGCAAGCACGTGCTGCTGGAAAAGCCGCCGGCCGTGACGCTGGAAGAGATCGAGACGCTGCGACAAAAAGCAGCGGCAAAGGGGCTGTCGCTGTTTGCCGCCTGGCACTCGCGCTTTTCCCCGGGCGTCGCCACGGCGCGTGACCTGCTGTCGGATGCCCATATCCGTTCGGTAAGGCTGATCTGGAAGGAAGATGTCCGCCGCTGGCACCCCGACCAGAGCTGGATATTCGAGCCCGAAAGCCTCGGCGTTTTCGACATGGGCATCAACGGGTTGTCGCTCGCCTCGGCCGTTCTGCCAGGCTCCTTTGCCGTTCAGGGCGCGAGGCTCGCATATCCGGAGAACCGAAGGGTTCCGGTGACGGCCGAACTCGATATCGCCATGGCGGGCTGCGACGCGTTCACCGCCGCCTTCGACTGGAACCATGAGGGCGCTGACGACAAGGCGCTCGAGGTGGAGACCGACCGCGGCATGCTCCTGCTTGACCGCAGCGGCGAGCGGCTCGCCTTCAACGGCGCCTTGCTTCTCGACAGGCGGCAGCGGGAATATGAGGCCGTGTACAGCCGGTTCGCCGCACTGATCGGCAGCGGCGAAAGCGATGTCGACGCGATCCCGCTCCGCCATGTCGAGGAGGCTCTCAGCACAGCCGTGCGGAAGACGACCGGGCCGTTTTTCTGCTGAGATCAGAACTGTTTGGTGACGAACAGCGAAACCGTGCTCTTGTCGTATTCGTAAAGTTCGACATTGGAGAAATTCTTCGAATAGGCATATTCGAGGCGCGGCGCGAAGCCTTTCATCGCAAGCGTGCGAAAGGTGGCGCCGACGGCTATGTCGAGCCTGCGGTCAAGCCGCGACTTGGTCATCAGCGGAAAATCGCCCTCATAGTCGCGCAGCGTGCCCTCGACCTCTATGTCGGTCAGTATCCCGCCCGACCATTCGCGGGCATATTTGGCGTTGATGTTGTATCCAGTATAGGAATTAAAGTCCTTCTCGGCGGAGACATAATTGAACCCGCCGCCCATGCGGATGCTGCTCGACGGCGTCAGAGCATAGCGATGGTTGATGCTCATGCCGGCCTGGTAGCCATCATAGGCATCCATGTCGTGGTAATCGAGCCACTGAAACGAGAAATTGGCCGACGTGACGCCGAAGGGCCCGAAGGAGCGTCGCACGGAAAAGACCGGACCATAGCCGACGCGGTAAGGCTCATTGCCCATCAGCACATATTCCGCCGCCATGCCGCCGCTGAAGATCCACGGGTCGTTGCGCCAGGAAAGCTGCGAAAAGCCGCCGAACTGGGTCTGGTTATAGGCCTTTTCCTTGTAGGCAAGGCCGGTGACGGAGCCGCCGAAGGTGAGCGACAGATCATCCTGGAGATCGAAGGAATAGGTGCCGTTGACGCCGTAATTGAGGCCCACGCCGCTTTCCGCCTTCGTGCCGGGCGCAAGCGGAATGCCGCCGACATGGACAAGACTCTGATCCGTGGCGTTGGAGATATTGGTGCTTGGCGCAATGGCGAGGTAGCCGCCGAGCGTCCAGGGGCGGTCGATATTCACCCGGTCGATGAAGTCCTCGTAGAAGGAGCGGAGCGATTCGCTCGGCGCGTTGTCAGCCAGAAGCGAGAAGTGATAGATCGCCGCCTTCTTCTCGCCCATCAGCGCCAGCGTATGGGCAAGCTCCTGACGCACGCGGGTGAAATCCGGCTTCTTGTCGAGAACGCCGCGCATCAGGATCGCCGCTTCCTTGAACCGGCCCTCATGCTTCAGGATCAGCGCATAGGTGAACTGCTGCGACAGTGCGGACAGCTCAGGGTCATCGGAAAGCTGCGCCGAAAGCGCCATCGCTTTCTCATACTGGCCGCTCTCGATCAGCACCTTGATTTGCGGAAACGGATTGACGAACGCAAAGGCCATGCCGGCGGCGAGGACCGTCAGCAGAAAGGCAAGACCCGCCAGGCCGCCTGACAGCCTCAAACGCATCAATAACAGAAAATGCCGCATGAAAATCCCGGAACTAAACGCGATACAGAAGACGCCGGGCCAGCCGGCCCGGCGAGATTTTCAAAGCGCGAAAACTCAGTTCCGTTCGCCGACAAAGGTGCCGATCATGCCGGCCCCGGCATCAGCCCGCGCGCCGTTCACCCTGTAGGTTCCGGCGATGCCGGCGGCGCGATTGCCGTAAAAGGCCCCGTTCACGTTCGAGTTTGCCTGATCGACATTCACATAGTCATTGCCGACGGCGATCGAATTGGCATTGGAGTTGAACTCCGATCCGGAAATCGTCGCCTGGAAGGTGACGTCGCCCACCTGGGTGTCCATCGCCCCGGCCAGTTGTCCGCTGCCGAAATTCACATTGGCGTTGAACGAACCGTCGATATAGTCGAGATACTCGCCCGGAAGCGCCGCCGCGCCGAGATGCTGGCCCGAATAGGTCGCACGTCCGCTGAGCGGCATGTCGCCGGGCGCGGTCACGCCATCGGTTGCCCGGAAGGCCATCCCCACCACATTGTCGTCCCAGGTATCTGCATCGATGAAGGCAACGACCGGACCGTCCTTGATCCCGTCAACGCCGAAATAGCCGAGCCGCATATAGGCTTCCGCGCCATCGCCGAGATCGGCCGCATAGCCATCGCCGTCCGGATAGAAGAGTGCCGTTTCGCCTGCGTCGGGCCCGCCGGTGATCTCGACGCCGACCGTGCCGTCGCCATTCATCTGGATATTGGCCGACGCCGATCCCGAACCCCTTACGGCTTCGTTCCAGGTGTCGAAATCCGAATAATAACCGAGCGCGTTCGGGGCAACCGGTCCGCCTCCTCCGCCGCCGCCGCTGCAGCCGGCGAGGGCAATAAGCGCCATTGTCCCCATCAGCGCCGTCATCAATGAATTCATGTCCCCGCTCCTGTCATGCTCTCTCGCGTTGTTAAGAACTTGTAAACCTTCGCAACGAGGCGCGACACTGTCAACCGCGTCAATCGCTGAAAGCGAGAGGTTCGGGCGTGTTCCAACCAAAGCCTCAACCTTTCCGGGAAATGGCGACATGCAGTCCAGCATCAAGAAAGAGACGGAGCCTGACGATTGTCGCCAACCGACATCAATAGTAGAAGACGCATTCCGGCCGTCGGATGAAGGAGACCTGATCGATGACCAAAGAGAACGCGATGCCGCTTTTTTACAAGAAGCCGCAGGTGCTGCGCTTCGAAGAACACAAGGGCCTCGGTCTGGTGGCGAGGAACGACTACGCGTTCTCCGCCGAGGCGACGGCGATCCCGCTTTCGGTGAGCGAGTTCATGCCGGCCGTGCGCCACTATCCGATCGTCTTCATCGAGGCTGCCGGCCAGCCGGCCCCGGTCGCCATTGTCGGCCTCAGGCAGGGCCAGAACCTGATGCTGGAGAAGGACGGCAGCTGGGCGCCGCATGCCTATGTGCCCGCCTATATCCGCCGCTATCCCTTCATTCTGGTGCAGTCGCCCGACGAGGATACGCGCTATCTCGCCTATGACAGCGAAAGCGGGCGGGTGAAGCCGCTTGCCGAGAACCCCGACGCCGCGCCGATCTTCAACGACGACGGCACGGCGAGCAAGACGGTCGCGCCGATGCTGGAGCTTTGCGAGGCCTACCACCAGCACCGCGCCCAGGACGCGGCCTTCCTGAAGGCGATCGCCGAGGCCGATATCCTGCTCGCCCGTCACGTCGATATGGAGTTCCCCGACAAGAGCCGCTACCGGCTCGACGGCTTCGGCGTCATCGACCACGAGCGCTACCGCAACCTTCCCGCCCGCACGCTCAAGCAGTGGACGGAGAAGGGCTGGACGGACGCCATCGCGCTGCACCTTGCCTCCGCCCAGAACTGGGGTCTGATGATGGAGCGCAACCGGCTGGTCTCCGCCGGCGACAAGGACGCGCGCCTAAGGCATTAACTGGCCGCCATTGATGTCGAGAATCTGCCCGGTGATATAGCCGGCCATGGTCGGCGAGGCGAGGAAGACGAAGCTCCAGGCGCAGTCTTCCGCCGTGCCGAGCCTTGCGAGCGGGATCGCGGCGCGCGCCGCGTCAAGCGCGGAAACCGGCGTCTCGTCATGGAAAGGTGTTTCAATCACGCCGGGCGCGATCGCGTTGACGCGCACGCCGTCCGCCGCCATCTCCCGCGCGAGGGCCCGCGTCAGCGAATGCACGGCGGCCTTGGCGGCGGCATAAAGGCCGGAGCCCGGCGCGCCGCCATTGCGGCCGGCGATCGATCCGAGATTGATGACCGAGGCGCGATCACTCGCCTTCAGGGCAGGCCCCGCATGGCGCACCATGCGCAGGATCGAACGGGTGTTGAGGTCGAAGACCTGATCATAGATCGCCTCGTCGAAATCGGCCGACGGCGAGCGCAGTATGGCGCCGGCATTGTTCACCAGGCAGTCAAGCCCGCCCATCATCGCCACTGACCGCGCGACGATGTCCTCAGCGTCCTCGGCCCGGGTCACGTCGCCGGAAACGACATGGGCCGTGCCGCCCTCCTCGCGCAGGGCCGCGGCAAGGCTTTCGGCCTCTTCCCGGCGCGTATTGTAGTGAATGGTCACCTCGGCGCCGGAGCGCGAAAAGGCCCGCGCTGCAGCCGCCCCGATGCCGGAACTCGCGCCGGTGATGAGAACCTTCAGTCCTTGAATGTCGTTGACGGGTATCATGCGGTTCGCTTTCCTTCAGTCTGTGGTGCCCCTCTATAAACCGATCGGCCCGGCGAAGGCGAGAACGCTGCGGCCTCAATGCATCACCCAGCCGCCGTCGACATGGAGGTTCTGCCCGGTGATGAAGCCGGCGCGCGTCGAGATCAGGAACATCAGCGCCTCGGCAAGGTCTTCCGGCGCGCCTCGGCGCTTGATCGCCTGGCTGTCGATGATGCGGCGCTGATAGGCTTCCTGATCCGGATGGATCTTCTCCGCATCCGTCGGAAAGGCCCCCGGCGACAGCGTGTTGACCGTGATGCCCCATTTTCCGAATTCGCGCGCCCAGCCGCGCGCCAGCATGATCAGCGCGCCCTTCGACTGGATATAGGGGGTGAGGTTCTCCCAGCCGCCCGAGACCGTGATCGAGCTGATATTGATGATCCGCCCGAAACCGGCCTTACGCATGCCCGGCAGCAGCGCCTTAACGATCATGAGCGCCGCCTCGACATTGACGGCATGGATCTTCGCATGCTCCTCCATGGTGAAATCCTCGAACGGCTTTGACGGATAGATCGCCGCATTGTTGATCGCCGTGTCGATCGACCCCTGTTGCAGCAACTCGGAAAGGGTTGCCTCAAGCGCCGCCTTGTCGGTCAGATCAACCTTGCAGACCATGAGCCTCTCCGAGAGCTTCTTGTCGGCCGCCGCCGCCTTCAGCGCCTCGATCTTGGCCGGATCATTGTCCAGCACGATCACGTCAGCGCCGGCTTTCATCAGGGCAAGGCTCGCCGGAAGTCCGAGCCCGCCCGCTGCGCCCGTGTAAAGGATCCGCCGCCCCTGAAATTCGCCCATGATAACGCCTCCTTCCGGTTATTGCGGGCGGAGGATAACGCCGATACCGCGACGGAGCGATGGTGTTTTTTCACATTGCCGGAAACACCGTCGCTCAGTGCGGCGCGAACTGGCGGGGATGGAACTGGCCGAGCCAGGTCTCCGTCAGCGGCTCGCCACCCTCGGAAAGATAGGCGCGCACATCGATCGTATCGGCAGTTCCGTCGAATTTGAGGTCATAGGTCATCCGCCAGTCGTCCGTGCCAACGATCGGCATCGCATAGGCGTTGATGACCTCGGCGCCGCCGCCGACCGAAATTTCGGCTTCCACGCCGTCTTCGGCCGTCAGGCCCTCAACGGCCGGGCCGGAGAAATCAACGACGACCTTGACCTGGTCGCCCGGGCGCGGCTGGCCGGGCACGCCGCCGCGACCGATCCGGCTTGCTGTCGTCTCGGCCAGGCGCTCATTCGGCGGCGCGGTCTTCGCCCAGGTCAGCGTATAAGAAAAATCGCGCTCGTCGCCGGCCTCGGGCAGGTCTTCCGGCAGCCAGTAGGCGACGATGTTGTCGTAAATCTCGTCATCGGACGGCAGTTCGACAAGCTGCACCGCGCCCCGGCCCCAGTCGCCCTCGGGTTCGACCCAGGCCGACGCCCGGCGATTATAGAACACGCCGTCATCCTGATAGTGGTCGAAATTCCGGTCGCGCTGGATCAGGCCGAAACCTTCGGGATTCTCGTCAAAAAAGCTCGAGGTCACGACGCGCGGCGGGTTGTTGAGCGGTCGCCAGATCTGCTCGCCCGAACCGGTGACCACTTCCAGCCCGTCGCTGTCATGGACTTCCGGGCGCCAGTCGAAGGCCATGTTGCGGTGGGTTTCGGAATACCAGTACATCGAGGTCAGCGGCGCGACGCCGAGTCGCTCCACCGCCTCGCGGAAGAAAAGCCGGCTGGTGATATGCAGAACCTGACCTTCGCCATCCTCGTTTTCCGCCTCGATGCGATAGGCGCCGGCAACGCTCTTGCTGTCGAGCAGGGCATAGATGACGATGCTGTCGCCGGGCTTGTCGTCCTTTTCCAGATAGAAGGACGTGAAGCGCGGAAACTCTTCCGGCCGCGCAAGACCGGTATCGACGGCAAGCGCGCGGGCGGAGAGACCGTACTGCTTGTCCGGTCCGTCAGTGCGGAAATAGCTCGCGCCGAGAAAGGAGATCCAGTCGGTCTTCATGTCCGGCCGCATCACCCGGAAACCGGCCCAGCCGGCAAAATCCTCGACCGCCTTGGCGGGGCTGTCATCCGGCATGGTGAAATAATCGGCGCTGTAGAGCACTTCGCGCGCCTCGCCGTCCTCGACCAGGCTGATCCTCACGGGTTCCTTGAAATAGCGGCCCTGATGGAAGAACTGCACCGGCGCGTCGCCGACATCGACCGTATGGTCCTTGCGGAACATGATCTTCCAGTGCGCGTCATAATCGATCGCCTCGAAGAGTTCGGGATGCTCGACCGGATAGGGCTCGAACGGCTTTTGAGAAAGCGCCTTCGCCTCCTCCGCGAGCGTCTCGAAGGAAAACGGCTCGGCCGGGCCGAGAGCGGGCTCGAAATCCTGTGCAGCGGCTGCGACGGGCATTGAAAACAATGCAAACACCGGCAAAAACAGAAGCGACAGACGGGCAGGCGAACGGTTCGTCATCTGGGGCAAACTCCGAAAAGGCCGAAAACACTCTGAATGCGTGAACGTTTTGGACGCCGCCAGGTTCCCGCCTTCGTTCAGATATGGCAAAGCCCGCGCGAACGCGGGCTCTCATGCGCTTGAACGACCGTCCGAACTTAGCGAACGACGCCGGAAATCCAGCTCGAAAGCGCCGTCTTCGGGGCCGCGCCGACCTTGACGTCGGCAAGTTCGCCGCCCTTGAACATGGCCAGCATCGGAATGGAGCGCACGCCGTACTGGACCGCGAGATCGGGATTGTCATCCACATTGACCTTGGCGATCTTGACCTTGCCGTCCATTTCCTCGGCGATCTCTTCGAGGCTCGGACCGATCATCCGGCACGGACCGCACCATTCGGCCCAGAAATCAACCACGACGGGCGTTTCCGACTCGAGAACTTCCTGCTTGAAATTGGCGGTATTGACCTTGACTGTCGTCATCTTGAACTCCTTGGCAAAGGCGAGGATCGCTTCCGTTTCGCGCGATACCTTCGCAATATCGTAGATTTGTCCTTCATGTGAGCACAGGTGGAAGAAAAATCAATGGCCCGCGCTCACTTTGTCGAGAGGCTCGCAAGCGCCTCAGAAAGCTCCCCTTCGCTCAACCGGCGGGTTGCGGTCGTTTCGGTATAGACGAGGAGGCATTCCACCGCCTTGCCGGGATAGAGCGGCGCAAGGATCTCGCGGTAGACGGCCATCTGCGCAACGTGGGAGAAAGGCGCTTCCTCGCCCGCTACCGGCGGATTGCGGTTGGTCTTGAAATCGACCAGCACGACCCTGTCCTCTAGCACCGCAAGCCGGTCGAGCCGGCCGGACACGGTGAAATCGCCGGCCTCCAGCCGCACCGTTCCCGTCACCGAAACCTCGGCGCGGGCGGCAGAGGAAAAGACCGGTGCCAGTTCGGGGTCGTCAATCACCGCCATCACGCTTTTGAGGATGGCATCGCTTTCTTCTTCCGGCAGGTGGAAGGCCGCCCGCGCCAGATAACGACGGCAGGCCGCCTCCCGCTCCGCAGGCTCAAACCCCGGCAGCAATTGCATGAGCCGATGGACGAGCCGTCCGCGCTCCAGCGCGATATTGGCGCTCTGCCCGGCGAAAAGCGGCGAGGCGGTCACCGGCGGCGGGTCATCCACCTCAAGCCCCGCACGCGACGGGCTGAGCGGCGGGGCAGGACGCGCCTCTTCGCGGAAGGGCTCGGTCAATGCCGCCGGCAGCGGCGGCAACGCGTTCCCCTCGCCTTGAGCGCCGGCCTCGCGCGCGAAATCGCGCGGCGGAATTTTCTCCTGCCACAGAAGACCCGGCCAGTTTTCCCCGGCAGGTCCGGCCACCTCGATCGTTTCCGCCCGTTCCTTCACGTCGGCCTCAAGCGCCGACCAGACGAGCCTGTGCCAGCAATCGGGCACCTCCGTCTTTCCGCGATAACCGGTGACAAACAGCCGGTCGGCGGCCCGCGTCATCGCCACATAAAGAAGGCGGCGGTATTCTTCCTTCGCCTCCTCTTCGCGCCGCGCGATATCGGCGAGAACGCCGCTGTCGGCCTCCTTCTTTGCCGAATGCCAGACGGGCGGCCCCGCCTCCATCATCCGGAAGCCGGACAGATGGCTTGCGACGAAGGGCCTGCCGCCGCTGTCGACCAGAAAAACAATCGGCGCTTCCAGTCCCTTGGAGGCATGGACCGTCATGATCCTCACCTCGTCGCGGCCCTTGTCCTGCTCGCGCTTGACCTCGAGACCGCCTTCTTCCATCACGTCGAGGAAGGACTGCAGGCCCGGCAGGCCGTTATCCTCGTGATCCTTCGCCGCGTTGAGGAACTCGTCGAGAATATCCCCCGCCTCGCTGCCGAGCCTGGCGAGAAAGGCGCGCCTGCCGCCCTCGCGCGCCAGAATGTCAGCGTAGAAGTCGAACGCGCTCTTCCGGCGGGCCGCGCCGATCACCCGCTCCAGCGTTACGACGGTCTCGCCGAATGTCTCGTCCCCGGCAGCCGAAAGCCGGCGCAGCGCCGACCAGACATGCTCGCTCTTCCCGCGCCTTGCCGCGACCGAAAACAGGTCATCCTCCGAAAGACCGAGAAGCGGGCTCTTGAACAGCGCGGCCAGCGACAGATCGTCTTCTGGCAGAACGGCAAAGCGGCCGAGCGCGATCAGGTCCTTGATCGCGATGTGATCGGCGAGCCTCAAGCGGTCGGCGCCGGCGACGGGAATGTCATAGGGCGACTTCAACGCCCGCGTCAGCGCATTGACAAAGGCATCGCGCTTCCTGACCAGAACCAGAATGTCGCCGGCGCGAACCGGTCGCGCGCGGTCCTTCTCGACGATCATCTCCTGGCCGATCATCTGCGAAATACGGTGGGCAATGCGCCGCGCCAGAATGGCTGCCGGGGCCTGTTCGGGCGTGGCGTCAAACGGCGCGGTCCAGTCTTCCTCGTCCTCGCGTTCCTCCGGCGCGATCATCTCCCAGGCCTCCACGCTACCGGGATGGCCGATGCGGTTCGAGACATGCACCGTGTCCTCTCCTTCCGCCGAGAGCCCCTTGCGGTTTTCCGGCACCGAGAAGACGCAATCGACAGCGGAGAGGACGGAGGCGGTGGAGCGGAAGGACAAAGGCAGGCCGATCCTGGAAAAATCCGCCGCGATCGACGTTACCCGCTTTTCCGTCAGCCTGCCTTCGGCGGCAAAGCGCTCGGGTCGCGCGCCCTGAAAGGAATAGATCGACTGTTTCTCGTCGCCGACGGCAAACATGGTGCGAAGTCCCGGTCGCGCGCCCTCACCGGTGAAGAAATCCTCGCTCAGCGCCCGCACCACATCCCATTGCAGGGGTGCTGTATCCTGCGCCTCGTCGACCAGAATATGGTCGATGCCCTGGTCGAGCTTGTAATGCACCCATGGCCCGGCATCCGCGCGCGACAGAAGCGCTGCCGTGCGGGCGATCAGATCCTCGAAATCAAGCTTGCCGCGCCGCTGCTTGAGCGCCTCGTAGCGCGCATCCAGCCGGTCGGCGAGGATGAGGGCGGCAAGCGTCTTCTCGAAGATGCGGTACCGGTTCAGCCGGTCGCGAACGGCGAAGACCTGCGCGGCAGCTGCCATAACAGCCTCGCCGAGTTCCGGCGCCTTCACCCTGAGCGATTTGAACGCCAAGGTCGAGTGAGCCTTCGGCGTTCCCGCCCCGGTCAGGAAGGCGCTTTCCAGCGCGGCAAAGCGCGACACGGCGTCGGGCGCTTCGATGGCCGCCTGCAGCGCATCGGCAAAACCGGCGGCCCGCGAACCGCCGTCATCACGGGCAATGGCGATCAGCGCAGCAAGGTTTTCGAGCCCCGCAAGCGGCCAGGCATCGCCGGCCACCGTCTCTTCATTCGCGTCCTCGCCAAATCCGTAGGCCGCCCGCAACGCCGACTCGAGCCCGTTCTTCCGCCGTGCCGCCTCGAGAAACGGCCGAATGGCGTGGCGCGCGCCGACGATCTCGCCGAGAAGTTTCTCAAGCCCGCTTTCATCGGCAATGTCCAGCACCGTCTGAAAGGCCTCGGTCAGCGCCGGGTCCTCCCGGCTTGCCGTGGCGGTCAGCAGTTGCCGACGCGCGTCGGCCAACAGCGTGGCGGCGGCGATATCGTCAAGCACCGAAAAATGCCCGGCGACATTGGCTTCCAGCGGAAAACGATGCAGCAGACTCTCGCAAAAGGCATGGATGGTCTGGATCTTCAGCCCGCCGGGGGTCTCCAGCGCATGTGCAAAGAGCCGCCTTGCCACCGCGATCTTCAAGGCATCCGGCCGCGCGCCCTCGATCGCCTCTATCTCGGCGGCAAGATCCGCCTCGGGCAGCACTGCCCAGTCGGCAAGCCGGGCGAAGACACGGTTCGACATCTCGGACGCCGCTGCCTTGGTATAGGTGAGGCATAAAATGGCGGACGGCCTGGCGCCGGCAAGCAGCAGCCGGACCACGCGCTGGGTCAGAACATGGGTCTTGCCGGAACCGGCATTGGCCGAGACCCAGACCGTGCGGGCGGGGTCGGACGCCAGGCGCTGGCGACCGGTGGTCCAGGAGAGCCAGTCCTCGGGCGCGGCATCGAGGTTCGGATCGTCAGTCATCGCCGTCCTCCCGGTTGTCATCCGCCGTCGACCACTCGGCAACGCGGGCGAGATGATCATACTCGCCGCCGAAATCCCGCGCGCTTGCCGGGATCAGCCGCGAGGCGAAGGGCCGGTTTCCGCTCTTCAGCGCAATGACGAAGCGGGTGAATTCGCGCAAGGCATCGCTTGCAAGTCCCTCCGCCGTGATGGCAGGTTCCTTTTTCATTTCCGCCTTTTCCAGCGCATCGACGCCAAAGCGGTGGCCGGGCCTCAGCCGCACATATTTGAGGCTCTTCGTTTCAAGCGCCGGCACGTCCTTGAAGGCGCCCGCAGCGAGGGCCGCCGCCTCCAGCGGCAATTGCGGTTCCAGAAGCGTGCGTGCCTGGTTGAGCGAGGGCGACATGCCGGTCTTGTAGTCGATGATCTCGGCCGTTCCGTCGTCCAGAATGTCGATCCGGTCGGCAATGCCGGTCAGGCGGATTTCGGCAAGGGGAATGTCGAAACCGGCGCCGGCTTCCGTCAGTGTTGTGTCGATCGACGTCGACAGCCGCCGCGCCGCCTCGAACTTCAGCAATTCATCCGCCACCGATTTGAGCCGCGGCACCCAGCTCAAGGCCAGATGCGGCGGCAGCTCGACTTCGAGCAGGAGTTCGGCCAGCACGTCCTCCATCGCCGCCCGCCCCGCTTCGCTTGCGGGGTCCGCGCCGGACTTGATGAAGCGCTCGGCAAGCGCGTGATAGAGAATGCCGCGTTCCTTCACCGACGGATCGGCATTGAAGGGGGCGAGCGGATCAAGCTTCAGCACCTTCTGCGCATAGATCGCGTAAGGATCGCGCCGCAGCCTGCCGATCTCGGAAAAGGAATAGCGCTTCGGCTGGTCCTCCGCCGGCGGGTAGGGTTCCGGGCGCTGTGGGATTGGCGCGCGCGGCTCGTCATCAAGGGCGGCAGCCCAGCCGGCAAGCACCGCGCCGCGCCGTTTCAGCGCATCCTCCATCTCAGGCCCGGCAAAGGCCAGGAGCCGCTGCAGCCAGCGGCTGGCAACCGTTGGCGCCGAACCCTGCCTCAGCGCCCGCGAAAAGATCAGATACGGCGCGCCGGCGGCCATCGTCAGGTCGTGGGCCAGCTGGCCGACGCGTTTTTCCGGCGGCTCCAGCCCGATCTCGGCCTTCATGCCGCGCGACAGGAAGGGGTTGTTCTTCGCCTGGGTCGGCCATACGCCTTCATTGAGCCCGCCGATGACGATGGTCTCCACATCCTGCAGCCGCGCCTCGACCGCGCCGAAGATGAAGACGCGCGGATTGCCCATGGAGCGGGGTTTCACCGCTTCCGATGCCGTCAGCGCGGCCATGATATCGATCCATTGCGGCCCATCGGCTTCGATCGGGGTTTCAGTTCCCATGGTTTCGGAGAGCACGGTGGCAAGCCGCTCGCCCGCCTCCCCGGACCACAGCGCCGACAGATCGCCTGCCTCGTCCGCCGCGATTGCCTCCAGCGCCCGTCCGGTGCGCTCCGCCCAGCCGGAAAGCGGCATGGTCTCCGTCAGCGGCGGCTGGTCGGGACCGCGCGGCACATGGGCTTCAATCAGCGGCGCAAGGGCTGCATCGATCCTTGTCGCCAGATCGCGCGCCGCCTCGGCCGCATCCCTCGGCAGCGCCGTGCGCCAGTGCGGCGGGTAACGCTCGTCCTTCTGCTTTTCCTGCGCCTCATCGACAAACGCCGCGAGATGGCCGAGTTCGGCGGGTTTTGTGCCGCCGCGCAGCGCAATCAGCTCGAAGGCCGCGCCGGCAGCGCGCATCTTGCGGGCCGAAAGGCCGAAGCGCGCCAGCGGATGTTTGAGCAGTGCCGCCAGCACGGCAGGATCACCGGGTTTCAGCGCCGCCTCCAGCATCAGAGTCACCAGCCTGCCCTGGCCGGTGGCCGAAAGCGGCGTGCCGGCCGAATCATCCGCCTCTATGGCAAAGCGGTGCAGCTCGGCGGCGACGCGGCGGGCAAGATTGCGGTCGGGCGTAATCAACGCGGCGCGCGCCGGCCTGCCGTCTTCGCCCGTGCGTTCCAGCGCCAGCCGCAGAGCGGCGGCGATCGAAAGCGCCTCCTGCCGCTCATTGCCCGCCTCCATCAGCGCGACATCGGCGAAGGCCTGTTCCAGATCTTCCGCGGCAAGCGCGGCCCTCCAGTCCTGCCAGCGGTCGGTTGCCTCCGCCGGGGCAAAAGCGGAGGCCAGGACGCGGTTGCGCATGGCGCCCGCAGGCTCCGCCTCCGCAAGCGTGGAGAAATCCTGACGCGTCAGCGTGAGGCGCTCCAGAAGCCGCGCCATTTCATATTGCGGATGGCTGCGGATCGAGGGATCGGGCATGGACGGATCGGCATCAGCCGCCGTCAGCGCCTGCCAGTCCTCCTCGACCATGTCGCAATCAAGGCCCGGCAGCACCACCACGCCCTGCGGCAGAGAGGCGGCAGCGGCAATCAGATCGGCGACGGCGGGAACGGAACCGGTGGAGCCGGCGATGATCACCGGGGCATTTCCGGTCATCGCGGCGATCCTTTCCGCCTCGCCTGCCAGCAGCGCATTGCGGCGGGCAATGGCCGAAGAGCGGCCAAGCTCATCGAGCCGTCCCGGCCAGTAGAGCGCCGCGATCTTCAGGAATTCGGCGGTCAGCTGCCACCAGACGGCGTAATTGTCTTCTTCCAGCGCAGCGAGCCGATCCCAGCCGATCCGCTCAGTCTCCATCGCATCGATAAGTTCGGCAAGGTCGCGAGCGAGCCAGACGGCATCTGCAGGACTTGCGGGCGCCACCAGTGGAGAGCCGCCGTGAAGGCCGGCAAGCTCGTCCGAAAGCCGGTTGCGCCACGGCAGGATCAGGCCGGCAAGCTCCAGGAGCCGCGGCACGGGCTCGATCGGCGGCAGGCTTTCGGCCGCCTCCGGCAGGTTCTCCTCGAAATAGTGCTCGTCCTCGTCGGTTTCCCCGAGCGCGCGGATCTCCGGCAGGATCGCCGCCTGCCCGCCAAGAAGGGCTGAAAATTCGCCGCGCAGCACGCGCACCGCGCGCCGTGTCGGCAGGAAGATCTTCACATCGGCAAGGGCGAGCGGGTCCTTCGGGTCATATCTGAAGGCCGGCGCCAGACGACCGGACAAAAGGCTCTCGGCAAGGCAGTGGAGAAACGGCACGCCCGGCGGTATCGTCCACAATCCGGCATTTTGCGCCGCCATTCCCGGCTCCCGTTCCCAAGCGATTCACTGACGGTTTTAGGGGCCAATGGGTGGTCGCGCAAGCGTCGGTGGGAAAAGGAAGAACCTCAGAGAAATGCATCGGCCAGTGCTGCAAGCCGGGCCTCAGGCCCGTCAAGCCGCACCCTTCGGCCCTCGCCCTCCTCGTTGAAGGCAAGCGTGAGCGCGTCTTCCGGCAGCATGCCTTCGCCGCGTTCCGGCCATTCGATCAGGCTGATGCCGTCCTCGAGCGCCTCGTCGAAGCCGAGCTCGATCAACTCGTCCGGATCGGCAAGACGATAGAGGTCGAAATGATAAAGCGGCGGCGCGCCGTCATAGAACTGTACCAGGGTGAAGGTCGGGCTCGGGACTTCAAGCTCCGGCTCCTCCATGCGGGCGCGGATCAGCGCGCGGGCGAAAGTGGACTTGCCCATGCCGAGATCGCCGGAAAGCGCGAGACAATCGCCCGTTTGCAAAAGCGGCGCCAGCGCCCTGGCCAGCGCGACAGTCGCGTCCTCGTCGGCGAGAAAACGCTCCATCATTCCGCAGCGATGATTTCCGCCCCGCCCTTGCCGGCGCTGGCGTCGGGAATGCGGCAGGAAACGGTGGTGCCGGCACCCGGCTCGCTGTCGATGAAGACGCGGCCATTATGCAGGGCGACGAAGCTTTCGACGATGGCAAGGCCGAGACCGGCGCCGGCATATTGCGCCTGCCTGCCGCCGGATTCGAACCGGGTGAATACGCTTTCCAGCGCGTCATCGGCAATGCCCGGGCCATTGTCGGTGACGGTGAAGACGAAATCGTCCGTCTCCCGCCAGCACGACAGCGCGATGATCGAGCCGCGCGGTGCATATTTGACGGCGTTGCCGAGAATTTTCAGGAGCACCTGCTTCAGCCGCTGGAAGTCGGCGGTAATGGCCCCGAGCTTCGGCGGCGCGGTGATTTCCAGCGTCACCCCGCTTTCCTGCAGCCGGCTCGAAATGTCATCGGCGACGGAATCGATCAGGTCGTCGATCGACATCCGGTCGAGTTCGAGCTGCAGGATGCCGGCATCGGCCGATTTCAGGTCGATCATGTCATTGACGATGGTCATCAACACGGACGAGGAATTGGCGATGTGATCGACGTAACTGCTCTGGCGCGACGTCAGCGCGCCCGTTTCCGGCGCCTTCAGCAGTTCGGCAAAGCCCATGATCGATGTCAGCGGCGTTCGCAGTTCGTGAGAGACGTGTTCGAGGAAGGCGTTCTTGAGCTCTTCCGCCTTGCGCAACGCGTCATTCTTTTCCGTCAGCGCGCGTTCCACCTTCACCGAGTCGGTCTTGTTGACGAAGGTGAGCATGGTCTGCGCGTTCGGCAGCGGCGTCACCGCGTAGTCAAGCACCAGGCCGGAGGCGAGATCGAGCCGACCCTGGCGCGAAACGCGCTCGTCGTCAAAGGAGGTGATCATCCTCGCAAAGAGCTTCCAGCCGTCGCTGGCGCCGGGATCGTCAGCGCAGGTCTCGATCAGCGCGCGGATATGGGTGCCGGGCGCGGCGTCCCTGTCGGCAATGCGCCAGAGCGCCAGGAAGGCAGGGTTGGAGAGCTTCAGCCTGCCGTCCGGACCGAAAACGGCAACGCCTTCGGAGAGATGATCAATGGTCTCGCCCTGCACCTTCACCAGCGTATTGTAGCGCGTCTTCAGCGCCACCTGCTCGGTATGGTTCTCGAACACCCAGGTGGTGCCGCCGCGCGGGTGGGCGGAGGCGAACACGCTCAGCGTCTCGCCGCTCGGCAGGTACCAGAGATCACTATAGGGCTCGACGGCGCGGTAGACGGAGAGCGCCTTGTCCTTCCACTCGCGCCACTGGTGCGGCTCCGGCAACTTGCCATCGGCGCGCAGGCGCTCGAACAATTCGCCATTGTCGGGATGGGATTCGAGAAAGCCCATGTCGAGCTTCCAGAGTTTTTCGAAGGCCTGGTTGTAGAAGGTCATCCGCCGCGACGCATCGAAGATGGCCACTGCCGTGTTCAGGTGGTTGAGCGTATCGGCATGGCTTTCAAGCGTCTGTTCCAGCGCGTTCTCGACGCTCTGCAGTTCCGAGACATCACGGGCAATGCCGGCCGAGCCGTCGCCGCTCGCCACTTCGCTGAGTTCGTAGAATGTGCGGTTGCCACCGGTCACCACCGGCTGGCGGCCGTCAAAGCGCGCGCCGGCGCGCACCGCCTCGTCAAGTTTTTGCTGAACGACCGCGCCGAGAAGCGTGCGGTTTTCCTCAAGCGTGCGTTCGCGCGTTTCTCCCTCTACGGCCGCGATATAGGCGCGGTTCACCCAGGTGAGCGCGCCGTCCCCGTCGCGCTGCCAGCAAGGCATGTCGATCGCATCGAAGAGCGTCTCGAACCGGGCAAGCACCGCTTTCGTGCGCTTGTGCTCGACCTTCAGTTCGGCCAGTTCGGCGCGGATGCTTTCCAGCGCGCCGAAGCGCACATGGGCGCGCCCGCCCGTGGTGCCGCCGACGACCTCCAGCACATAGCCGTTCCTGGCCTCCGCCAGCATCTCGAAGGCCTTGGCCTTGCGGCGCAGCGCGGCAATCGCTGTCTCGAGCTGTTTCGTGCTGCCAGGGGAGAGCCAGTCGGAAAAGGCGAGGAAGGCATGATCGTCTTCCGGCGCGCCGGCCTCGTACGGCAGGGCGCCGAGAAATTCCGGATCTGCGTCCGGGCCTTCCCAGAAAATGATACGACGATTGCGCTCGGCGTTCAGCGCCTTCAGATTGGCGATGCGCTCGCGGTGGTTTTCGAGCTCGAGGGCAAGCCGCTGGTTCTCCGCTTCGGTGCGGCCACGCAGGCGCATGAACCAGAGGGTGGAAAGAACGGTGGCCGCCAGAATGCCGCAAAAGGCCGAAAGGGCCATGACCTCACGGGAAGAAAGCACGGGCGCGACGTCCGGAGATTGGGCGAAGGCGTGAGCGGCGGTGAGCGAAAGCGCCGTGCCGGCTGCAAGCCATCGCGCGATTGCGCGTTTTCCGCGCATGCCGCGAATCATCCGGCCCTCGTTGCTTTTGCCGCCCCGCTCCATTCGTCTCTTCCGCATCTGTCTTTCGGCGGGCCGCGCTGCCGCAAAGCGCGAAGGCCGCCTTCAAGAGGCCATTCACATCTGATGAAGATCCGGCCGTTGCCGGACCGAATCGCCCTTTTCAAAACATAGACGCTTGGGGAATCCGCGAAAAGAGTCCGACGGAAATAAACGCCCGGCGCCCGCCTTGAACGGGAGCGCCGAGATTAATGCGATCATGCTTTCGGAAGTGTTAAGGCAGGGCCGACGGCCTCACGCGGCGGCGGCAATAGCGGGCGCGGCGCGCTCGCGCACGGTCAGGTGGATGGCGGCGGAGAGAATGCCGAGCGCGATCGCGGCATACCAGATCACGTCGTAATTGCCGTAGCGGTCAAACCAGGCGCCGCCGAGCCAGACGCCCAAAAAGCCGCCGAGCTGATGGCTGAGGAAGACAAACCCGAACAGCGTGCCCATGGCGCGCGGGCCGAACATGACGACGATCAGCGCACTCGTCAGCGGCACGGTGGAAAGCCAGAGCACGCCCATGACGAGGCCGAAGATGAGCACCGAAACCGGCGTCAGCGGCAGCCAGATGAAGACGAGAATAACCACGGCGCGCAAGGCATAGATGGCGGCCAGGACATGCGGCTTGGCGAAGAAATTGCCAAGCCGCGCGGCAATCAGCGTGCCGAAGATGTTGGCAAAGCCGGCAAGCGCCAGCGCCTTCAGACCGAGCGCGCGCAGTTCCGGCGCGGAAAGCGTCGTGCCGGTGCAGAAATTCTGCACATAATTCGGCAGATGCGCGGTGATGAAGGCGAGATGAAAACCGCAAACAAAGAAGCCGGCCGCCAGCATGACGAAACTGCCATGGCCGAAGGCGGCGCGGATGGTCTGCGGCAGGTCGATGTCGGTCTCGGCGGCAGAGCCCTTGTTTTTCACATGCAGGAAGGGGATGGCGAGCGCCATCGGCGCCAGCAGCGCGGTGATGATCAGAAGCGTCGTCTGCCAGTCGAACCGGCTGATCAGGAAGGCCGTCAGAAGCGGCAGAACCGCCTGGCCGGCCGAACCCATGGCCGAGGCGACGCCAAGGTAGAAGCCGCGCTTCTCCGCAGGCGCGGCGCGGCCGACCACGGCCAGAACCGTGCCGAAGGCCGTGCCCGAAACGCCCATGCCGACGAGAACGCCCGCCCCCATATGCTGGGCGAAGGGTGAGGCCCCGAAAACGCAGATGAGCATGCCGAGCACATAGCAGCCGAAGCCGAGCCAGAGCGCGCGCCGGTCGCCGAACTTGTCGGCCAGCATGCCGAAGAATGGCTGCGCCAGCCCCCAGACGAGGTTCTGGATGGCAATCGACAGCGAGAAAATCTCGATCCGGCCGGCGAACAGATCGTCCGAGAGCGGCAGGACGACACCGCCGAACACCGAGCGCACGCCAAAGGACAGGGCCAGCACCAGCCCGCCCGCCAGCATGATGATCAGCATGTCGCGGTCGATGCCGCTGCTCCTGGCTTGTTGCATGATATCTTTCCCGAAATATCCCTTGCGCCAGAATTAGCAGGGATCAGGAAAGATGAATATCCAATATCTCTGATTTCAGACGTCAGCGTTCTTGATGTCAGAGCTTCACCTCGGGCTTCGGCAATTAAGCGCCGTCTCGACCGCCGCGCGAGACCTGCATAAGCAATTGATATTCATTAATTTTCGATCGGACCTCCCGGCATCCGGATTTGCAATTGGCCGCAAAACAGGCCATAGCAGGCAGCAAGATGGGAACGGCGCGGCCTCGACGGCGTCGTCTCAACCGAAGCGTATTGGCCAGGAAACCATGATAAAGACAGTCATTTTCGACTTTGACGGCGTGATTGCCGACAGCGAGATCATCGCGCTTGCCGAGCTTCAGGTATCGCTTGCCCAATACGGGGTCGCGGTTGACTGGGATATGCTGGTCGAGGAATTCCTGGGTTCTTCGGTCAGGCAGATCATCGCTTTCGTGGAGGGACAGACCGGCAGGGCGGTCGATCCCGATTTCCAGGAGGCGTGGTATGCGCGGCTGTTTGACCGCTATCGCCGCGAGTTGAAGCCGATGGCCGGCGCTGAAGCCATGCTTGACCGGCTGGAGGCGGCCGGGATCGACTACTGCATCGCCTCCGGCGGGTCCTACAAGAGGCTCGGCGTCGCGCTTCAGGCGATCGGTTTTGCCCAACGCTTCGAAGGCCGGGCCTTCAGCGCCGAATCGGTAGAACACGGCAAGCCGGCGCCCGATCTTTTCCTCTACGCTGCCGAAAAACGCGGCGCCCTGCCGAAGGAGTGCGTGGTGCTGGAAGACGCCATCGCCGGCGTGACCGGCGCGGGACGCGCCGGCATGCGCGTTTTCGGGTTTACCGGCGGCAGCCATCTTGAGGGCGTCAGGCCGCTTCATGCCGAACGGCTTCGGGCCGCGGGCGCCGACATGGTGCTCACGGCGCTTTCCGATTTCGGGACGCTGGCCCTTGACGCCGGTCGAGACCGGTTGACACCGGGCTGAAAGCCCGACAGAATCCCGTTCATTCCGAGGGGAGCATCCTGCGATGCTGAGATGGCAACGAGCCGGACCCTTGAACCTGATCCGGGTCATTCCGGCGTAGGAACGGAAAAATCGGCTATTCCCCCTTGTTTTCGCTTCCGCGCCGGTCTCCGCAATACCATGGAGGTCGTCATATGTCGTTGGAATTTCGCCGCAGCCGCCTTTTGCAGGCGGGTGAGACGCAGCCATGAGGACGGTCGATTATCGCCTGAACGCCCTGGTCGATGCCGGGCTGGTCGAGACCGCGCCGCTTGCCGAACTGGCGCGGCATGCCGCCGAAAACGGCGCGACCTTGATCCAGTATCGCGACAAATACGCCAAGACCCGCCAGATGATCGAACGGGCCGTGGAAATTCGCAAGGCGCTTGAGCCGACTGGCGTTCCGCTGGTGGTCAATGACCGGGTCGACGTCGCGCTCGCGGCAGAAGCCGCCGGCGTCCATCTCGGCGCAGACGACATGGAACCGGAAACGGCGCGACGGCTGCTCGGGACGGACGCCATTATCGGCCTGACCGTCAAGAATGCGTCCGACGGCGCGCGGGCGGCAGCGGCTCCGGTTGACTATGCCTGTATCGGCGGCGTGTTTCATACGCTCTCCAAGATCAACTCCGACCCGCCGGTGGGCCTTGAGGGGTTTCGCGCGCTGCGCCGCGGCCTGAAGAAGGCGAGGCCGGACCTGCCGGTCGGCGCGATCGCCGGAATCAAGCTCGAACACGTGCCCGAGCTGATCGCCGACGGGGCCGACGGCGTTGCCGTGATCTCTGCAATCTTCCATGCGCCCGATGTGACGAAGGCGACCCGCGACTTCCGCCGGGCCGTCGACGCGGCGATCGCGATCCGGGCGCGATGACATCGGCTGCAATCGAGCGCGTGGCCGGCCGCCTTGCGGACAGGCTTCAGACGACGCTTTCGATGATCGCGGGCGTCGTTCTGGCGCTGATGCTCGCGCTCGTCCTCCTCAGCGTCGTGCTCCGCTATGTCTTCCGGACCGGGCTGATCGGCACCGAGGAGCTCGGCATCTGGCTGAATGTGGCGCTGGTCTTTCTTGCCGCGCCGCTTGCCATGACCGGCCCGCTCGCCATGCGGCTTGAACTCCCCTTTTCAAGGCGGGCGGAATTGCCTGCCCGCATCATCGCCGACGCAGTCAGCCTCATCGCTGCCCTTGTGCTCGCCCTTGGCAGCGCTCGCGTCGCAACGCTGATCGGGGGCACCTCGCCGACCCTCGGCCTGCCCGAATGGGTGCGCTTTGCCGTCACCGGCACGGGCGGCGCGCTGATCGCCGCGACCCTTGCCCTCAGGCGCATCAGCGAACGGCGGTTCCTGTCGCTTGCGGTTTCTGCCGGCCTGGCCGGCCTCATCTCCCTCGCATGCCTGCGTTTCAATCTGGCAACGGCCGTTCCGCCGAGCGCCGCGATTGCGCTTTTCGCCGCCATCGGCCTGATCGCGGCTGCCCCGCTTGCCCATGCCTTCCTCGCCGCGGCCCTTGTCGCCATGCCCTTCGGCGGCAGTCTGGCGCCGGAAACGATGGTGACGACGGCGGTTTCCGGCATGTCGCATTTCCTGCTTCTGGCGATCCCCTTCTTTCTCTTGACGGGAGCGGCCCTTTCGGCCTCCGGCGCGGCCGCGCATCTTGTCGCCTTCGCAGCATCGCTTGTCGGCCACCGGCGCGGTGGCCTGGCGCAGACGGTACTCGCCACCGGCGCGCTGTTTTCCGGCGCGTCCGGTTCGTCGGTTGCCAATGCGGTGTTTTCAGCCACAACCTTCCAGCCCGAACTGGTGCGTCACGGCTACCCGCCGGCCCGCGCAGGGGCGATCATCGCCGCCTCTTCGGTGCTCGACAATGTGATCCCGCCGTCAATCGCCTTTCTCATTCTTGCGGCCGCGACCGACCTCTCGGTCGGCAAGCTGCTTGTCGGCGGGCTCGCCGCCGGCCTTGTCATGGCGGCGAGCCTTGCCGTCGCCATTCACCTGACGACACGCGACCGGCCGGGCAGCACGCGCGCGACCCCGGCTGAGCGAAAGAAGGCTTTCCTCGCTGCCGTCCCGGCCTTCGGGCTCGGCGTCATCGTCGTCTTCGGCATCCGCATCGGCATCGTCACCACCACGGAAGCGGCCGCGCTTGCCGCCGCCTATACGCTTGCGCTTGCGGCCTTCGCGAAAACGCGCCTCACGACACTATTCTCGGTGTTCCGGCAGTCGGCTACGGAAGCAGCCGCCATCGGCCTCCTGATCGGCGCAGCCGGGCCGTTTGCCTTCCAGCTCGCCGTCGACGGGGTCGCCGGCATGCTGTCTTCGGCGGCCGGCGTGCTTGGCGGTTCGCCCGCAGCGATCCTCGCCTTTTGCGTGGCCGTGCTGCTTCTCGCGGGCCTCTTTCTCGATATCGGAGCGGCGATCCTGCTTTTCGGCCCGCTTCTGCTGCCGCTTGCCACAGATGCCGGGCTCAACCCGATCGCCTTCGGCGTCATCACCGTCACCACGCTGATGATCGGCGGACTGACGCCGCCCGTCGGCATGCTGGTGCTGGTGGTCGGCGGCGTCGCCAAAATTCCGGCAGCATCGCTGTTTCGCACGACGCTGCCCTATCTGGCCGCACTGCTTGCGGCAGTCGCGCTCTTCTGCGCTTTCACCCTTCTGATCTGAGAGGAAACATCATGAGAACCCTCAATCGCCGCACCCTTCTGAAGGCCGGAACGCTGGCCGTCCTTTCGACCCCCTATCTCGCCCGCCCCGCCTTCGCCCAGACCACGATAACGGTCGCTTCGCTGCTCGGAGAGGACAAGCCGGAGACCAAGATCTGGCGCTTCTTTGCCGAGAAGGCCGAGGAACGACTTCCCGGCCGCTTCCGCTTCAATATCGTCACCAATGGCGCGCTCGGCGGCGAAAAACAGGTGGCCGACAGCATCCGCCTCGGCGCGGTGCAGGCGAGCCTGTCGACCGTTTCGGCACTTTCGTCCTGGGTTCCGGAGCTGCAGCTTCTCGACCTGCCCTTCCTGTTCCGCAGTCCGGAGCACCTCCGGCGCGTGGTCACTGGGCCGGTCGGCGACAATCTGAAGGAGCGGCTCGCCGGCGAGCGCTTCATCGTCGGCGGTTTCATCGATTACGGCGCCCGCCACCTCCTGACCAGAACGCCGGTGACACGGCCGGAGCAACTCGAGGGCGTCACCATCCGCGTTATCAACAGTCCGCTTCATACCGGGCTCTGGAGCGCCTTCGGGGCGGTGCCCGTCGGCATCCCGATCACCGAGACCTACAATGCGCTGGCAACGGGCGTGGCGGAAGCGATGGACCTGACGAAATCCGCCTATGCCGGGTTCAAGCTCTACGAGGTCGTGCCGTGCCTGACGGAGACCGGTCACATCCGCGCCTCCGGCGTGATCTATTTCTCCGAAGGTTTCTGGAACGGCCTTGATCCCGAAACGCAAGGCCTGCTGATGGAGATATCGGCAGAGGCCGCCCTCTATTTCAACGCGCTGATCGTGGAGGACGAGACGGCGGCGATGGAAACCGCGCGTCAAAACGGCGGCGAAGTGTTCCAGCCCGAGGACATGGACGCGTGGCGGTCCGGCGCCAGGGGTGTATGGGCCGAGTTCGCGCCGGTCGTCGGCGGCATGGAGCGGATCGAGATGATCGAAAACGGCTGATCCCCAGCCCGATGCGCGGCGACACACCGCAAATTTCCAGTTAAGGCTTGCGAGCGGGACCGAATTGGTAAAAGTTTACCCCCGACATTCGATTGCGGGGCACGGCAACATGGTAACATTGCGGGAAATTGCGAAGGCGGTCGGCGTTTCGGCCGGCACGGTGTCGCGCGTCCTCAATTACGATCCGACGCTCTCCGTCTCCGAGGTCAAGCGCAAGGCGATCATCGAGACGGCCGAGGCGCTGAACTACGCGACGCCGCGCAACAGGCTGCGCGCAAAAACGGGTCCGGTGCGCGCGCCGCGGCGCAAACAGGCGATGCCCCGCATGGCCACGGTGCATTTCCTTGAGCGCGACGAGGAACTGATCGACCCCTATTATATCGGCGTCCGGCTCGGCATCGAGCGTCGCTGCCAGACCTATGGCACGGAGATCGTCAAGGTGTTTCACGACGATCTGGAGGCGGAAGCGGCAACGCTGCAGGCGATGACCGGGGTGATCGCGATCGGCAAGCACCGCCCGCACGAGATCGCCTTGCTGGAAGAGAACAGCCGGCATCTCGTCTTCGCCGACTTCGTGCCGGAGGAGGAGCGATTCGACTGTGTTTCCAGCGACCTGGCCAAGGCGACGCGCACCATTCTCGACGGACTTCACGCCGCCGGCTACCGCCGAATCGCCTTTATCGGCGCGGAAGACCGCATCAGCCGCAAGGGAAGTCCCTACAGCGAGACGCGCTGCCACGCCTATGTCGAGTGGCAGAAGGAACATGGCGGCTTCGACCCGGCGCTGATCGCGCTCAATGACGATTGCAACAACGGCCAGAACCTGCGCCTCGAAGTCGGGTACGAAAACGCCCGCAGCCTGCTCGCGCATGCCGAGCGGCCAGATGTGATCATGACGGCGAACGACAATATCGCCATCGGCACCTGCCGCGCGCTTCAGGAAGCGGGGCTTTCGATACCGGGCGATATCGCCGTCGCCTCCTTCAACGACATCCCCGTGGCGCAGTTCCTGACGCCGCCGCTCTCGACCATGAAAATCCCGGGCGAAGCCATCGGCGAATGCGCCGTAGACCTTCTTGTCGAACGCATCAACGGTCGCGAATACACCAAGCACGTCGTTATCCCCACAGACATGATCTGGCGCGACAGCTGCCGCCGCCCGCCATCGCAATAAAAATTTTACCTTTTTTTTACTAAATTTTTTATTGCGAATGTGCCGGTTTTGACGTTAGCTTTTTGACGGGCGGCAAGGAGAGCGCCGCCAGCGATCGTCCAAACGGGAGGAAACCAATGGATACCGTGCTGAAGCGGATTACGGGTGCGGCCCTTGCCGGCACCTGCGTCATGAGTGCATCGGCGGCCTTTGCCGGCGAGATCACGATCTGGTGCTGGGACCCGAATTTCAACGTCGCCATCATGAAGGAAGCGGGCGAGATCTATTCGAAGGCCCACCCCGACACGACTTTCAATGTCGTCGACTTCGCCAAGCTCGATGTCGAGCAGAAGCTGCAGACCGCGCTTGCCTCGGGCACGACCAATGCGCTGCCGGACATCGTGCTGATCGAGGATTACGGCGCACAGAAATACCTCCAGTCCTTCCCCGGCTCCTTCGCGCCGATGGATGACGTCGTCGACTATTCCAAGTTCGCGCCCTACAAGGTCGAGCTCATGACGCTTGACGGCAAGGTCTACGGCATGCCGTTCGATTCGGGCGTCACCGGGCTTTACTACCGCAGCGACTATCTCGAGGAAGCCGGCTTTACGGCCGACGACATGGACGGCATTACCTGGGATCGGTTCATCGAGATCGGCAAGCAGGTCGAGGAGAAGACCGGCCACAAGATGACCTCGATCGACCTCAATGACGGCGGCATGACCCGCATCATGATGCAGTCGGCCGGCGAGTGGTATTTCGATGAGAACGGCGACCTCGACGTCGTCGACAACAAGGCGCTCAAGGCCGCGCTCGAGACCCAGGCCAAGATGGCCAACGAGGGCATTCTCTATCCGGCAACCGGCTGGGCCAACTACGTCAACGCCTTTACCTCCGGCAACACCGCATCCGTGATCACCGGCGTCTGGATCACCGGCACGATCAAAGCCCAGGAAGCGCAGTCCGGCAAATGGCGCGTGGCGCCGATCCCCTCGCTCGACGGGGTCGAGGGCGCGTCGCACGCCTCCAATCTCGGCGGGTCGAGTTGGTATGTGCTCTCGTCCTCCGACGTGAAGGACGAGGCGATAGACTTCCTCAACGAAATTTACGCCAAGGATGTCGATTTCTACCAGAAGATCCTGACCGAGCGCGGCGCCGTCGGCTCGCTTCTGGCCGCCCGCGAGGGACCGGCCTATCAGGAGGCCGACCCGTTCTTCGGCGGCGAGGAAGTCTGGCAGCAGTTCTCGGACTGGCTGAACCAGATCCCGCCGGTCGACTACGGCATCTTCACCAATGAGCTCGACACGGCCGTAACCGCGAACCTGCGTTCGCTTGTCGACGGCAAGCCGGTCGACGAGGTGCTCAAGGCGATCGAGCAGCAGGCGAAGTACCAGATCCAGTAACAGAAGCCAGATGCGCGCGGCGGGCGACATGTCGTCCGCCCGGCAGGCTTTGCGGCGGGCGGAACCCCGTCCGCCGATGATTTGGCGAATTTCCCCCAATGTCGCATGCGGCGCGAGGTCAAAAAATGGTGACTGCCAGACCGGGCAATCTGAGGCGGTTTTACGATGTGAACGGATGGGCCTTCGTTGCCCCCGCCCTCATCCTGATCGGTACCTTCATGTTCTACCCGATCATCCGCTCGCTGGTGCTCTCGTTCTATTCGGGACGGGGCATGATGATGAAGTTCGTCGGCTTCGGGAATATCGAGCGCCTGTTCAATGACCCGGTGTTCCTGCAGGCGCTGACCAACACGCTGACCTTCCTGATCATCCAGGTGCCGGTGATGATCATGCTGGCGCTCATCCTGGCAAGCGCGCTCAACAGTCCGAAGCTGAAATTCCGCGGCCTGTTCCGCACCGCGATCTTCCTGCCCTGCGTCTCCTCGCTGGTGGCCTATTCGATCCTCTTCAAGAGCATGTTCGCCACCGACGGCATCATCAACTCGACGCTGCAGACGCTCGGAATCATCGACATCCCGATCCCGTGGTTCACCGATCCCTTCTGGGCCAAGCTGCTGATCATCCTGGCGATCACCTGGCGCTGGACAGGCTACAACATGATCTTCTACCTGGCCGCGCTGCAGAACATCGACAAGTCGATCTACGAGGCCGCCCGCGTCGATGGCGTGCCGAAATGGCGGCAGTTCCTGCATCTGACGATCCCGATGCTCAAACCGGTGATCCTGTTTACCACCATTACCTCAACCATCGGCACGCTGCAGCTCTTCGACGAGGTCTATAATCTGACCGAGGGTACGGGCGGACCGGCGAATTCGACGCTGACGCTCTCGCTCTACATCTACAACCTGACCTTCCGTTTCACGCCCAATTTCGGCTATGCGGCGACGGTCTCCTACGTCATCGTCGTCATTGTCGCCATCCTGTCCTTCCTGCAGTTTTATGCCGCGAGGGAACGCAAATGATGCCGCGCTATACAAACCGCTACCTCTCCTCCGCCTTGCTCTACGGCGCGCTCGGGCTTGCGGCCTTCATTTCCGTCTTTCCCTTCGTCTGGATGGTGATCTCGGCAACCAACACCACGGCCGATATCGTCACCGGCAAGGCCTCCTTCGGTGCGGCCTTCCTCGACAATCTGAAGATGTTCTTCACCCAGGTGGACGTGCCGCTGATCATGTGGAACTCGGTGAAGATCGCGATCGCCGGCACGTTTCTGACGCTTCTGGTCTCCTCGCTTGCCGGTTACGGTTTCGAGATCTTTCGTTCAAAATTCCGCGACCGGATCTACACGCTCGTGCTCCTGACGCTGATGATCCCCTTTGCCGCGATCATGATCCCGCTGTTCATGCTGATGGCCAAGGCGGGGCTGATCGACACCCATATAGCCATCATCCTGCCGACCATCGCCTGGGCCTTCGTCATCTTCTATTTCCGGCAGGCAACCAAGGCTTTCCCGTCGGAATTGCGCGACGCGGCGAAGGTCGACGGGCTGAAGGAATGGCAGATCTTCTTCTACATCTATTTTCCGGTGATGCGGTCGACCTATGCGGCGGCCTTCGTCATCGTCTTCATGCTAAACTGGAACAACTATCTGTGGCCGCTGATCGTGCTGCAGTCGAACGAGACCAAGACGATCACCCTCGTCGTCTCGTCGCTGGCATCGGCCTACTACCCCGATTACGGCACGGTGATGATCGGCACGATCCTTGCCACGCTTCCCACCCTCTTCATCTTCTTCGCCATGCAGCGCCAGTTCGTTCAGGGCATGCTTGGCTCGGTCAAATAGGTCATGACGATGCGCACATTCGAGAAATTCAACAGCGATTGGGTTTTCACCGAAGGCTTTGACGAAAGCTGGACCGGCGCCCTGCAGGGCGGCGAAGCTGTGATGCTGCCGCACACCGCCGTGGAACTGCCGTTCAACTATTTCGACGAGAACAGTTACCAGAAACCGTTCACCTATCAGAAGATCATCGCCAGCGATCCCGCTTTCGAAGGCAAGTCCGTCTCGCTCGTCTTCGACGCGGCAATGGCCGACAGCGTGGTCTGGCTGAACGGCGAAAAACTCTGTGCCCACAAGGACGGCTATACGCCCTTCGAAGTCGATCTGACCGGGCGTCTGAAAGACGGCGACAACCTGTTGACGGTGAAGATTGACGGGACCGAGAACCCGGAGATCCCACCCTTCGGCTATATGATCGACTATCTTACTTTTTGCGGAATATACCGCGATGTCTGGTTGAAGGTGACGACGCCGACAGCGATCGACAACGTCAAGATCGACACGCCCGATGCGCTTGCCCCGCAGAAATGCGTGCAGGCGGATGTTCACCTGACAGGGCCGGTTCCGGAAGCGGCGACGCTGAAGGCTACGCTTTACGACGCCGAGGGCCGCAGCCTTGCCACGACCGAGATCGCAGTCGGCGGCGACAAGGCCTCGTTCGAGATCGACGGCCTTGAAAACATCCGGCTGTGGGACATTCACGACCCGGCGCTCTACACGCTTGCAATCACGCTGGAAACGGCAGACGGCACCGATGCCGTCGCCACCCGCTTCGGCTTCCGCACCGTCGCCTTTGCCACGGACGGCTTCCATCTCAATGGAAGGCCGCTGAAGCTCAGGGGCCTCAACCGCCACCAGAGCTACCCGCATCTCGGCTATGCCATGGGCAAACGCGGGCAGGAACAGGACGCCGATATCCTGAAATACGAGCTTGCCTGCAATGTCGTGCGCACCTCGCATTATCCGCAGTCCAAGTATTTCCTCGATCGCTGCGACGAGATCGGCCTCCTGGTGTTCGAGGAGATCCCCGGCTGGCAGCATATCGGCGGCGATGGCTGGAAACAGGAGTCCATCGCCAATGTCGAACGGATGATCAAGCGCGACTGGAACCATCCGTCGATCATCATCTGGGGCGTGCGTATCAACGAATCGGCCGACGACCACGACTTCTACACAGAGACCAACCGGCTTGCGCATGACCTCGACAGTACGCGGCCGACGGGCGGCGTGCGCTGCATCGAGGACAGCGAGCTGCTGGAAGACGTCTATACGATGAACGATTTCGTCCTCGGTTCGGAGGAAATGCCGGGCAGCAACCATCTGCGCATGCACCGGCGCGAGCAGAAAAAGGTCACCGGGCTTTCCCGCGATGTGCCCTATATGATCACCGAATATTGCGGCCACATGTATCCGACCAAGCGCTTCGACCAGGAGCAGCGCCAGGCCGAGCACGTCACCCGCCACCTGCAGATGCTGAACGCGATCGCCGGCGACCCGACGATTGCCGGCGGCACGGGATGGTGCATGTTCGACTACAACACCCATCAGGATTTCGGCTCGGGCGACCGCATCTGCTATCACGGCGTGCTCGACATGTATCGCGAGCCGAAATTCGCGGCCTATGCCTATGCCTCGCAGGGCGAGCCGGAAAACAATGCGGTGCTGAAACCCGTGACCTTCTGGGCGCGCGGCGAGCGCAATATCGGCGGCGTTCTGCCGCTGATCATCCTCACCAATTGCGATTATGTCGAGTTCAGCTTCGGCGATATGGAGCCGCGCAGGCTCGAGCCCGACCACGCGACCTATCCGCATCTGCCGCATCCCCCCGTCGTCATCGACCTGCGCTCGGTCACGCCGGAAGAATTCGGCGAGTGGGGCCGCGTGTGGAAAGACGGCCGGATCACCGGCTATGTCGACGGCAAGGCCGTGAAGACAATGAACCTCACCGCCGATCCGGTGCCAACGACGCTTGAGATCGCGCCGGACGACACAGCACTGAAGGCCGGAGAGAAGGACTGCGTCCGGGTGATCCTGCGCGCGCTCGACCAGGCCGGCAATATCCTGCCCTTCTTCGATGATCCGGCTTCCCTGTCGCTTGAAGGCCCGGGCCGGATCGTCGGGCCGGATCTCGTCAGCTTCAAGGGCGGCACGGCCGGGCTCTATATCGAGGCCGGCGATCAACCCGGCACGCTGACGCTTGCCGTCCGCTGCCGGCCCTTTGCTGACCAGACCGTCACTTTCACGCTATCCTGAGGTTTTCCCCATGGCTGACGTATCGCTCAATGCCATCCGCAAGTCGTTCGGGTCGATCGAGGTGATCAAGGGCGTCGATCTCGACATCAAGTCCGGCGAATTCGTCGTCTTCGTCGGCCCGTCCGGCTGCGGAAAATCGACGCTTCTGCGCATGATCGCCGGACTTGAGGACATCACCTCCGGCTCGCTTTCCATCGGCGGCAGGGACATGACCGACGAGGATCCGGCCAAGCGCGGGATTGCCATGGTGTTCCAGACCTATGCGCTCTACCCGCACATGACCGTACGGGAGAACATGGGCTTTGCCCTGCGTTTTGCCGGCATGGACAAAAAGGAGATCGAGGCCCGCGTCATGGATGCGGCGAAGATGCTGGAACTCGAGACCTATCTCGAGCGCAAGCCGAAGGCGCTTTCCGGCGGCCAGCGCCAGCGCGTCGCCATCGGCCGCGCCATCGTCCGCCATCCGGACGTTTTCCTCTTCGACGAGCCCTTGTCGAACCTTGATGCGGAGTTGCGCGTGCACATGCGCGGCGAACTGTCGGCGCTGCACAACCGGCTGAAAACGACGATGATCTACGTGACACACGACCAGGTGGAGGCGATGACGCTTGCCAACCGGATCGTGGTGTTGCGCCAGGGCATCGTCGAACAGATCGGCACGCCGCTGGACCTGTTCAACACGCCGGCGAACCTGTTCGTGGCGGGCTTTATCGGCTCGCCGGCCATGAATTTTCTGCCGGCGACCGTTACAAGGGCCGAGGGCGGCGGCATCACCCTCAACCTGCTCGGAGAGGAGACGATCGACATGCCGCTTAACGGCGACCTCCCGCGGGAAGGGTCAGAGGTTACCGTCGGCGTGCGCCCGCAGAATATCCGTCTGGCAAGCGACGGCGAAAACAGCTTTGCCGTCGATATCACCCTTGTCGAAGCGCTTGGCACCGAAACCGTGGTCTACGGCACGGCGGGAAGCGGCGAACGGGTGATGGCGGTGCTTTCCGGCCAGCATCTCCTCAAGACGGGGACATCGATCGACGTCACTTTCGACATTGCCGATATTCACCTTTTCGACGAAGCCGGCAAGCGCATGGCCGCCTGAACCATTCGTCAGTAGAGCGTCTTCCTGTAGCGATCTTCGAGATCGGCATCGATCCGTTTCATCTCGCCCTCGTCTTCGGGTGCGCCGGTCGTCTGATCGAGGATGATCTTCGACAGCGTGGGAAAGCTCGCGCGATCCTGGCGGTGGGCTGCATCCCAGAGATGCGATCGCCGGAACGCCTTGGCGCAATGCATGAAGACTTCGCCGATGTTGACGACAATGGCGAGTTTCGGCGCGCGATCGCGAACGCTCATCATCTCCAGCAGGTCCGGGTCGCGCGAAAGACTGGCCTTGCCGTTGACACGCAGCGTGTCGTCAAAACCCGGGACGATGAACAGCAGGCCGACATTCGGATTGGCGATGATGTTTGACAGGCTGTCGAGCCGGTTGTTGCCGGGCCGGTCGGGGATGGCGAGCGTCTGCGCATCGAGCACCTTGACGAAGCCTGCCGGATCGCCGCGCGGGCTGACATCGGCGCGGCCATCGCTGCCCTGGGTTCCCAGGCAGAGAAAGGGCGCGCGTTCGATGAAGGCGATCGCATGGTCATCAAGCGCGGAAAGGCATTTCTTCGCGGCCAAGCCTCCAACCGGCGCGTGAAGCGCCCTGAGCGCTTCGTCGTCATCAATCAGGTATTTCGGGTCAATCTGATAGGTGGCCATTCTGATCTCCTCCCGATGGGCATGTGTGGTCTACGGCCGGCGCTAGCGTCCTGGACGGCAAAGGGCACCCTGTGACCGGTATACAGGTTCGGCGGGATTTCGAAAGGGCGCGGTCTTGCGTATGTGTAAGCCCGACAATACTCTGTCGCCAAACAAACATTTTCAGCGAGGTCATCCATGTGCACGTCCCTCCTCTACACCGACCTGTCCGGCTCCGTCTTTGCCGGCAGAACGCTGGAACTGCCTGTGGAACTGCCCTATTTCGCAGCCTTTCTGCCAAAGGGAACACCGCTTGCCTCCAGAGCAGGAGGGCACGCGCCGCTGACCTATGAGAGCCGCTACGACGTTTTCGGCATCGTCGTTCCGAACGGGAATGCGCAAGACCTCAAGGTCGTCGAGGGACTGAACGAGGCGGGGCTCAATTTCTCGCTGCTCGCCTTCGCCGATACGCACGGTCCGGACGACACGGAAGCAAAGGACACGCCGGTGCTGTCGGCGATCGATCTCGGCGCATGGATGCTGGCGCAGTTTTCGACCGTGGCCGAGGTGAAGAACGCACTGGAAAAGCAGACGGTTCTGGTCGACCCGCTGGAAGCGCTCGGCGGCGTGGTGCCGCCCTTTCACTATACGGTTCATGACAAGAGCGGCGCCTCGATCGTCATCGAGTTCTTCGACGGAAAGCGGCACATCTTCGAAAACCCGCTCGGCGTGATGACCAACAGCCCGCGCTTCGACTGGCACCTGACCAACCTCAACAACTACACGCATCTCAACAATGTCGACCATTCCAGCGCGACATTCCTGGGCAAGGACTTCATCCAGCCCGACTCCGGCATCGCCACGGTGACGCTTCCGGGCTCCGACACCGCCGTCGACCGTTTCGTGCGCGCCGTTTACTACGCCCAGTTTTCCGAAAAGGTGGACGGTTCCGAGGCGGCGCTGCGCCAGCTCGGCCATGTGATGAACAAGTTCGACCGGCCGAAGGGCGCGTCCGTCTATTCCAGCGCCAAGGCAAGCGCGCTGACGGAATCGGCGACCAAACTGACCGGCGGCGCGGCGGCCGAAAAGCCGGACTTCATCACCGAATATACGTCCTGGATCACGCTGATCGACCTTGCGGGCGGCAAGCTGATGCTGCGCACCTATGGAAGCCTCGGCTATGTCTCCTTCGATCTTGCCGCGTTGAAGCAAGGCGCTAACGGCCCGAAGCTCGTGCCGCTCGAGGCCTTCAGCCAGGGCAGCGTCGATGCGGACACGGTGATGCTTTCGCACTGAGAGCCGGTCGACGTTGCGGGTTCGCATCGAAGGGCGAGCCCGCCTCCGCTTAGAAATCCGAAAGCCGCGTCTTAACGGCGGAAAGGGCGCTGACCATTTCCGAGAAGTTGCGACGCAGGCGGCGGTCCATTTCCGTCGCGATATCGGGATATTCCTCGATCAGGCGCAGGAACTGGTCGCGGCGGATGAGAAGGATTTCGGCAGGTTCGGCTGCAATCGCCGCGACGCGGTGGGGAACCGGACTGATCAGCGCAGCCTCGGCCAGCAGGCTGCCGGCGCCGGCGATGCCCGCCGAACGCCCGGCCGCCTCAAGCGTCAGCGTCCCGCTTTCGACCAGATAGGCGCCGAGACTGTCGGCATCCTCCTCGAACAGCGTTTCGCCCGCTTCACAGGACAGGCGGGTGACGGTAAAGGCGATCAGCCGCAGCTGGTCGACGGAGAAACCGGAGAAAAGCCCGGTCCGGCGGATCGTCTCGATATCGCGCGACAGTGCCATCAGTCATATCCCCCGGGCCGCGCCCCCTTGCGACCCACCGCCAGCGCCGTTCAGGGCACCAGCTTGTAGCCGCCGTTTTCGGTCACGAGAATCCGCGCATTCGACGGATCTTCCTCGATTTTCTGGCGCAGCCTGTAGACATGGGTTTCCAGCGTGTGGGTGGTGACGCCGGAATTGTAGCCCCAGACCTCTTCCAGAAGCATGTCGCGGGTTACCACCTTCTGGCCGGCGCGGTAAAGATAGCGGATGATCGCCGCTTCCTTTTCCGTCAGCCTGATCTTCTTGTTGCCGACCCCGGTAAAGAGCTTCTGCCCCGGCTTGAACACGTAAGGCCCGACATTGAAGGTCGCGTCCTCGCTTTGCTCGTGCTGGCGCAGTTGCGCGCGAATGCGGGCAAGCAGAACGGCGAAACGGAAAGGCTTGGTGACGTAATCATTGGCGCCCGCCTCGAGACCGAGGATCGTGTCGCTGTCGGTGTCGTGGCCGGTCAACATGATGATCGGCGCCTTGAACCCGTTCTTGCGGGCCATCTTCACGGCTTCCCGCCCGTCCATGTCCGGCAGGCCGACATCCATGATCAGGAGGTCGACCTGTTCTTCCTTCAGCATTTTAAGCGAACGGGCGGCGCAATCGGCCGAACGGATGGCAAATTCATCGTAGAGTTCCAGCTGCTCGACCAGCGTTTCGCGCAAATCCTGGTCGTCATCGACCAGAAGGATCGTCCTCTCCGTCATGCACTCGGCCCTCTCGTATGATTATGCGCCATTCGCTCTCCCGCATGGCGTGTTCCGTCAATGACAATATTGCGGCAGGCTATCGCCGGGCGTAGTCCTATGAAACTATATGATTTCACGTACAAAGCAAAAAAAAGTGAAGAAAACCATCAAAACGCGCCGCAGCAACAGGACCGTGATCACCGTGCGCCGCGCGCCGGGCGGATCCCACCGCGCGATCCTCGCCTTCGGGCCGCTGCGCTTTCCCGCAGCCATAGGACGCGGCGGCATTTCGGCGCGCAAACGGGAGGGCGACGGCGCAACGCCGCTTGCCGTCATGCCACTGGCCGGCGGCCTTGTCCGCGACCGGCTGCCGATCCTGCCGTCAAGCCCGCTCGGCCTTCGCCGGATCAGACCCGATGACGGCTGGTGCGACGATCCTGGCGCCCCGAACTACAACCGCCCCGTCCGCCTGCCCTTTTCCGGAAGCCATGAACGGCTGAGACGCGAAGACGGGATCTACGACATCGTCGTCGTTCTCGACTGGAACATGCGTTGTCGCGTCAAAGGGCGGGGCTCGGCCGTTTTCTTTCATCTCGCCCGACCAGGCTTCGAGCCGACGTCCGGCTGCGTCGCTGTTGCGCCGTCGGCCATGCGCGTGCTGCTGCCGCATCTGCGGCGCGGCGTCCGGCTTGCCGTCCTCGGCTGAACCTCAGCCTCCCCGCGGGGCGGTCGTTTCAGCAGAGCCGGCATAAGCGCCCGGGCGGGGCACGCGCTCGTCGCCGTCTACCGGCGGATCACCGGCGGGCGGGGCAGCTTCGGCATTGGGATTGGCGGCTTCCGGGGCCGTGCCGGAGGCTTCCAGCACCCATTCGCGCCAGATCGCCACGATCAGCGCCATCAGCACCGGGCCGACGAAGAGGCCGATCAGCCCCATCGTCTTCACCCCGCCGACAAGGCCGAAGAAGGTCGGCAGGAAAGGCAGCTTTATCGGCCCGCCGACAAGGCGCGGGCGCAAGGTCTTGTCGACGATGAAGAGCTCGATCGTGCCCCACGCGAAAAGCGCGATCCCGTGTACGGGCGTGCCGCGCGCGATCAGATAGGCAGAAATCAGGGTGAAGGTCAGCGGCGCACCGCCCGGCACCATGGCCATGACGGCCGTCAGCAGCCCGAAGGATACGAAATTCGGCACGCCGGCGAAGTAATAGGCCGTTCCCAGCACGACGCCCTCACCCATCGCGATCAGCGTCATGCCGGTGACCGTCGAGGAGATCGTCGCCGGCACGACGCGGGAAATGCGGTACCAGCGGTCTGGAAACAGCCGCTCGCCGATCATGTCGAGCTGGCGGGCGAACTTGTCACCGTCCTTGTACAGGAAAAACAGCGCGATCAGCATGAACAGGGCCGAGAGGAGCAGGCCGAAGACCCGGCCGCCGACGAACAGGGCGGTGCGGTAGATGCTGCCGATATTCTCACCGCTGACGGCCTGGATCAGCTGGCCGATGTCGCCGGGCTTGCCCAGATATTCCTGCCATTTGGCGGCGATCCATGCGCCGACCACGGGAAGGTTGAATATCCAGTCCGGCACCGGTGCGCCGACGCGGTTCGCCTCCGCCGCCCAGGAAATCCAGGCTTCGAGCTCACGCGACATGTAGATCACCGCGAAGATGATCGGCAGGATCAGGAACAGGAGGATGAGGAGAATGGCGATCGTCGCCGAAAGCGTGCGGCGGTTGCCGAGCCTCCGGTTGAGGTCCCGAAACACCGGTTGCGAGGCGAAGGCAATGATCAGGGCCGCCAGAACCGGGACCAGAAAACCGTGGAAGAAGTAGACCGCAGCGATCGCCACACCGAGCAGCAGCCAGCGCGCGGCGGTGACCGACGGGATCAGCGGCGCGCGTCCCACGGCGGCCTGGCCGATCCAGCGTTGCATTCTGTGGTCCTTTTGCGGTGCTTCCGGCATTCTTGCTTTCGCCTTCACAATTGTCACGACCGCCTGCAAGGCGGCGCGGCTTCCTATTTACGGGAGTCCCGGCCCCGCCTGCAAGCGCGCTTCGGTTGTCAGGCCGGAGAGGATATCGAGAGCCTCCAGGCGGGCGGCGCGGCCGGGCTCGGGATCGCGAGAGACCGCAGCGCCTTCAAGCCCGGCGACATAGCCCTCCGGCAGGCCGTGCTCGCGCGCGCCGGCGAGAACGAGGGCGTGATACCAGTCGAAAGGCAAGAGCCCCGATACGCGGAAGGCCGGCGGCGCCATATAGGTGAACGCCGAAACCGGTTTCTCACAGGAGAGCATGCGCACCGTGCAATCCTCGATCCGGTCATACCCCTTGCCGCGCCCCTCGAACCCGTCAAGCAGGTCGCAATCGTCGGGATGAAGCGAAAACAGCACGCCGAATACGCGCCCATCCGCCTTTGCCGTGATCGTCGCCTTGCCGGAACCATCCCTGCCCGGCTTGGCGAAATCGATGGCATGGTCTTCCAGAAAGGCAGGCCCGAGCGCGCGCGCAGAGGGACAACGGCGAATAAGCCGTTCGCTCAGCATGTTGGAGCCATAGGCAAAGTAGGCGCGGCTTTCCGGCATCAGCCCTCCAGCTCCTCGCGCAGCACTTCCAGTTCCAGCCATTCCTCTTCCTTGGCGGCGAGATCTGCCCTCAGGCCTTCAAGCTTGCCTGCCGCCTTGTTGAAGCCTTCGGGATCGCGCTGGAAGAAGGTGGGGTCGGCCATCTTTTCCTCAAGCCTTGCGATCTCGGCCTCGAGCTTTTCCATCTCCTTCGGCAGGTTTTCGAGGGCGAATTTCTGCTTGAAGGAGAGTTTGCCCCTGCTTTTTGCCGTCCGGTCGTTCGATCCCTTTTCCTCCTGCGCGGCCTGTTTCTCCCGCTTCTCCTGAGCCTTTGCTTCCGCGGCCGCGCCTTTTCGCTGGGCCAGCATGTCGGAATAGCCGCCGGCATATTCGAGCCAGGCGCCGTCAGGGGCGAGCGGGTTGGCGGGCGCGATCGTCGAGGTCACGGTCCGGTCGAGAAAATCACGGTCATGCGAAACCAGGATGACGCTGCCCTTGAAACCGGCGACGATCTCCTGCAGCAGATCAAGCGTTTCGATATCGAGGTCATTGGTCGGCTCGTCGAGAATGAGCAGGTTCGACGGCTTTGCCAGGATGCGCGCCAGCATCAAACGGGCGCGTTCGCCGCCGGAGAGATTGCGGATCGGCGTACGCGCCTGTTCGGGCTGGAACAGGAAATCCTTCATATAGCCGGTCACATGGCGTTGCTCGCCATTGACCAGCAGCGTGTCGCCGCGCCCGTCGGTGAGGTAATGGGCAAGCGCATCGTCGGGATCGAGATCCTCGCGCTTCTGGTCGATGACGGCGATCTCGAGATTGACGCCGAGGCGGACGAAACCGCTGTCGGGTTCAAGCTGGCCGGTCAGAAGCTTCAGGAGCGTCGTCTTGCCGGCGCCGTTGGGGCCGACGAGACCGATCCTGTCGCCGCGCCCCACCCGCAAGGAAAACGGCTTGATGATCTGCCGGTCGCCGAAGGACTTGGTGATATTCTCGGCCTCGATCACCAGCTTGCCGCTGTCCCTGGCTTCCGTAACCGTGGCATTCACCGTGCCCTGCGGCCCGCGATGGCCGCGGTGGCGGGCGCGCATGTCGTGCAGTTCGCCGAGCCGGCGCATATTGCGTTTGCGCCTGGCGGTGACGCCGTAGCGCAGCCAGTGCTCCTCGCGCACGATGGCGCGCGCCAGCTTGTGCTGCTCGGCCTCCTCTTCCTCCAGCACCTTGTCGCGCCATTCCTCGAAACCGGCGAAGCCCTGGTCCATCCGCCGGGCCGTGCCGCGATCGAGCCAGACGGTGGCCGTGGAGATGTTTTCCAGAAACCGCCGGTCATGGGAGATCAGCACCAGCGCCGAGCGGGTGGCGACAAGCTCGCCTTCCAGCCATTCGATCGTGTTCAGGTCGAGATGGTTGGTCGGCTCGTCGAGGAGCAGGATGTCGGGCTCCGGCGCAAGCACGCGGGCAAGGGCCGCGCGGCGCGCCTCGCCGCCGGACAGCGTCCTCGGATCGGCCTTCGGATCGACGCCCAGATGCTCCATCATGTAGTCGGCGCGGTAGTGGGCATCGCCGGGCGCAAGCCCTTCGGCCACATAGTCCTCAACGGTCGCATAGCCGGCGAAATCCGGCGCCTGCTCGAGATAGCGGACGGTGACGGAGGGGTGACGGAATATCTCGCCCGATTGCGGCTCGACCATCCCTGCGGCGATCTTCAGCAGCGTCGACTTTCCCGAACCGTTGCGGCCGACAAGGCAGATGCGGTCGCCGGGCTCGACCTGCAGGCCGGCGCCGGACAAAAGCGGCGTGCCGCCGAAGCTCAGATGGATGTCGTCCAGTTTTAATATCGGAGGCGCCATGCCTCAAACTCCCGAAAAATCATGCGGGCGGAAAATGACGATGCCGCGGCCGCTTTTCAACCCGAAGCGGACGGGACCATCACCATTGCCCGCCTTGTTGGACACCGTGCGCGGCAGGCCGAAGGGAGCCTCGAACGCGTCAAGCGGATAGACGGCATTTTCGATCGACAGGCCATGGAGATCGGAGAAGCCCAGCACGGAAAACAGAGCGCCGGCCGGCATCTCGATCTCGCTCGCGCCAGTCAGAAGCGGCCGCGCTTCCTCCTCGCCGGAGGTCAGCACCATGTCATAGCCTGCTTCCGCCAGCCTCACGGCAAGCAGCATGTTCATCATTCCGTGGTCGGTGCGTTCGCCCTGCAGCGCGCCGGCCATGATGATCCGTTTCGCGCCCCGAGCAATCGCCTCGTCGGTCGCGATCGCCCCGTCGGTCGCGTTCTTGGCCGGCGGAAAGCCCTTCCGTTCGATATCCGGGAACCGCTCGATGAGCGCCGCATCGGTGGAATCGAAATCGCCGACCCAGATTTCGGGGGACACGCCGAGCGCCTCGGCATGCACCATACCGCCATCGGCGGCGATGACGCGGCTGCCATCGACAAGCCGTCTGACGCGGTAGTCCACGACAAGCGCGCCGCCCAGAAGAAGGGTGAAGGTTTCTGCTGCTTTCATAGGCTAAGGCCATATCGAATGTCACGGCCAAACAAAAGCAGAATCCAGGAAACGACCGCCGGTTTCAGCCCACCGAACGGACGCCCGGCTCATCGACGGCATGACGCTCGTCTTCGCCCGCATGTTCGCGGACATAGTCCTCGACGCCCGCGACGAAGCGGTCGTAGAGCCGGGAGAAGGCATCGATATCCTCCGCCGGCCAGCTTTCGGTGACGCGCTCGATGAGGCCACGCTTGACGGCGTGGATCTCCTCGAGAAGCTTGCGTCCCTTCGGCGTGATCACCAGGATCGAGCGGCGTGCGTCGCTCTGGCAGACGCGTCGTTCCAGCACGTTCTGGGCAACAAGCTCGGCGACGATGCGGCTTGCGCGCGAAGGGTCGATACGCATGCCTTCGGCAACCGCGCCGATCGTGGCCTTTGCCGGCGCCTCGACGCGGGAGACGACATCGAGCACATCAAGATGGGTAATCTCGAGCGCCGGCGCGACCCTTGCAATCGCGAGGCGGCCGATAATGCGCCGCCGGGTCATCAGGCGGTTGCGGGTCATCGCGCCCGAAATCCGTTCCATGGCCTCTTCTTCGGCTTCACTGGCTGCTGGCATCGTCTTGGTCATTCCTGTTTTATACCAGATTCCCTGAGGAGTTGAAACATGCCAAGGGCAATTCAATGCCATTGACATATATTTGCGTTTATCACATATTCGCGTAATGACAACCCACGCCTCATCGCCGCCTCAGCCCTTCATTTCGCTGGTCGAGCATCCCCGCCTGCGCATCGTCGCCTTTCTGTTCCTTCTGATGGCGATGTTCCTGGCCACGCTCGACAACCAGATCGTCTCCACCGCCCTGCCGACGATTGTCGGCGAATTCGGCGCGGTCGAGCGCTTCGGCTGGGTGGCCTCGGCCTATTTGCTCGCCTCCTGCGCCGTGATGCCGCTTTACGGCAAGCTTGGCGACCTTATCGGGCGAAAATATGTGCTGATGACCGCAATCGTCATCTTTCTCCTCGGCTCGCTGACCTGCGGTCTGGCTGTCTCGATGAACACGCTGATTGCCGCGCGCGCGCTGCAGGGTTTTGGCGGCGGCGGGTTGATGGTGTCGATTTTCGCGCTCAACGCCGATCTGTTTTCGCCGCGCGAACGGCCGAAATACCAGAGCTATGCAAGCCTCGTCATCATGACCTCGGGCGCGCTCGGGCCACTCCTCGGCGGCACGATGACGGCAGCCTTCGGCTGGCGGTCGATCTTCCTCATCAACCTGCCGCTCGCCCTCATCGTCCTTTGCGGCCTGTTCTTTCTCCTGCCCAACCGCAAGCCGGACAGACAGCCGAGGATCGATTTCGCCGGCGCCGCCCTTCTGGCCGTCGCGGTCACGGCCGTCGTCCTGTGGAGCGATTCGAGCGAGATCTTCGGCTCGCTGATCGCACCCCGGAGCCTTGTCGTCGTCGGCGTAGCCGTCCTCTGCGGCCTCGCCTTCGTGCTGGCCGAACGGCGCGCGCCGGAGCCGATCATTCCGCTGTCGCTTCTTGCAAATCCCACCGTTGCCCTGCTGATCTTCATCTCGATTGCGAGCGGAGCGGTGGCCATCGGCATGGTCAATTATCTCGCACTCTATCTGCAAACCGTCTACGGCCTGTCGCCGACGACCGCAGGCCTGTTCTTCATCCCGATCACCTCGGGCATCGTCATCGGGTCGATCAGCAGCGGACGGCTGATGTCGATGACCGGGCGCTACAAGCCCTATGCGATCATGGGCCTTGCGCTCTCGACGCTGTGTTTCACGCTGCTGGCGCTCTACAGCCGTGAAGCGCCCCTTTATGCGGTCGCCGTCATCATGGGGCTTCAGGGCATCGGCGTCGGCCTCGGCCAGCAGGTGCCGGTGCTCGGCGTGCAGAACGCGGCGCGCGGCGGCGATGTCGGGGCTGCGACCGGTACGGTCACGCTGTCGCGCATGATCGGCGCGGCAACGGCGATCTCCATCTATGGCGCGCTGCTTGCACGGGGCCTCAGCCAGGCGCCGCCTGTGCCGGGCGCAGGCCCGCTTGCCGACCTTACGCCGGTCGCCATTCACGATCTCACGGGCGCCGCCCATGCGGCCGCCATTGCCGGTTATGCCGACACCTTTTCCGCCATCTTCACCTTCGCAGCCTGCCTCGCCTTTGCAGGCCTCCTCGCCGCGATGAGCCTGAAGCCGATCGCGCTCGGCGCAGCCCACCACGGACCAGGCACGGTCAAGTCGCCGGCCTGAACCGGCGCGCTACCGGTTGGCCTTGCGCGGCGGCGTGACGGTGAGATTTTCCATGGACCGGACCTGTTCCTGCCCCGGCCGCGCGGCAGGCAGCACAAGCCTGCCGGCCCTTTGCAGCGCGTAGCGCGCGGCGCAATACTGAATCACGAGACCCGCGGCGAGCAGCAGCGTATCTTCAAGAAGCCCCGTCGGATAAACCGTGCGGAAAATCTGCAGGGCGAAGGCGATCAACGATCCCGTCACGAAGGTGACGAGGCTTGCCCGTCCCATGATGTTGACCGGATGAAACACGGGCGTTTCCAGAAAACGGCGGAAGCCGGGCAGGTAAACGACGATATAGGCGAGCGCCAGGATATGGGCGATGCGCGGCAGGCCGAGCGTTTCCTTGGATGTATCGGCGATGACAGACGGCGTCAGTCCCTCCGGCCAGGGAAAACTGTAATGGCCGGTGAACCGCCACCAGGCCGCGAAGAGAACGAAGGCAACGGCCGCAGCGTAAAGGAAGGGCGAAAACGGCACCAGCGCCTTGCCCCGACGCGCCGTTATGCCCACAGCCAAGCCGATCGCAAACAGGAAGAGCCAGCAGAACGGATTGAAATACCAGGCCCAGTCGCCCGGATGGGCCGGCATTTTAAGCCCGCTCCAGCGCCCTGCAAGCCAGATCGCGGCGCTGACGGCGAGCATCGGCAGGACGCTTCTGCGCCCGAGCCACAGTAATCCCGGCACTGCGGCAAACAGCACCACATAGAGCGGCAGGATGTTGAAATAGCTGACCTGATAGGAGAGCGTGAAGATGCCGATTGCGGTCGCGAAAGGCTCACGCCAGGCCCAGTCGACACCGTTTGTCGCGCCGAACTCGAAGAGGCCGAAGGCAAAGACGGCCGGCACCGTCATCAAGAGGGCGAGCAGGGTGGACAGCACATGCGCGCCGTAGATCGTCAACGCCCGCCTCCAGATCACTCTGGCAGTGCTCATCATCGCGCCGGCAAAACGGTGGCTGTAGGCAAGCCCGGCCGAGATGCCGGAGATCAGCACGAAGGCCTCGGCCGCATCGGAAAAGCCGATCATGCGGATGGTGTAGAACGAATACAGGTTCTCCGGCACATGATCGATGAAGATCATGATCAGGGCCAGGCCTCTCAATACGTCGAGGCGCGGATCGCGTCGGCTCCTCTCCGATGGCACCCGCACGAAGGCTTGCGCTCCTCCCTCTTTCACATCCGCTATCCCTGAACGGCCGAATAGGCGGGTTCGGCCTTGCCCGTCTGCGGTTCGCCCGCAAGAGCCTCGTGCGCCGCATCGTCGCCGGCAGTCGGGAGGCGCCAGCGTGCGAGCACCGCATCGCGCAGAAGCATGACCGCCGGACGCACGCGTTCCTCGGGCGTCAGAAGCAGGCCGCAACGCGCGGCAAGGCGGCCGCTCGCCGGCGAGGAACTGGCCGCGATCAGCAGCGGCGAAAGCATCTGCGGCACGGCGATCGGCGTCAGCCACCAGAACAGTGCAGGCGCGAGCACGAAGGCACCCGTCAGCATGACGATGCCGGTCAGGACGATCCACCAGCTCGCCTTGAAGGCTTCCCGATAACCGATCGTGTGGCCTTCACGATCCGAAGACGGCCAGCCGCCGTCCATGCCGAAGATGATCTGCATGACCGAGCGCGACTGGTACATCAGCGTGATCGGCGCCAGGATCGACGACCAGATGATTTCCGCAAGCGTCGAGGCGAATACGGCGATGAAGCCGCCGAAGCGGCGCGCCTCGCCGGTGACGCCGGAGCGCAGTGCGATCAGCAGTTTCGGGCCGATCAGCAGGCCGCCGACGCCGACGAGCAGCGTCACGGCAAGCGCGGTCTCCGCACGCGGGAAGATCGCCGGCAGATAGGGGCTTGGGAAGTATTCCGGCGGCGGGGCGAAGAGCGGCGCGACGATCGAGGCGGCAATGAAAGCCATCCACAGGGGCGAACTGACATAGGCCATCACGCCCTGCACGAAGGTGAAACGGTTCCAGCCCTTCAGCCCAGGCGCGTGGATGAGGCGGATGTGCTGGAGATTACCCTGGCACCAGCGACGATCACGCTTGGCATAGTCGATGACATTCTGCGGCCCCTCCTCGAAAGAGCCCTCCAGATCGGCATCCACGCGGACGATCCAGCCCTTGCGCGCCAGAAGCGCCGCCTCGACATAATCATGGCTGAGGATGTGCCCGCCGAAGGGCGGCGCGCCGGTCAGCGCCGGCAGGCCGCAGCTTTCGGCAAAGGCTTGCGTGCGCACCATTGCATTATGGCCCCAGAACGGGCCTTCATGGCCCTGCATGCGCGCGAGACCGCGCGTGAAAATCGGCGAGAACAGGCCGGCCGAAAACTGCAGCGCGCGGGCGAACCATGAGCGTGCGGCGACGATCTTCGGCAGGGACTGCAGCAGGCCGAGCCTCGGCTCGGCTTCCATGCGGCGCAGCATCTCGACGATCGTCTCGCCTTCCATCAGGCTGTCGGCATCCAGGATCAGCATATAGGGGTAGCGGGCGCCGTGGCGGCGAACGAAATCGCCGATATTGCCGGCCTTCTTGCCGGAATTATCGGTGCGGCGGCGATAGAAGACCTGAACGGGCGGAGCGACCTCCGCATGAAGCCTCAGAAACCATGCCTCCTCTTCGGCCGCGATCCTGGGGTCACGGGTGTCAGACAGGATGGCTATGTCGAAAAGATCTGCGTGTCCGGTCGTCTGAAGGCTCTCGGCCATGGCGGCGGCGGAGGAAAAGGTCGCGCGCGGATCCTCGTTATAGACCGGAATCAGGATGGCCGTGCGGGCGGCATGCCCGCCCTCCGACAGCGTTGCGCGCTGCGGCGTCCTCATCGGCGCGCCGAAAAGCCCGCCAAGCGCGAGGGACGCGCCCCAGGCGATCCAGGCGGCCGTGGCGGCGCAAAGCGCGATCCTGACGAAGTCCACCCAGTCGGTGCCATCGGCGAAGAACACGTCCATCGCCAGCCGCGAGGCGATCGCCGCCACGAAAGCCGCAAACAGAATGGAAATGGTTCGCCTGAGAGCCAGCATCGCTCATCCTCGCATTGACGCCGGCACCGGAAACCCGTGCTGGCCTTTTCGTTCCGTCCTTATCCCTTCGAAAACGATCGCGCCGCGCGCGGGCGCTGCCAGACAAGAACCGGCGACAGCAGGATCGCCACCAGTCCCTTTCGGCGCGGACGCTCGATCATCTGGTCGGGCATCGGCAGCGGGGCCGTTTCGGGGAGAAACCGGGTCATATCCTTGTTTCCGTCAGTCTGGCTGGTCATCGCCTCTTCTCCATTGATAAAGCCATATTTCACTCAGATCGCGGCTGCCGTCGGAAAGCGCTCCAACCAGTTCCACCGGCGCCTCGCCGGCCGGGCGAACATCGATGGCAAGCCGCCAGACGCCTTCGCCCCTGATCGCCGAAACCGTCGAATGAACGATCTCGCCATTGGTAATGTGCAGGCGCTCCTGAAGTTCCGACCCGCCGCCGAGATCATCGAGCGCGCCGCCGGCGAAATCGACCACCAGCTTGCGGACGTCCTCATCGGCTTCCGTTCCTGATACGCCGCCTTCGCCGCTTCGGATGTCGACCACGCGCGCAATCCGCGCGCGGTCCTCCTCGATCGCGCCCCAGGTCAGGCGATAGGAATATTCGGCCGAACCGCCAGCCTTGGCGGGCGCCTCCGGTTGCCAGAAGGCCACGATATTGTCGTTCACCTCCTTGTCGGTCGGGATCTCGACCAGCGAGATCGACCCCTTGCCCCAGTTGCCGAGCGGCTCGACCAACAGCGACGGCCGACGCTCGTAATGGGCTTCGGCATCCTGGTAGTCCTCGAAATCGCGATGGCGCTGGTAAAGGCCGAAGGCGCGCGGATCGGTCTCGGCGAAGAAGGAATTGGCGAGCTTCTTCGCGTTCTGCAGGTTGCGCCACAGCTCGGTTCCGTCCGCCCGCACGATCTTCAGACCCTCGCTGTCGTGGACCCGCTCGCGATAGTCATCGAAAGCGTGGTGGTTGGCCGGCCCGAACAGGAACATCGACGTCATGGGAGCAACGCCGAGACGGGCGATATCGTTCCGGAAAAACAGCCGCGCCGTCACATCCATGCGCGTGTTCTTGCCGGGCGTGATCACGAACCGGTAGGCCCCGGCCACGCTCGGACCGTCGAGTTCGGCAAAAACTATGATCTTCTCGCCCTCGGCTGCCGGCCGGACGATGTAGAAGGCGGAGAACCGCGGAAACTCCTCGCCCTCGTTCGTCGCGGTGTTGATTGCCAGCCCGCGCGCCGAAAGCCCGTAGAGATTGCCCTGGCCGAGCGCGCGAAAATAGGATGAGCCGAGGAAGGAGATCAGTTCGTCGGAAACATCGGACCGGTTCAGCGGATAGTTGATGCGGAAACCGGCAACGCCGGGCAGTTCGACATCCTTGAACTGCTCGGCGTCAAGCGGCGCGCGAAAAATGAAGTCACTGGCCGAGAACACCAGTTTCTCAGCCTTGCCGTTGGCAACCTCGTAGATCTCGACCGGTGTCTTGAACAACCAGCCGAGCGAAAAAGCCTGCAGCTGGAAATCCGACTGGTCCCGCCATATAGCCTTGTTCGGATCGTAGCGGACCGCGCGATAGTCATCGTAATGGAGCGATTCGAACGGCGCGGGGACATTCTGTGCCGGTTCCTGATACGGTTTGGCGGCGCGCGCCTTCATTCGGGCCGTCAGCGTATCGAAGGTAAAGGCGTCCGGCGACGGCGCCTCCGCCTGCACGGCGTCGTTCTGGTCCGGCACCTTGGCGGGTTCGACGGCTGCGTCCTGCCCGATTGCGCGCCCTGCAAAGCCGGAAAAAGCCAGCGCGCCGACCGCCGTTTGCGCCAGAAAAAAACGTCTCTTCATTCAAATTCCCGTCGGTTGAAAAAGAAGCTTCCGCAATGTTGCATGGCACCAAATCCAGCGCCGAAACGTCTTCTTTGGAAAGGTCTGCCCTTGTCCCGAAACAGCGCGGAAATTGCCTTCGCGGCACGCGCGGACGAGTCCGTAACGGCGGAGCGCCGGTTCGGTTCCACGTCCAGGCAAAAAACCAATGCAAGTTTCCATGCGTTAACAGATAGGGCCCATTCTTGCGCGCACCAAAAGGGGCTGGAACGCCGCGTTGCATTCCAGCCCCATTTATAAGGCAGCCATTCAACCAAAGAATGGCAAGATCATGGCAATATGCCTTCTTCGCGCCGCAATATTTTCGACCGTCCGGAGGACGGCGTCAAGATGGCGGCGCTGCCGAAAAACGCCTTTTTTATCAGGCGGCTTTCACGATTTCGACGAGCTCTATGGCAAAGTTCAGATCCTGTCCGGCGAGCGGATGGTTGGCGTCGACGGTGACCTGCTCTTCCTCGACCTTGGTAACGATCAGCGGCACGGTCTGGCCGTCTGGCGTGCGGGCCTGCAGCTGCATGCCGGGCGCCACATCGACCTCCGCCGGCATGGCCGAACGCGGCACGACCTGAACCTTCTGCGGATCATGCGGCCCATAGGCCTCGTCGGAGGGAACCTGAACCTGCCGGTTGTCGCCGACAGTCATGCCGGCGATCTCGCGGTCGAGTCCGGGAATGATCTGGCCGGCGCCGACCGTGAACTCCAGCGGCTGGCGACCCTCCGAAGAATCGAAGGTCGAACCGTCGTTGAGCGTTCCGGTATAGTGAATACGAACGGTGTCCCCGCTCTTTGCTTCTGCCATTTCGTGTGCTCCTTCCTTGAACACCGAGCGCGACAGCGAAAGACAGGCAAATGCCCGGCCCGCGCCGTAGCGCCGTTTCTCTTTCCTGAAGCGCGTACAAGGTCATTCTCGCGCGCTGCAGAGGATTGAGCCGACACACTTTCCTGCATGACGACTGGCGGGCACATCCGGAAATCCGGATGTGCCCCATACCTAGTCACTTTCGCCGACTATTTCAAATAGGCCGGAGCCCTTGAATTCGCGGCCCGGCCGCGATAGGTGTCGGAAAGCTCTAACGGGGTGCGGAACGCTGATCCTAGCGTCAACCGCTGAGAGGTACGAAGACCAACCCGAGGAACCTGATCCGGTTAAGACCGGCGGAGGGATTAGACGCGTGAACCAGAAGACGCCCTTTTCCCTTATTGATTGCGACAGCACGAAGGAGGCGTCATGTCAGCCCACCATATGAAAATCGCGATTGCGGCACTGGCATTCGGTGCAGCCGGCAGCGCCCATGCCCAGGATGGCAAGGTGCTGACCGTCTATACCTATGAAAGCTTCAACACGGAATGGGGCCCGGGGCCGCTGGTAAAGGACGCCTTCGAGGCCCAATGCGGCTGCACCGTCAAATTCGTCGGCGCGGAAGACGGCGTCGCGCTGTTGAACCGGCTGAAGCTCGAGGGCCGCACGAGCCCGGCCGATATCGTGCTCGGCCTCGACAACAACCTGATCCACGAGGCGAAGGAGACGGGACTTTTTGCCGCATCCGGGGTCTCGACCGAAAACCTCGCCATTCCCGGCGGCTTTGACGACGATATTTTCGTGCCCTTCGACTACGGCTATTTCGACATCGTTTACGACAGCGAGAGTATCGAAACCCCGCCGACAACGCTCGATGACCTCGTCAATGGACCGAGCGACGAAAAAATCGTCATCGAGGATCCGCGCACCTCCACACCGGGGCTTGGCATGCTGTTGTGGATGAAGGCAGTCTACGGCGACGAGGCGGCGGCGAAGTGGGAGACGCTTTCAAAGCGCATTCTGACGGTCGCGCCCGGCTGGTCCGAGGCCTACGGTCTCTTCACCAGCGGCGAGGCGCCGATGGTGCTGTCCTACACCACCTCGCCCGCCTATCACCAGATTGCCGAGGAGACCGACCGCTACAAGGCGGCCGATATCGAAGACGGGCTCTATGTCCAGATCGAGGTCGCTGGCATGACGGAGATGGCCGAGGACCCGGCGCTGGCAAAGTCCTTCCTCGAATTTGTCCTGACGCCCGGCTTTCAGGACGCGATCCCGACGCATAACTGGATGATGCCCGTGGCGCAGACATCCGACCCCCTGCCCGCGGCATTCCAGAACGCGGTCATGCCGGACAAGACCCTGCAGTTCGCCCCCGACGTGGTGGCCGAAAACCGTCAGGCCTGGATCGATGAGTGGCTGAACGCCATGAGCGCGCGGTGACGGGACCGTAACCGTGTATCTGACAGGGGCGGAGTTCCGCCGCAGCCTTTCCGCCGGCCTTGTCGCCCTTCTCGCCGTCCTCGGCTTCATCGCCGTGGCAGTCGCGTCGCTTGCCGGTTTCGGACGGCTTGCCGATGCGGCGGCGGTCCTCAACGAGCCCTATGTCTGGCGCATCCTGCGCTTCACGCTCTATCAGGCTTGCCTGTCAACGCTGATCTCCGTCGCTCTGGCCATCCCCGTAGCGCTTGCCATGGCAAGGCGTCCGCAGTTTCCCGGTCGCATCTGGATCGTCCGGCTCATGGCCGTGCCGCTCGGGCTTCCGGTGCTGATCGGGGCGCTCGGCATTATCGGCATCTGGGGACGACAGGGCCTGTTCAACGATATGCTGGATCTGGCCGCGCTCGGTCGCCCGCTGCAGATCTATGGCCTGCAGGGCATTCTGATCGCCCATGTCTATTTCAACCTGCCGCTTGCCGCCCGCCTCATTCTGGCGGGGCTTGAACGCGTGCCGCAGGAATATTTCAAGACGGCAGCGATGCTCGCCATGCCGCAGCGCAGCGTGTTCCGCCTGATCGAATGGCCGGTGATCGCGCCGCTGATCGCGGGCGTGGCCGGCCTTATCTTCATGCTCTGCGCCACCTCGTTCACGCTGGTGCTGATCCTTGGCGGCGGGCCGGCGGCGACCACGATCGAGGTCGCGATCTACCAGGCGCTGCGGTTTGATTTCAATCCCGCCCGCGCCGTCGCTCTTTCCGGCCTGCAGATCGTGCTGACAGCGCTGGTCCTTGCTGCACTTGCCTTCCTGCCGCGGGCGGGCGATCCGGGAACAAGCGCCAGCAGCGAGGCCGGCCGCCGCCCCGATGCGGACCATCGGCTGTCGCGCGGCTTCGATTTCGCGCTGATCGCGCTTTTCACGCTTTGGCTTATCCTGCCGCTCGCCGTCATCGTGGTAAAGGGCGCGGGCGCCGATCTGATCGGTTTGCTCGTCGAACCCGTCTTCCTCAGAGCGACGGCGACCAGCCTCGCCATTGCCCTGTCGGCGGCGCTGGCCGCGCTTGCCGTGGCGCTTTCCTTTATTGCCGCCATCGGAGCGATCCGGACCTTGAGGGCACCCGAACCCTTTTATCGCGGCAGCGCCGGCGCCATGTCGGCCATGGGCTCGCTTGTGCTTCTGGTGCCGCCGATCGTGCTGGGCACCGGCTGGTTTCTGCTATTGCGCCCCTTCGGCCTCACCGATACGGCAGCGCCGGCAATCGTCGCCGCGATCAACGCGCTGATGGCGCTGCCCTTCGTGCTGCGCGTGCTGCAGCCGGCCTTCGCCGTCCATCGGTCCCGCACCGCCCGACTTGCCGCAAGCCTCGGGCTTTCCGGCCTTGCCCGCTTGCGGATCGTTGACTGGCCGGGTCTGAGGAGACCCGTGCTGACGGCACTGGCCTTTGCCATGGCGCTGTCGCTCGGCGATCTGGGCGCGGTTGCCCTTTTCGGCGGCGATCAGCTGACCACCCTGCCCTGGCTGCTCTACAGCCGGCTCGGCAGTTATCGTACCGACGATGCCAACGGGCTGGCGCTGATCCTGGGCGCGCTTTGCCTCGTGCTGATGATCGCCGGCACGCGCGCGCCCCGAAACGCTGGAAGAGGACAGACGTGACGCAATCTCCCTCAATCGTTCTGGACTCCGCGGCTCTTGCCCTCGGCGACAAGAATTTCCGCTTCAGCGGCGAAATCGCCGGCGGGCGGGTGACGGCGGTGACCGGCCGCTCCGGCTCCGGCAAGACCACGCTTTTGAACCTGATCGCCGGCTTTGAAGAACCCGACAGCGGGCGCGTCATCATCGGCGGCGCGGCGATGAATGGCCTGCATGTGGCAAAGCGTCCGGTCACGGTCGTGTTTCAGGAAAACAATCTCTTTGCCCATCTCGATATCTTCACCAATACCGGCCTTGGGCTGAATGCGCGCCTCAGGCTTGATCGAAACGACAGGCAAAAGATCAGTCATGCCCTTGCCCGCGTCGGCCTTGAAGGCTTTGAACGCCGCATGCCCGCCTCGCTTTCCGGCGGGGAGCGCCAGCGCGCCGCCTTTGCCCGCGCGCTGGTGCGCAATCGCCCGGTTCTTCTGCTCGACGAGCCCTTTGCCGCGCTCGACCCGGAGATGCGCGGGGAAATGGGCGCGCTCCTGCTTGAACTGCACGCGGAAACCGGCAATACCGTGATGATCGTCTCGCACGAGCCCGGCGAGGTCGAAGAGATCGCCGATCACCGCCTTGTCATCGAGAATGAGGCGATTTCGATGCGCTATTGACCCTTGCGGCCGCGAACGCCAAATATGATTGTGGAGAAGCGGCTTGACGGCCGTCACAAAAATACCGGACAAGGGTCGCGTTTTGACAGGCGCAACAAGCATGAACAATAATCCTGGCCGCCTGCAGACGGACCGCCGCCGGACCGGCAGGCATCGTGCCGCGCTTGCCCTTGCCGCCATGCTTGCGCTCTCCGCCTGCACGACGACCGACACCTATTTCATCGTGCCGGACACGGGCGGCAACGAGCAGACCGTCGAGGCGCTGACCCGCAACGATCCCAATGCCGCCATGGGCGCGCGCGAGCATCCGCGCATCCTGGAGACCTATGGCGGGCAGTACCGCGATCCCCAGGTCGAACGGCTTGTCGCCCGTATTGCCGGCGCGCTGACGGCGGTCTCGGAAAATCCGCAGCAGACATACCGCATCACCATCCTCAATTCGCCGAGCATCAACGCATTTGCGCTGCCCGGCGGCTATCTCTACGTCACCCGGGGTCTTCTGGCGCTTGCCAATGACGCCTCGGAGATCGCTGCCGTGCTGTCGCACGAAATGGCGCATGTGACCGCCAATCACGGCATCGAGCGCCAGCGCCGCGAAGAGGCCGAGGCCATTTCCAACGAAGTGATCGCCGAGGTTCTGCCCGATACGCCCGCGGTGGAGCAGATTGCCGCCCGCGGCAAAATGCGGCTTGCCGCCTTCTCGCGCCAGCAGGAGCTTGAGGCCGACGCGATCGGCATCCGCATGCTGGCCGAAGCCGGTTACGACCCGACGGCTGCCGCGCGGTTCCTGCGCTCCATGGCCGCCTTTGCCCAGTATGAATCCGCCGGCGCCGAGGATGCGAGCCTCGACTTTCTCTCAAGCCACCCCAATACGCCGCGCCGCGTGCAGCTTGCCGACGAGCAGGCCGCCCTCTACGCCAATGTCGGCGCAAAGGAGGTCGGGCATGACTATTTCCTGAACGGGATCAATGGCCTGCTCTATGGCAGCAATGCCGACGAGGGGTATATCCGAGATCGCAACTTCTATCATCCGAAGCTTCAGATCGCCTTTGAGGTTCCCCCCGGCTTTTCCATGACCGACAAGGCCAATGCCGTGGTGGCGACCGGCCCCAATGATGTGGCGATCCGTTTCGACGGGGTGAAGGCCAAGGGCCGCCGCGACCTTCAGGACTATATCCAGAGCGGCTGGGTGACCGGCCTCGTGCCCGGCTCGGTCGAGACCACGAGCGTCAACGGCATGCCGGCTGCGACGGCCCACGCGGTCGCCGGCGACTGGTCCTTCGACGTGACGGTGATCCGCGACGGCAACGAGATTTACAGGCTGCTGACGGCGGCGCCGCGCGGCAGCGGCTATCTGGAGGACATTGCCGGCGCGGTCCGCGCGTCCTTCCACAAGATGTCGCCGCAGGAGCTTGCCGCCCTGAAGCCGCTCAGAATCCGGATCGTCAAGGTTCAGCCCGGCGATACGATGGCGAGCCTCTCGGCCAAGATGATGGGGACAAGCCGCAAGCTGGCGCTCTTCAGGGTTCTGAACGCGCTTGGCCCCGGCGCAACCCTTTCGGTCGGCCAGGACGTGAAGATCGTTTCGCAATAGGCGCGAAAATCTCAGGCCGTAACGGCGATCATGCCGCTATCGGCGGTCATCGCCGATTTCAACTTCTCCAGCGCGCGCGTTTCAATCTGGCGCACCCGTTCCTTGGAGATGCCGAGTTCGGCGCCGAGTTCGGCGAGCGTCGCGCCGTCTTCGGCGAGCTTGCGGGCGCGGATCACCCGGTTTTCGCGCGGCGACAGCTTGGAGAGCGCGCGCTTCAGCCTGGCGCTCAGGCGCTCGCCGTCGATCATGCCGGAGACCTGCTCCTCCGGCAGCGGCTGGTCGCAGACCAGAAGATCGATGCGTTCGGTGCCCTCCTCGCCCTCGCCGCCGACCGGGGCCTGCAGCGAGGCGTCGTTGCCGGAAAGCCGCGCATCCATCACCTGGACATCCGAGACCGGAACGCCGAGGCTCTTGGCGATTTCCTCATAGATCGACTGGGAACTCGTCCCGCGGTCGCGTGCGGCAATCTTGGCGCGCAGTTGACGCAGTTTGAAAAACAGCGCCTTCTGGCTGGAACTCGTGCCGCCGCGTACGATCGACCAGTTGCGCAGCACATAATCCTGCATCGAGGCGCGCACCCACCAGCTGGCATAGGTCGAGAAGCGGACGCCGCGCTCGTGATCGAACCGGGCCGCCGCCTCAAGAAGGCCGACATAGCCTTCCTGGACCAGATCGGACTTGGGAAGGCCGAAGCCGCGAAACTTGCCGGCCATGGCGACCACCAGCCTGAGATGCGCCATGGCGATATCGTTTCGGGCGTTGCTGTCGTCGCTGCCGCGCCACCGCGCCGCCAGTTCCGTTTCCTGTTCGCGGGTCAGATAGGGCGCGGCCATTGCTGCGCTGGCTATGCGGTGATCCTGTACGTCGACATTCATGGCATCACTCCCGAAAAGGCAAGACGATCAAGGCCATGAGCACCGGGTGGCCCGGTCAGAACCGCAACCGCCCCAGCACTCCTCAACCATGCAAACGCGCCGGGCGGCCATTTGGTTCACCGCCGGCGGCAGGTTTTCGTGCACAAAAACGTGAAAGGCGGCCAAAACGCAAAAAATCCGGCCACCGGGGCCGGATTTTTTCTCATTCGTTCAAGGCCTGTTCGGAAAGACCTCAGGCGGCCTCTTCGCGCGCGTCGTCCTCTTCGTCCGCACCCTTGCCGCGCTTGGGACCCTTGGCAAGGTGGGACTCGATGAGACGGACGGCCTCGGTTTCCGAGAGCTTGTTGACGGCGGCGATCTCGCGCGCCATGCGGTCAAGCGCCGCCTCGTAAAGCTGGCGCTCGGAATAGGACTGCTCGGGCTGGGTATCGGCGCGGAAGAGATCACGAACGACCTCCGCAATCGAGATCAGATCGCCGGAATTGATCTTGGCGTCATATTCCTGGGCGCGGCGCGACCACATGGTGCGCTTCACGCGGGCCTTGCCCTGCACAACTTTCAAAGCGCGCTCGACGAAATCGGTCTCCGACAGCTTGCGCATGCCGATGCTCATGGCCTTGGCAACCGGCACCTTCAGGCGCATCTTGTCCTTGTCGAAATCGATGACAAAAAGCTCGAGCTTCATGCCGGCCACTTCCTGCTCCTCGATCGCGTTGATCGTGCCAACGCCGTGAGCGGGGTAGACGATGGACTCACCGGTCTTGAAACCATGGCGGCCGGCAGACTTTTTCTGTTGTACTGTCATAGGCTTTTAAAAACTCCCTGTTACGCATCCGGCGGGCGCCGGTCCCGGACATGCATGATCCGGCGGGTGGGACGGATTGGAGGGTCGCACCCACTGTAACCATCAAACGGACAACGAAAAGCGCGACGAATTCCTTGTTTCGAAAGGCATCCGCAGTTCGAATGATTTTGTCGACGCTAGGGTTGATTGCTTTCTTGGGCTATAAGGCAAAAATGCCGTTTTCTGGGTCAGTGACCAGTATATAGCACGTTAAGCAGCAGAAATCAATGAGCCATGCACCCGCGACAAGACGTCGCCGGCGAGAGGGAAGCTTGGCCGAGACCTAACCGAATTGTGCAGCTTCGCCAAGCCCCAAATTGCGCGCGCGCTCAAAAATCTTGGCAAGGCCGGGGGCCGCGCCGCGCCGGCAGCGGGCCACTCTCAGTCGCCGGCGCCCGGCTTGTCAGAGAAGAACTGCTCGAACTTGTTTTCGACGCCGTCCATGGCCTCGGCGTCGGGCAGCGGCTCCTTCTTGATGGTGATATTCGGCCAGGTTTCGGCATATTCGGCGTTGAGCTTCAGCCACTGGTCAAGGCCCGGTTCGGTATCCGGCTTGATTGCCTCGGCCGGGCATTCCGGCTCGCAAACGCCGCAATCGATGCATTCGTCCGGATGGATAACCAGAAAGTTCTCGCCCTCATAGAAACAGTCCACCGGACAGACTTCAACGCAGTCGGTATATTTGCACTTGATGCAGTTATCGGTCACGACATAGGTCATGAAAGGCTCCAGAGATCAGTTTCAGGCCGGCGGGCCACCGGCAGCGCCGGCTAGCAATCGAACCGTGAGGTAACGGCTTTCCGCGCATGCCGCAAGGTGATTTCATTCCACAAACGGGGCTGCTTCGGGTAGAAGTTTCCAAAGGCGAAGGAAAACTCTACTCCTCGCCGCGCAGCCGCATCAGTGAACGGCGCTCCTTCTTGGACGGACGCCCGGCACCCGGCACGCGCTGCGCCTGCTCGAACGCCGAAAGCTTCTCGCGCGCTGCCGGCGGCGGGCTCACATCCCGGTAGAGTTCCTGCGCTTCCGAAAAAGGACCGCGCCGATGACCGGGCGCGCGCACGACGAGATGCACGTCCCGTCGCTCAAGGACCACCACCAGCCTGTCGCCAACCGCCACGTCGACGCTGGGGCGGACGATGCGCGCGCCATTGAGCTTCACATGGCCGTCGCGGACCAGCTTCTGCGCCAGTGACCGCGACTTGACGATGCGCGCGAAGAACAGCCATTTGTCGACGCGCTGGCGTTCCGCTGCTTCGCCCTCAGCCATCGGTTTACCGCTTCATCTGCGCCTTCAGCGCGGCAAGCTTGGCGAAGGGCGAATCCGGATCGACGGGCTTGTCGCGCTCGCGGCGCTGCTCGCGCGGCTTGTTGCCCTCGTTCTCGCCACGATCGCGGCGCGGTCCCTTGCCGCCTTTACCGCCCTTGCCGCCGGGCTTGCCGGAACGCTCGTGCTGCTCGCCGTCACCGCCCTTTCGACCCGGCTGACCGCGACCGCGACCCTCATTGCGCTGGCCGCGCGCCTGATGGCCTTGCCGGTTGCGCTCGTTGTTGCCGCGCGCGCCCGGACGCCAGAGCAGGACGGGCTTTGGCTCTTCCTCCTCCTTGGGCTCTGACGCAGCGATTTCGGCGGGCGCGCCGGAGGCTTCCGCAGCTTCGGCAGCGGGTTTATCGGCCTTCTCGACCGCGCCACTGTCTTCAGCGGGCGTTTCAGCAGCCGGAGCCGCCGGCGTCTCCGTGGCGGCAGGCTCTGCGGCAACCGGTTTCTCGGCGCGCCGGGCAACCGTCTCGACGGCGACGCCTGCATGCTGCTTTGCGGCCTTCTCGGCATCGCGCTCGGCCTGAACGGCCTCAAGCGCCGCGACTTCCTCGGGCGTTGCCACATCGGCGCGATAGCCGAGGCCCTTCAGGATCTCTTCCATGTCGTCGGGCGTTGCGCCGAGGATCGACATCATCGCCGGCGTAGTGACGAAGCGACGGCCGTCGAAGGCGCCTTCCGGCTGCGCGCCACCCGCTTCCGGCTTCCACTGCGTCAGCGGGCGGATGATGTCGGCGAGGCGTTCGAGAATGTCGATGCGCACGGCGCGCTTGCCGAGGTAACGGAAACCGGCAAGCTTGTAGAAGGCGCGTTCGAAAGCCGGATCGGTAACGACCGAAGTGCGACCGGCCGCCAGCACCGGAATGAGTTCGCCATAGCCGGGCTTGTCGAGGCCGTCATTGGCGAGACCCCACAGCAGGGTGATCATCTCGGCCGGCGCCGGCTTCAAGAGAGCTGGCATGAAGACGTGATAGGCGCCAAAGCGCACGCCGTAGCGGCGAAGCGAGGCCCGCGCATCCTGATCGAGCGCCTTGACCTCGGCGGCGACATCGCGCCGGAACAGCACGCCGAAATTCTCGACCAGCTGGAAGGCGAGGCCGCGCGCCAGCCCCTCGATGTCATCGGCGTTGGCGAGATCATCGAGCGGCTTCAGCACCGTCTGGATCTGGTGCGCCACATAGCGCTCGATGCGGGCCGCGACATGATCGCGGGCCGCGCCAGTCAACTGTTCGTCGGCCAGCAGCACGATGCGCGGCCTCAAGACATTTTCGGAGGCAACGAGCCGGGCCACCGGATCGCCGAGCCACCGCACCGTTCCGGAGGAATCCAGCACCAGGTCGGAATTGCCGGAGGCGTGCAGACGCGCGGCCCGCGCCTCGAATTCGAGCGCCAGCGCTTTCAGCGCGGCAGCCTCGATCGCCCTGGCATCCGGCCCCTCGGCGCCGGTCACGGCTTTGAAACGAAAGCCCGCCAGTTCCCCCACATGATGTCCTTCCACAAAGACATCCCCGTTCACGCTCACTTCAGCTTCAAGCATCGCATTCTCTCTCAGGCGCTTCATCAGCACGGAAGTCCTGCGGTCAACGAAGCGTTTCGTCAACCTCTCATGCAGTGCATCCGACAACCGATCCTCTATTTTCCGTGTCTTTTCCTGCCAGTGTGTCGGATCGGCAAGCCATCCGGGCCGGTTCGACACATAGGTCCATGTTCTGATCTGGGCGATACGCGCCGAAAGCGTATCGATTTCACCATCGGTCCTATCGGCATGGCGGACCTGTTTGGCGAGGAAATCCTCATCCACCGTGCCATGCTCGACAAGGTCGAGATAAAGCGAGGCGATCAGGTCGGCGTGTTGGGCCGGCGTGATGCGCCGATAGTCCGGCAGCGCGCAAGCCTCCCACAGGGTCTCGATCCTGTCGCGGCGGTCCGCCTTTCCGGCAACGGCGGGGTTGCGGGCGAGAAACTCCAGCGCGCGCTGGTCGACGGCTGGAAGCGCCCGCGTCAGCCCCTGCACGCGCGGCACCTCGTCAAGGCTCGCCTTCAGCGCATGCAGCGAGGAGAAATCAAGCGTCTTGCAGCGCCATTGCAGCACCTTGACGGGGTCGAAGTGATGGGTTTCGAGCCGCTCCACCAGTTCCTCGTCAAAGGGCGGGACGCGGCTTGTCACGCCAAATGTGCCGTCGCGCATGTGGCGGCCGGCGCGCCCCGCGATCTGTCCGAGCTCGCCGGCATTGAGATTGCGGTACTGATGGCCGTCGAATTTACGATCCTGGGCGAAGGCCACATGATCGACATCAAGATTGAGCCCCATGCCGATGGCGTCCGTCGCCACGAGATATTCGACGTCGCCATTCTGGTAGAGTTCGACCTGGGCATTGCGGGTGCGCGGGCTAAGCGCGCCCAGCACAACGGCCGCGCCGCCCCGCTGACGGCGGATCAGTTCCGCGATCGCATAGACTTCGTCGGAGGAAAAGGCGACGATCGCCGAACGGCGCGGCAGGCGGGTGATCTTCTTCTGCCCGGCGTAGAACAGGCTGGAAAGTCGCGGCCGCTCGACGATCGAAACGCCCGGCAGCAATTGCCGAAGGATCGGCTTCATCGTCGCCGAGCCCAGAAGAAGGGTCTCCTCGCGCCCGCGCAAATGCAGGATGCGGTCGGTGAAGATGTGGCCGCGCTCCAGATCGCCGGCCAGCTGGACCTCGTCGATCGCCACGAAGGCGACATCGGTCTCGCGCGGCATCGCTTCGACGGTGCAGACGCTGTAGCGGGCGGTTTTCGGCGCGATCTTCTCCTCGCCGGTGATCAGCGCCACGCGATTGACGCCGACGCGCTCGACAAGGCGGGTATAGACTTCGCGGGCCAGAAGGCGCAGCGGCAGTCCGATGATGCCCGAGGAATGGGCCACCATGCGTTCAATCGCAAAATGGGTCTTGCCGGTATTGGTCGGACCGAGCATGGCGGTGACACCGCGTCCGCTCAAGATCATTGCTTCAGAATTCAATGTCCCGGTCCCGATTCCCTGGCCGGGGCCAAATCCTCGCCCCCGTCCATTGCTCAAAACGCCGCGCGGAAAACCGCCGGCGCGCGCTTTCTCTATAGATGGACCGGCTTGCGCCCGCAAGCAAGGGGGACAGGGATTTTGCCCGAAACATCGGCTTTTCTTAAGATTTGGAACAGACGCGAACGAATCACAGACGAATCGCTGACTCTGCCGTTTTCCCGGTTTGTTCACGGCTAGATATTGGGTTTTCTCGGCGCCAACGCCCTAGATGTGGAAACGCCATCATCACCTTCCCGGTGAACGGAAGGGGCACGTTAACCTTCGTAAACAAAGGATGAACGCGGACGATCAGCCCGGGGTGAGGCCGGCGGCCCTCACATCCGCCTGATAGCTGCGGCTGACCGGCAGCACTTCGCCGGCGCCGGTGACGATCGCAAGACGCCCGTCCCTCCGCTCCACTCTCTCGACAGCCGCAAGCGCCACCCAATGCGAGCGGTGAATTCTTATCCCGGGCTCCGGTGCGGTCTCCCCGATCGCATCCTTCAGACGGATCAGCACCATGGCCCGTCCGCGCGTCGTGACCACGTCGACATAGTGATCGGAAACCGAGAGCGAGATCAGCCTGCCGCGCTTTTCCAGCGGCAGGCGCGCGAGCAGCGGCGGCGGGCGCTCCGCCTCGCCAGATGGCCCGGTCGCGACGGCATCGCCTTTTTTGCCGCGCAGAAGCTCCATGGCGCCGACAGCGGCAGCCGCGATCAGCAGCGCGTGGTAGGCCGTGGAGAAGAGCGCGGCGGGCGAAAGCGCCTCTTTGCCGGAGACGACAATGGTGACCGGCAGCACGGCGGCCGTGCTGGCAAACCCCGCCGCAAGCGTGACCAGAAGGATGCGAGGAAACGCATGCAGGCCCCGCCGGCGCAGCAGAAAGCTTGTCCAGGCGCCGAAGAAATGCGCGGCGGAAAAGGTCAGAAGAACCACGGCCGCCCAATAGACCAGGCGCAGGAAGAAGGGGAATTCGCGCTCCGTACCGAAGGGGCCGGACCATGCGGCGACGAGAATGACGATCGCAAGAAGCCCGTAGGTCCGCCAGTGGGTAAAATCCCTGTGCATTTCGCGAAGCGTGAACTGCAATCCGCTGCATTTTGCGAAGTTTTTCCGGACTTCGTTCATCTCCCGCTTTTCACGCACCCTTCACGTTTGTCATGAAGGTCCCAGTTTATCCCGAGCGAAATTCGAAAGGAAGGTCACGTTATGGAAATGCTCGTCTCGATCATCGCCGGAACGCCGATCTATGTCTGGGTCATCCTCGTCATACTCGTCCTGCGCGGCGCGAAGCGGTTCCAGGACAAGGAAGTGTCGGTCAACCGGCTCTTCATCCTGCCGCTCCTGTTTCTGATCCTTGCGGCGCACAGGGTGGTTTCACTCGGATTTGCCGCGCCCGCTCTGCAGGGACTCGGCCTCGGGCTCCTTCTCGGCGGTCTTGCCGTGTGGCTGCTGCGGCCGCAGAGGAAACTGCACCCCGTCAGCGCCGACAGGGTGCTGATCGAGGGCGAATGGCACACGCTTGCCATGGTTCTGATCCTGTTTGCCGCGCTCTATGTGCAAAATGCCGGCCTCGCCATCAACCCGGGGCTTGCCAAGCATCCCGCCTTCATGATCCCGGTAAACCTCTTCGTCGGCCTTGCCACGGGTTTCTCGGTCGCCCGCTCGGCCGTCTACATGGCGAAGGCGCGGCGCGTGACGGCGGAGGCGTGAGCCGGGCACTCCCAGGCTTTTTTCCGCGCCGGGACCAAAGCCGGAACGAATCAGCGACGAATCGCTGACAGCCTGGTTTTCCTGTTTTGTTCACCGCTATATATCGTGGATTTACAAAGTCTTAACCATATTTTTTTGGCATTGCGGCTGGCTTTCCGAGGCGGTCGCGATCCTTTCCGAAAGCCCTATTCTAGGCGCTCGGGAACAAATCTCGTCGTGCCGGCGTTCTTTGTCCAACTGATTTCCCGGAGAGAGAAACCATGCTCGGCACAATCCTGCTCATCATCATTATCCTGCTTCTGATCGGCGCCCTGCCGCGCTGGGGCTATTCGCGGACATGGGGTTACGGACCGTCTGGCGGTCTGGGTCTCGTCCTGCTAATCGTCATCATCCTGCTCATCGCAGGCTATGTATAACCTGGAGACCAAGATCATGAAGAAAGCAGTCCTCGCCCTTGCATTCATTCTTCCGCTCGCCGCCTGCACAACGCAGGAACGCAATGCCACGATCGGCGCCGGCGTTGGTACCGCCGCTGGCGCAGCGATTACCGGAGACGCAACCGGCGCGATTGCCGGCGGCCTGATCGGCGGCGGCATTGGCGCGGCGACAGCCAACCGGTAACGCCGACTGTCATCGAAAGCGGCGCGCGCCGAAAGGCTGTCGCGTCAGGACCGGCTCGCAGCACCGCTCGCCGGTCAGGGCGCCGCCATCTCGGGCGGCGCCTTTTTTTGTGCCCGGCTCGAGCCGAGCGGCGGTTTGCAGGTGCGATAACAGAAGCGGGGCGCGAGCATATCAAGAAGCCGCCAGCAGCGACTATCACGCAAAAGTGCGCGCCGGATCAGCCAGTGTCACTGGGCTCGCTATCCGAGAATTGGGCCACGATCGTGCCACCGCGACCCGGTTTCGTGTCGCTGCGCTGCGATAAAACGATTGTAACCCGGTGTTTTTTGAGGTTACATCCAAGACGGGAAGAGGAAACAAAAACGCGGGGAGGAGACACAACATGCCCGTAAAAGACGGACCGACGGCTATCAAGAAATATGCCAATCGCCGGCTCTACAACACCGGCACGAGCAGTTACGTAACGCTTGAGGACCTGGCGGACATGGTGAAACAGGGAGAGGATTTCACCGTTCAGGACGCCAAGTCGGGCGAGGACATCACGCACACCGTGCTGACCCAGATCATCTTCGAACAGGAGGCGAAATCCGGCCAGGGCATTCTGCCGGTCTCGTTCCTGCGCGAAATCATCGGCTATTACGGGGACCAGATGCAGGCCATGCTGCCGGGCTTCCTCGACAACGCGATGAAGGCGTTCTCCGAACAGCAGGCCCACATGCGCGAGCAGATGGACAGGGCGCTTTATGAAAACCCGCTCAAGCGCGAATACTACCGCCGGGAGGAGACGGTACGACGCGCGCCGCTCGGCGCCAGCAGCTACCGCGCCGAGGATGACGAGGGCGGGGAATCCGCTCCGGCCGTGCACCCGGTTGCCGGCGACCTGGACGACCTGCGCCGGCAGCTGCGCGTCCTGCAGAACCGGATCGACAACCTTTAGGTTTCCGGGCGAGAACCGTTGCAACGAACCGCCCAGGACGACATCCGGGCGGTTTGTGCATGCTGCAACGGGCTGAGCCTCAGCGCTCCTCGCCCCTTTCAAGAAATTCCTCCGCAAGCGCCTTGTACCACTTGCCGGAATTCTTCAGCGTGCGCTCCTGGGTCTCATAATCGACATAGATCAGGCCAAAGCGCATCGCATAGCCCTCCGCCCATTCGAAATTGTCCATGAGGCTCCAGGCATAATAACCCTTGAGCGGTATGCCGGCCTCCACGAGGTCTGCGGCAATGGCGATATGGTCGGACAGGTATTCCGTGCGTGGCGCGTCATCGACCACGCCGTCAACGGGCGCCATGTTGTAGCACGCGCCGTTTTCGGTGATGTACATGTCCGGCAGGTCGTAACGCTGGTAGACCTGCTCGGTCAGCATCTTCATGGCCGGCGCGTGGGTTTCCCAGCCGATATCGGTGATCACGTTATAGACCGGCGCGCCGAAGCTGACCGCCGGAAATTCGGCGCCCGACGCGCTGTCATCGGCCACGCGCGACGGCATGTAGTAGTTCAGGCCCCACCAGTCGAGCTTGCCGCTAATCAGATCGAGATCGCCGTCCTCGATTACCGGCATCCGTTCTCCCAGCGCCGACATGAAGCCGTCCGGATAGGCGCCCTTGAACAGGGGATCGAGAAAGACGCCGTTGTTGAACTGGAAGCTGCGTTCGGCCGCAGCTCGGTCGGTATCCGTGTCGTTGATCGGGTAGATCGCCTGCAGATTGAGCACGATGCCCGCCTTGACCTCGGGGGCTTCCTGACGGATCGCCTCAAGGCCGAGCCCGTGGGCGAGGTTGACGGTGTGGAGCGCCGCAAGGGCTGCATCCATGGATCTCTCGCCCGGCGCGTGGATGCCGTAGAGGTGGCTGAGCCAGACAATGCACCAGGGCTCGTTGAAAGTGGAAACCAGGTCCAGCCGGTCGCCGAACCGCTTCATCACAGTCTGCACATAGCGCTGATAGGCATAGGCCGTGGAGCGCGCCGTCCAGCCGCCCTCGCCTGCAAGCGTCAGCGGCAGGTCCCAGTGGTAGAGCGTCGCATTGGTCTTCAGCCCGCGCGCCTTGCAGCCGTCGATGAGCCGGTCGTAGAAATCAAGCCCCGCCTCGTTCACCGGTCCGCGACCGTCCGGAATGATGCGCGGCCAGGCGATCGAGAACCGGTAGGTCTCGACGCCGAGATCCTTCATCATGTCGAGATCGCTCTCAAGACGGTGGTAGTGGTCGCAGGCGACATCACCGGTGTCGCGGTTATGCACGCGGCCGGGCATATGGGAAAAGGCATCCCAGATGGAGGGTTTGCGCCCGTCCTCGCGCGCCGCGCCCTCGATCTGGTAGGAAGCGGTGGCAACGCCGAAAATGAAATCGTCCGGAAAACGACGGGCGAGCTGTTTCGGGTCGATCATGGTCGGTGATCCTTCAAGTGTCGGCCCGGCGAACAGCCTTGTCGGCCGCCGGACCGCATCATTGTCGTTTCGGCTGCGCGTCGGCGGATCTCGGCCTTGTCCGGACGGCGCGGCGGTTTTCGAAAGGTGATCTAGAGGAGTTGGGCGGGTTTGTACATAAACGCAAAGGCGAATCTGAAACGTTGCAGAAGTTCGATGTCCGGCGTTGCCGATTTGCGTCATCGCCTGACGGCGGTCAAGAAAACGCCCCGCCCGAAAGGTCGTCCGGCGGGGCGCGGGTATGTCTTGCCGGGTCAGACGTCGAGCCCGACCCATTTTCCGTCAGCCTTCGAGGAGGCAACGCAGGCCTCGATGAAGGCAAGGCCGATGACGCCGTCCTCGATCGTCGGATAGACCACGTCATCCGCCGTCTTGCCGTCGCGGAACGCCTTTATCGCCCGGGCGGCCTCGGTATAGATATTGGCGAAGCCCTCCAGATAGCCTTCAGGGTGGCCGGCCGGGATGCGCGATACGCGGGTGGACGCATCAAGCGCGCCGGCGCCGTTGCGCGACAGCAGGCGCTTCGGCTCGCCGAAGGGCGTGTACCACAGATAGTTCGGGTTTTCCTGCGCCCATTGGATGCCGCCCTTTGTGCCGCAGATCTTGATCTGCAGCCCGTTTTCGAAGCCTGGCGCCACCTGGCTTGCCCACAGCATGCCCTTCGGCCTCACTCCGTTCTTTTCCTTGAAGCGCAGCATGATATGGGCGTTGTCATCAAGCTGGCGACCCTCGACGAAGCTGTCGAGATCGGCGGCAAGGCTTTCCAGTTCCGCGCCGGAAACGAAAAGCGCCAGATTGAGCGCATGGGTGCCGATATCGCCGATCGCGCCGCCTGCGCCCGAGCGCTTCGGATCGGTGCGCCATTCCGCCTGTTTGGAGCCGGAGCGTTCGGCCGGCTCCGTCAGCCAGTCCTGCGGATATTCGGCGTGGATCAGGCGGATATCGCCGAGATCGCCGTTTTCGATCATGGCGCGGGCCTGCCGGATCATCGGATAGCCCGTGTAATTGTGGGTGAGGATGAACAGTGCATCGGCCTTGTCGGCGATCGCCTTCAGCGCCTTGGCTTCCTCAAGGCTGGACGTCACCGGCTTGTCGCAGATGACGTGGATGCCCTTTTCGAGAAAGGCCTTGGCCGGGCCGAAATGCATGTGATTGGGCGTGACGATCGCCACCGCCTCGATGCCGTCCTCGCGCGCGGCTTCCTTCTCGGCCATTTCCTCGTAGGAGCCATAGGTGCGCTCGGGATCGAGACCGAGCTCCTTGCCCGAAGCGAGCGCCTTTTCCGGCGTCGACGACAGGGCGCCGGCGACGAATGTGTAGTGATCGTCGAGGCGCGATACCATGCGGTGCACGCCGCCGATGAAAGCGCCGGACCCGCCGCCGACCATGCCGAGCCGAATGCGGCCCGAATAGATTTCGTCTTTGCCTTTGATTGCCATTGGAATATCTCCTGAATTGTCTTTGGCCGGGGGTATCCCCTCATCCGGCTGCCGCCACCTTCTCCCCTGAGGGGAGAAGGGACCGCGTGGTTGGCTCTCTGCCTATCGCCCCGACCAGCAGACCCCCTCGCCCCGGAGGGGAGAGGGCTGGGGTGAGGGGGAGGCCATCGCCCAGTGATACCGTAAGCGAGACTAGAGCCCCAACATCCGCTTGTTGGCTGCCTCGTCCGTTCCGCCGCCGGCGAAGTCGTCAAAGGCTTTCTCGGTCACGCGAATGATGTGGTCCTTGACGAACTGGGCGCCTTCACGCGCTCCGTCCTCGGGGTGTTTGAGGCAGCATTCCCATTCGACCACGGCCCAGCCGTCGAAGTCGTTGGCCGCCATCTTCGAAAAGATCGCCTTGAAGTCCACCTGGCCATCACCCAATGAACGGAACCGTCCGGCGCGGTCGACCCAGCCCTGATAGCCGGAATAGACGCCCTGACGACCGGTCGGGTTGAACTCCGCATCCTTGACGTGGAACATCCTGATGCGGTCCTTGTAGATGTCGATATTGTCGAGATAGTCGAGGCACTGCAGCACGTAATGCGACGGATCGTAGAGCATGTTGGCGCGCGGATGCTGGTCGAGCCGGTCGAGGAACATCTCGAAGGTCACGCCGTCATGCAGGTCCTCGCCGGGATGGATTTCGTAGCAGATATCGACGCCGTTCTCGTCCGCATGATCGAGGATCGGCTTCCAGCGGCGGGCGAGCTCCTCGAAGGCGGTCTCGATCAGGCCCGCCGGGCGCTGCGGCCAGGGGTAAAGGAAGGGCCATGCCAGTGCGCCGGAAAAGGTCGCATGCGCGTTTATGCCCATATTTTTCGAGGCGGTGATCGCCATCATCACCTGGTTGACGGCCCATTCCTGCCGCGCCTTCGGATTGCCGCGCACTTCCGGCGCCGCAAAACCGTCAAAGGCCTCGTCATAGGCCGGATGGACGGCGACGAGCTGGCCCTGGAGGTGGGTTGAAAGCTCGGTGACCTCGACGCCGTTCTCGCGCGCCTGGCCCTTGAAATCGTCGCAATAGTCTTTCGATTCGGCCGCCTTCTTCAAATCAAACAACTGTCCGGCCCAGGACGGCACCTGCACGCCCTTGTAGCCGCAATCGGCCGCCCATTTCGTGATCGCGTCCCAGCTGTTGAACGGCGCCTCGTCGCCTGCGAACTGGCCGAGGAAAAGGCCCGGCCCCTTAATCGTTTTCATGGTGCTTTCTCCCGGAAAGACTGGATAGCTGATTGTGCCGCAAAGCCGGGCGAAGCCCGCCCGGAACGGCCTTACGAAATGGCCGGCGAAACGGCCCCGCGCGCTCCGCAGGGCCGAGACGGTCCGCCGGTCGAAAACCGTCCCGCCTCTGATGAATGTGCGGACGGCTTTCCAATTTTCAAGCGATCCCGGAAAAGGCTCTCCGGGATCGCCGATCCCTTCAGGTTCGCCCGGAAGCCGGGCGGCCGCTTCCCGGTCCTCAGTAGGGCGAATCCGGGAAGTAGTAGTTCTCGGCATTTTCCGGCGTCACCAGCGTGGCGTCGAGAATATAGCTTCCGGCAATCGGCACCTGGTCCATCATGCCAGCCACCGTCAACTCCATCGCCGTGCCGATCATCGCCGGCGGATAGAGAACGTCGACCGGGATCATCGGATCGCCGTCCATGACCTTCTTGATCATGTCCTTCGAGCCGGCCCCGCCGATGACATACTGGATGTCGTCGCGGCCCGACTGCTCGATCGCCTGCAGCACGCCAACAACCATGTCGTCATCCTGGGCCCAGACAACGTCGATCTTCGGATATTTGGTCAGATAGTCCTGCATGACCCGGAAGGCATCGTCGCGGTTCCAGTTGCCGAACTGCTTCTCCAGAACCTCGACATTGGTGCCTTCCAGCGCCGCATCAAAGCCGTCCTGGCGCTGCTGGTCGATCGGGATCGGCAGACCGCGGATGACGACCACCTGGGCATCCGGCGTGGTATCGGCAATATATTCGCCGGCGACCGCACCGAGCGCAGGATTGTTGCCGGCCACATAGAGGTCACGCACCGAATTGTCGTTGTTGGAGGGGGCGCGGTCGACGAGCGTGACGAAAGTGCCTTCCATCTTGACCTGCATGATGGCGTTGACCAGCGGATCCGGGTCGGTCGGCAGGATGACCAGCGCGTCAATGCCTTGCACGGCCAGATCCTGTACGGCATTCGCCTGGCTTGCCGGATCGGGCGAGGTTTTGACGATCACATTGAGGTCGTCATATTCCTCCATCAGTTTCTCGGCCACGCGTTCGGCATGGTAGACGATGCCCGCCGTCCAGCCGTGGTCGGCTGCCGGAATGGAGACGCCAACCGTCAGCGCCTGAGCCTGGGTGACGCCGGCAAGCGAGGTCGCCGCCAGCAATGTTGCGCCCATAACCAGATTTTTCATACGCATTCCTCCCAAAATGGCGAACCGTTCAAGCCGTAAAGCGAGACGCGCGGGCGGTCCGCAATGCCCGCGATCGCTTTTCTATTGCCTGCGGAGCAGCGAACGCTGCACCAGCATGGCAATGATGATGATCGCGCCCTGGATGGCGGCGATCAGATATTCGCTGATGAAGTTCGACAAGAGCATGATGTTGCCGACGATCTCCAGAATGAAGGCGCCGCAGATCGTGCCCCAGATGCGCCCGACACCGCCGCGAAGCGCCGTGCCGCCGACGACGACGGCGGTGATCGCCTGCAATTCCCACAGCATGCCGGTGGTCGCCGAGGTTGAGCCGAGGCGCGGCACGTAGAACAGCACGGCAACCGCCACGCAGAGCCCCTGGATCAGATAGGTGATGATGCGCACATTGCGCACCGAAATGCCGGAATAGCGCGCCACTTCCTCGTTCGAGCCGACGGCAATCACATGCCGGCCATAGCGCGTGCGGTAGAGCACGAAGGCGCCGATCAGCGCGGTCGCGATGATGGCGATCACCGGCACCGGCACGCCGAGCACGGTGCCGAAATAGGCCGGCCGGTAGATCTGCTGCACCTCGAAATCGCGCACGGTGATCGCGCCGCCCTGCGACAGCCAGGTCGTCAGCCCGCGATAGATGCCCATCGTCCCGAGCGTGACGATGAAGGGCTCGATCCGCCCGACCGTGGTGATCACGCCGTTCAAAAGCCCGCAGCCCATGCCGATCAGGATCGCCAGCACCATCGCCGCCACCAGAAGAAGGTAGGGGTTCGCGATCGCCGCCGAGTTGATGAACATGATCATCAGGCTGGCGACGAAGGCGACCATGGCGCCGACCGAAAGGTCAAGCCCGCCCGCCGAGATGACGAAAGTGGCGCCGACCGCGATGATGGCGATGAAGGCCGAGCGGGTGGCGACATTCATCAGATTGTTGACGGTCAGGAAGTTCGGGTTTGAAAAGGTGCCGAGCACCAGAAGCAGCGCCAGTGCCAGAAACGGCGCCATCACGCGCAGATCGATATTTCTCAGAAAGCCGGAACCGGCCTCGCCTTTCACGCTGTCACTCATCTTGCGCCTGCCATCTCATGCCTGTTGCCGGCAACGCCCGTTGCCAGAACCACGATTTCATTCTCGTTCATGCCCTCGCCCGTCACCTCGCCGGCGATCTCGCCGGAACGCATCACCACGATCCGGTCGCAAAGCCCGATCAGTTCGGGCATCTCCGAAGAGATCACGATGATCGAATGGCCCGCCTTCGAAAGTTCGGCGATGAATTTATAGATCTGCTCCTTGTTGCCGATATCGATCCCGCGCGTCGGCTCGTCGATGATGACGATCTCGGGATCGAGCAGCATCATTTTGGCAAGAAGCAGCTTCTGCTGGTTGCCGCCGGAAAGCTCGCCGGCGGCAAGCTCCTTCGAGCCGGTGCGAATGTCGAAATCGCGGATCGCGGCATCAAGCGCCTTGTCCTCCGCATTGCGGTCGACCATCAGCGCCTTGATGAAACGATCGAGTGCCGCAAGCGTCAGATTGGTCCGCAGATCCTTGGAGAGCAGCAGGCCCTTGCCCTTGCGGTCCTCGGAGAGATAGACGATGCCGGCTTTCAGCGCCGCGATCGGCGCGTTGAAATGCACCGCCTCGCCCTTCAGACGGACCGTGCCGCGCCCCGGGCGGAGGCCCAGAATGCCCTCCATCAACTCCGTGCGGCCGGCGCCGACGAGACCGGCAAACCCCAGGATCTCGCCCTTGCGCAACGTAAAGGATGCGTTTCTTGCATAACCCGGAACGGAGAAGTCCCCGATCTCGAGCACGGCCGCGCCGGCGTCGTCGTGCTTGCGGTCGGGATAGAGCTTGGAGACGTCGCGCCCGACCATCAGGCGGGCCATGTCGGAGGGTTCAAGCTCGTCCGCTTCATGGGTCGCCACCTTGTGGCCGTCTCTGAGGACCGTCACCGTGTCGGCGATTTCCTTGACTTCATTCAGCCTGTGGGAAATGAACAGCACCGCCACGCCCCGGTCCCGGATCGCCCGCATCACCTTGAGCAACGCATCGGTTTCCACCGGCGTCAGCGAGGCGGTCGGCTCATCGAAGATCACCACCCTGTGCGGCGTCAGCAGCACCCGAGCGATCTGCACAAGCTGGCGCTTGGCAATCGAGAGCCGGGCTACAGGCGTTTCGGGATCGATATCGGCGCCGAGTTCGCCGACCGCCTTTCGCGCCTCGGCATTCATCACCCGGTCGTTGACGGCGAGGCCGCGGCGGATTTCGCGACCGAGAAAGATATTCTGGGCAACGGTGAGATCGGGCGCGAGCAGGATTTCCTGGTGCACCAGCACGATCCCCTTGGCCTCGGCCTCCGTCGGATTGGCGAAGGAGACCGACTGGCCGTCGATCCTGATATCGCCGCCCGACGGCTTGAGATTGCCGGCCAGAAGCCGCATCAGCGTCGACTTGCCGGCGCCGTTTTCGCCGATGACGGCGTGAACCTCGCCGGCGCGCACCGCAAGGTCAATGCCGTGCAGTACCTCGATCGGACCGAAGGATTTGGTCAGTCCGGCGGTCTTGAGAAGAATATCATTCCCGCCGCGCTCGTTGTCGTCGCGCATGGCCTCCCCCGCTCCACCGGAATGCGCTTCACCCGGCTTCCGTCTTTCCTCCCGGGCGCGCTCCACCGCACCCGACGGGTCCAACCGCGCGGCCTATGCTTCGCCGCGACAGGTCCCTACCCTTTGGTAGCAAGGTTAGCCGCGTTCTTGATGTACGTAAACCATATTCTTGCGCATCGACGGTCGATGCGTTGTTTTTCCGACGCGCCGGCCGACATTCGGCAAGGCAAGAGCGAAGGAGATGGTGAGGACGATCAGAGATTGCCGTTGACGCGATTGCGGCCGCTTCGTTTGGCCTCATAGAGATAGGAGTCCGCCCGGTCGATATACTGTTCGAGCGTATCGCCGGCGCCGGGCACGGCGGAATAGAAGCCGACGCTGACCGTCAGGCTCAGCACCACATCGTTGACCGCCGCAGGGTTTTCCGCCACGCGCTCGCGCAGCCTTTCGATAAAGGCCCGAACCTGGTCGGCCTCGCCCGCGAGCGTATAAGCCACGAATTCCTCGCCGCCGTAGCGGGCGACGAGATCTCCGGCGCGCTGGAAATGGGCATTGAGGATTTCGGCCAGATGCTTGAGGCAGGCATCGCCGAAAACATGGCCCATGCGATCATTGATCGGCTTGAAATGGTCGACATCGAGCATGGCGACGGTGAAACGCAGGCCGCGCATACGCGACAGGCCGAACTCCGCCTCGCCGCGCTCGATGAAGTGGCTGCGGTTGTAAAGCCCGGTCATGCCGTCGGTTATGCTGACCTCGTGAAGCTTGCTGTTGGCCTTGTTAAGCGCGACATTCAGGGATCTGAGCTTGCGCACCCAGTAAAGCGAAAGCACCAGCACGACGAGGCCGATCGCACCAATGCCGAGCAGCAGGCGATAATCGATCGCGCGCTTGAAGGGCGCCAGTTTCTGCATGCTGATGATCCGGTCGACGGCGTCCGGATCGAGATTGACGACCAGCTTGGCAAAGATCCGGCCGAGATAGGGCTCGTCCGGCACGGTGGCGACCACCACCTGCAACCCCTCGGGAATGCGGCCGGAAATCTTCACGTCGTTGCTGTCCATGCCGGCAATCAGGTAGACGAGACTGTCCAGGGGGCCGACGACGGCGTCGAGTTCTCCGTCCTCGATCGCCTTGAGCCCGACGCCCTCGCTGTCGATGGCGACAAGCCCGACATTCGGATAACGGCTCCTCAGGAGTTCCGCCGGCACATGGGTGGGAACGATACCGACGCGCTGGCCCTCAAGCTCGCGCAGGCTGCTGACGAAGGGCGCCTGAAGCGGCGCGGCCACGGCAAGGGCGATATCGAGATAGGGGGGCGCAAGATCGAAGGTCGTGTCGCGCATGTTCTCGCGCGCCACGAAGGGCAGCACGTCGCAGTCGGCCGAGAGCGCGCTGTCGCTGTCAGCAATCGCCAGCGAGACAGGCTCGATCTGACGGTCGAACCTGCCGCGCGCGCTCATCAGGGCGAGGATTTCGGCGATCGCGCCGCCGAGCGAACCATCATCCTCGATGGTCGTGTAGGGCGGTGAACTGGGCTCCACGCAGACCCGGATCGGGCCTTTCTCGGCCAGATACTGTCGCTCGTCGCCGGTCAGAAGATCGCGGTCCGACTCCATCCCCGCCATCGGCGGACCGAGCCAGCGCCGCTCCATTTCTTCCCAGCGCGACAGGGAGATCGATTCCAGGGCATGATCGATGATGCTCCTGAGATAGGGATAGCGCGGCGATACGCCGAAACGGAGGTCCTCG